>NZ_JBIQDM010000020.1:0-12544 GCF_045371165.1 Enterococcus pernyi
TTTGATGAAGAACGCACGAATTCTTTGCCAAAGAGTTTAGATGACACCACCATTGCAGCGATTTCTGAAGTCGGTGGTAGTGTATTGAAGCACTTACCAAATTACGAAAATACCGACTGGGTCATCAAGCAGTCCCAATTGAAGCTCGAACCAATGGACGTCTTACTCATCGCCATGTGCTTACCATGGTCTGAAATGATTTCTGTCTTACAAGCAGTTGAATCCGAAGAAGTTATCCTAGCAGCGATTGAAGTCGAAGAAGCCGAAGCCGCTCGCGTATTGGAAGCGGAAAAGGCTCTAATCACCAAAGGCTGTCCAAATGAAGCCTTGGTAGAGAGGTTACCAACCACCGAATACTATAACCGTAAAGCCTTGCGACATGTGGCGGGGGAGGTAAGACCGGGGAGAGATGGGAGATTGATTATATCAGGAGCTCATTCGCGCCATCCTGATTTTTATAGTCCAGACAGTGGAGTAGTTTATGAACCAACTGGGATAGTGGTGGAAGGAAAACCTTTTGAGGCTAAAGTGAGTTATGGAACAAATTTTAAGGGTGCGAAGACTACCGTATTTCCTGATAATTGGAATGCAGAGAAAATTACGAGTGAAGTCGAACGTATAATTGAGGAGAAAGTTACAGATGTACCTGGACGACAAGACCTCATTGGGAAAGAAACTGGTGGAGTTTTTAGTATAAATGTCAGCGTAAATGTTAAAGCAAATGGAAAGGTCACTGTTGTAACAGCCTATCCAGTTGAATAGAAAAAGATTAGTCCTTAATTAACTTAAGGACCAATCTTTTTTGAACTTTTTAGATTTTATTTGGAAATCTTCTGGTGTATACTGTTCACGCCAATAATACATATTATAAAGTTTATACGTGTAAATAATTTTTAAAATAGTTTCATTGTGAGTCTTTCTTATTCCTAGGTAGTCTATCATCGGAATCCCCCCATTAAAAAAATCTCCGTGATATCCAAAGCTCAATCCATATGGGGAAATCCCAAATAGAGGAGTGTTTTCATAACAAATGACATATTCTTCATCCGATAAACCCAGTCTATCATCGTCTGGGTCGTCTTCTTCAGGATCATATGGACATTCCGCAAGAAAATGTCCATCTTTTGGGCCGAAATCAATAAATGAATCATCATGAGTCACAGTTAATCGAGAATCTAATTGATTTAGCTGAGTTTCTAGAAAATTCGTATTCTTTTCTACAGCAGCCAAAGGTCGATGCTTGGGGTCAGTGAATGTGATTAGTCGACTACTTTTTTTACCTTCACCGATCATCTGTGAAGTTCTTTGATAATGAGATGCGATTGTTTGTTGGAATTGTTCTTCTGGAAATAAATCCTTCCAGTAAGATAAGTTTTTTGCTTGATAAGTGTGAATAACAGTTAATATCAAATCGTCAATTGCTTGTAGCGTTTTTCGATCCGAATGATTTACTTTTCCGTAATGTTCATCAATTTGTTCGCCATAAGGTGTAAAACAATAGAGCGTATAAAATTGATATTTCAACCGATACTCCGAATACACAAAATGTTCCATTGGATGATCTGGCACACGAGGGTCCCAATAAATTTTCGATAGCTTTGGAAAGACCTCTGGACCATAATCAATAAAGTTATCATTATGTATCAAAGTCAAATCTGGATCGATTGCTTGAAATTTTTGTGTGAGTTCTTCTGTCATTTTTCTGATCTTGGCTTGCGGTCGACGATTGGGATCGACAAAGGGGAAGAAGGTCATAGGTATTATTCCTTTCTGTTTTAAAAAGTTTTTTAAACTAAAGTATGACATGTTTATTCTTGAAAGATTGAACTTTTTTTGCATATTTTTGAAAAATGTAAACTACAAAAAAGAACGTCTTGAGATAACGTGTGGAAACATTGTCTCAAGATGTTCTTTTAGTTCTTGTCTATTTTCAACTGATGTAGTGCTTGCTCAATCTGTATTTCTACCTGGTCAAAACCTGTACCACCTAATGAATTGCGACGTTTCACGGCAGTTTCTGGAAGTAAGGTATCGTAAAGATCAGATTCGATCAGCGGGCTGATTGCTTGGAATTCTGTTAGTGGGAGGTCTTGTAACGAGCAACCTTGCTGTGTACAATGTAAGACGAGTTTACCGACAATCTCATGTGCTTGACGGAAGGGGATGCCCTTTGCAGCCAAGTAATCGGCTAACTCAGTCGCATTGGAGAAATCTTTTTGCGTGGCTGCATACATTCGGGCTTTGTTCACTTCCATGGTTTTGACCATACCTTCCATGATCGAGAGACTAGCTAAAATCGTTTCACTCGTATCGAACATGCCTTCTTTATCTTCTTGGAAATCTTTGTTATAAGCTAAAGGCAAACCTTTCATCAACGTGAGTAAACCAAATAAATTACCATATACTCGACCAGTTTTTCCACGTATCAATTCCGCCATATCTGGATTTTTCTTTTGAGGCATGATCGAACTGCCTGTTGAAAAAGTATCCGAAAGTTCAATGTATTGACATTCGTAACTACACCAAAAAATGATTTCTTCACAAAAACGGGACAAGTGCATCATCAATAATGAAGCATTACTTAAAAACTCCAGAATAAAATCACGGTCACTAACGGCGTCTAAACTGTTTGCATAAACAGCAGAAAAGCCTAATTCATTTGCAGCAAAGGAACGATCAATCGGAAACGTCGTACCTGCCAATGCGGCACTGCCTAAAGTGGAAATATCGATTCGTTTCAGGCTTTCTGTGAAGCGTTCATGGTCACGAGTAAACATCTGATAGTACGCTAAGAGATGATGGCCAAAGGAAATCGGTTGGGCGTGTTGCAGATGAGTATATCCTGGCATGATCGTAGCCGTATGCTCTGCTGCTTTTTCCACGAACGTTTGACGTAACGAATGAAGCTTTTCAATCAGTTCAAGTACCGTATCTTTTAGATACAAGTGCATGTCTGTTGCGACTTGGTCATTACGGCTACGAGCAGTATGTAGTTTCCCGGCAACAGGTCCGATTTCCTCATGCAGGCATTTTTCAATATTCAAGTGGATGTCTTCATTTTCCACCGAAAAATGCAAAGTGCCATTCGTTAAGCGTGTTTGCAGTTTTTCCAAACCAGCGATGATCTGTTGCGCTTCTTCCTCGGACAAAATCCCAGTATGGGCCAACATTTTCACATGGGCGAGACTACCTAAAATATCTTGTTGAGCTAATTTTTGATCAAAGGAGATCGAAGCACCGAATGCATCGATCCATTGTTCACTTTTTCCTTGAAACCGTCCACCCCAAAGTTTATCCATGTGATTCCTCCTATGTTTTGAATGAAAGAAAAGCAGGTAAAAGGTCCTGTTTGAGTTCGCACTCAGCTTTTACCTTACTTTTCTTTTGATTGCTTTACTCGCTACTCTGATCCTACGGCTGTTTGTTGTTGCGTTTGAACTTCCGCATAGACTTTCGATGGTAGACCCCAAAGCTTGATAAAACCGACAGCAGCTTGTTGATCGAAGGTATCCGCTGAAGTATACGTTGCTAGTTCTTCGTTATATAGACTATTGGCTGATTTACGTCCTTCAACGATGACATTTCCTTTGAATAGTTTGACACGGACAGTCCCATTGACCGCAGTCTGTGTTGCTTTCAAGAAAGAGATCAACGCATCGGTCAATGGATTGAACCAGAGACCATCGTAAATCATTTGGCTCAACTGTTGCTCGATCATTGGTTTGAAATGTGCTAATTCACGAACGAAGGTCAAATCTTCCAGCTCTTTGTGTGCCTGCATCAAAGTGATCGCTCCAGGGCATTCATACACTTCCCGCGATTTGATCCCTACCAGACGATTCTCCACATGATCGATCCGTCCGATTCCATGCTTGCCGGCTAATTGATTCAAAGACAAGATCAATTCGGATAAAGGTAAACTTTCTTGATTCAAAGCAACTGGAACGCCTTGTTCAAAAGTGAGTTCAATGATATCCGGCTGATCAGGTGTATACTCCAACGCTGTCGTAATATCATAAGCACCTGCTGGCGGAGTCGCCCAAGGGTCCTCTAACACACCACACTCACAAGCACGTCCCCACAAGTTTTGGTCGATAGAATATGGATTCTCCAAATCTGCTGGGATCGGCACATCATTTTCTTTCGCATAGGCGATTTCTTCTTCCCGAGACCATTGCCATTGACGAACCGGTGCAATGATTTTCATTTCAGGTGCCAAGGCATTGATTGCTACTTCAAAACGAACTTGGTCATTGCCTTTTCCTGTACAGCCATGAGCAATCGTCGTTGCACCAGTTTTTCGAGCTAATTCCACTAATTTTTTTGCGATCAAGGGGCGAGAAAGCGCAGAAACCAGTGGGTAAGACTGCTCGTAAAACGTATGACCTTGTAGCGCGATCAATGCAAATTCTTGAGCAAATTCCTCTTTGGCATCGATGGCATAAGACGCAATTGCACCAACTTGAAGTGCTTTTTCTTTAATAAAAGCTGTATCTTTGCCTTCACCGATATCTAGGCAACAAGCAATCACCTCATAATCTTTTGCCAACCATTTGATTGCCACAGAGGTATCTAATCCACCTGAGTAAGCCAATATAATTTTTTCTTTCATAAAATCGCCCCTTTATTTTTAAGTGTTTTCAAAATAGATGTTTCAAATGATAACACCATAAAAATAAAAAAGCAATCAATAAATTAAATAAATATACATAAAAACAAATAAAATGAAAATAATATTCAAAAATAATGTAAATACACAACTTTTTATACATAACGAATTTCTTAGTCTAAAAGAAACTAAAACGATGAAAAGATAAAAATGAAAAAGAAATTTAATTTTTCAAAAGTATAGAAAAACGTTGACATTATCGGTATTTGCAGGTAATATGTTAAATGGTATTGTTTGCCCCACAAAGAGCCCCGGAAACTCGAAGTGTATGTCAAACATCAGAACTTAAATTGGAGGAAACTAACGTGCGTACAACATATATGGCCAAACCAGGCGAAGTAGAACGTAAATGGTATGTAGTAGACGCAACTGATGTTCCATTGGGACGTCTTTCAACAGTTGTTGCATCTGTACTACGTGGAAAAAATAAACCAACTTTCACCCCTCATTTGGATACTGGCGATTTCGTCATTGTTATCAATGCAGATAAAGTGAAATTAACAGGTAAAAAAGCGACTGATAAAATTTATTACCGTCACAGCAACTACCCAGGAGGATTGAAATCAATCTCAGCTGGTGCATTGCGTGCTAAAAATTCTCGTCGTTTGATCGAAACTTCTGTAAAAGGCATGCTACCTAAAAATACTTTAGGCCGCAAACAATTTACAAAATTGAATGTATACGGTGGAGCAGAACATCCACATGCAGCACAACAACCAGAAGTTTTAGACATCACAAACTTAATCTAATAGGAGGGAATTTCATTGGCACAAGTTCAATATATCGGCACAGGCCGTCGTAAAAATGCAGTTGCTCGCGTACGCTTAGTACCAGGAACTGGTAAAATTACTATCAACAAAAAAGATGTTGAAGAATACATTCCACATGCTGACTTGCGTGAAGTTATCAATCAACCTTTCGGCGTTACTGAAACAAAAGGCGCATATGACGTATTTGTTAACGTAAACGGTGGAGGCTACGCTGGACAATCAGGAGCTATCCGTCACGGAATCGCTCGTGCATTGCTAGAAGTTGATCCTGACTTCCGTTTAGCTCTTAAACGCGCTGGGTTACTTACACGTGACGCACGTATGGTTGAACGTAAAAAACCGGGTCTTAAAAAAGCTCGTAAAGCTTCACAATTCTCAAAACGTTAATTGCTGGCGTCGTTGCGAATTTATTTGCTTACGAATACAGTATGGGACGGAGATTTTTAAAGAAATCGAGTACCATTCAATTGAAACAATCAAGGCGTTTCGCAATTCAGTTTGCGAAGCGTCTTTTTTTGACGCTTATTTAAATAAATTTGGTGAGTTCAAATATCCGATAGTAGAGACATTACGTGATTTGTTTGCTCGCTTGTTTTACTTATTTGTAAATAATGAATAGGATAAGTTATCTTATTTAATGTTGTTAGTTATTTTAAATCTACTAGGTTGTTCAAGTGATTCATGTTGAAATCACGAGTAAATCTATGGAATGAACTCTTTGGTCAAAAACATTTTAAAAGGATTTTTTTGATGTTCGCTTTAAAAATAATGGCTAAAATGTTATGTTTTCATATAGTTATCTTTAGCTTCGAAAAATGTAACTATTTGGTTGTTAAAAAAGCTGACCTTCAATAGTAAGGCGGAACGGCTTTCTCACAACCTGATAAACGGTGTTCAAGAAGCAACACTTCAATAATAAGCCAAAAAAATCAAAAACGAAAAAGCCATTTTCGATTTTTCTGTCTTATTACTCAGTGCTGACCGCTTCTTTCACAACCTAGATAAACGGTGTTCGAAAGCTAACTCCTACGATATTAAGCCAAAATTTGAAAAAATAGGAGAAGCTATTTTCTCAAATTATTTCTTAATACTCGGAGTTGCCCAGCTTTCTCACAACCTTGTGTAACCGAATACATTTTGTCCGCTGCAAGGGACATTATGTAGTGAAGCAGAATAAAAATAATCGCTTATGATAAAGATACAGGGGGGATAGAGCTATGACTAGTCAAATGGATCGAGGGAATAAATTAACGCTTCTTTTATCAAAGCAAAGAGATTATGTTACTGCTGAAGTGTTGGCAGAGTTAATGAGTACCTCTACCAAGACGGTCTACCGCTTGGTTAAAAAAATGAATGACGAGTTTCCAAATGGGCCACTGATTTTGTCTGAAAAGGGTCGGGGGTACAAACTGGATTATGAAAAATATATTGCACAGACGAATCAAACAATTGTGTCTTCTGTGGAAGTCCTACCGTCAGAGCGGCAAAATAATGTGATGGAAGAATTATTATTATCCTCGCCTAAAGCACTAAAAGTCATTGATTTGTATCAAACCTATTATGTTGGTGATTCAGCGATTGCGAATGATGAAAAAATCATTGCGGAACGGATTTCAGCGTATGATCTGCAATTGATCCGCAAAAATCGGACATTAGCCATCGAAGGCAAGGAAGAGAATATCCGTCGAGCGATCACTGAGTTGATTCAACGATTGAATATTTTCGATATTGATGAAATCGCTTTATCGGACGAATTTTCGTTTAATCGTTACGATGCGAATTTTGTCATCGAACAGATCAAGCTGATTGAAAAAAAACTCAATGGCACGATTCCTTACCCATACAATATCAATATTTTCTCCCATCTATACATTGCGGTACGTCGCGCAAGAAAAACGAATTATCAAGCCACTGGAGAAAAATTAACGATGGAACAATTACAGGTTTTAGATAATGAATCCTTGATTCGTGATATTGCCATCGAAGTGATCCGCCAAGTGGAAGTATATTTGAAAACGAAATTACCAGTAAGTGAGATCTACTATCTTTATCAATATTTGCTTTCTTCCAGAACGGATAATAGTCAAACGAAGACCCAAACGTTCACAGAAGAAGTGATTGAGATTACTTCTTATTACTTGCATCAAGTTGGTGAGAAGCTAAATCTCAATGTAGCAAGCGAGATGATTTTTACAGATCTTGCTAATCATATCAAACCTTTGGTCAATCGGTTGCGCCATCAAATCAGAGTGAAAAATAGTTTGTTGGATCAAATCCAATTAACGTATGAAACGATTTTTAATACGGTTGCTGAAGTATCAAAACAGGTGAGTCAAACGTTTCAGCTTCCAACGATCACGCCTGATGAGATTGGGTTTATCACCTTGTATTTTGCACGAATTATTGAGACGCACCAATTTCCGATCCAAACACTGATCATGTGTACAACTGGCGTGGGAACTTCTGAATTATTGAAGGTGAAGTTAGCCAAAAAATTTCCGGAATTAGAAATCGTAGATGTGATCAGTACGAAAAATTACCAATCAGTGTTAGAGAAGACGCCAGGAATCGAGTTGATTTTAACAACAGTTGGCCTGAAAGAAGCATTTCCTGTTCAATCTTTGATCGTTAGTGCGATGTTGACCGCTGATGACCAGTCAAGAATCCAACAGAAAATCGAGGATATTTATCATGATAGATAATTTCGTGGAACTATTCGATCAGATGTCACTGGCTTCCAAAGTAGCGACTTATGAATGGATCAGTCAACAAGTCTTTCCTACCTCAAAAGAAAAGGCACAAGCGATCCAACAGGCATTGTTTGAGCGAGAAGAGGCAGGAGATATCCAAATTGAGGAATGCGTAATTTTGCCTCATCTTGAACATCCAGCACTAGCCAAAACACAGGTCTGGGTGATTCGTCCCCAACAGCCAATTACTGAATGGTCGGAACGAATCTCAAAAGTGGAATTGCTCATCGTTGTCTTACTAGCAGAAAATGAAACACTAGCAGTCAAACGACAGCTTGCTGATTTTATGCGACAACTGGCTGATCCTGACTATCTAGATGAATTGAAAGCTGGTAATTTTACAGAACGATAAAAATACTATCAAAAATTGGAGGAACCAATAATGAAAATCGTTGGAGTAGCAGCATGTACAGTGGGAATCGCCCATACGTATATCGCACAAGAAAAATTAGAGAATGCAGCAAAAAAAGCGGGTCATGAGATCCATGTCGAAACCCAAGGAACGATCGGGACTGAAAATGAATTGCCACAAGAAGCCATCGACCAAGCGGATATCGTGATTCTAGCAGTGGATGTCAAGATCAGTGGACGGGAACGTTTCGAAGGAAAGAAAATCATCCAAGTACCAACAGAGATCGCGGTAAAATCACCAAACAAATTAATCGAAAAAGCAATGGAAGTTGTCAGTAACTAATGAGGAGTGAGGAAAATGGAGATCAAAGAAATCATTGATCCAACAATCATCAAAACGAACTTAAACGGAAAAACGAAAGATGCGGTCTTATATGAATTAGCCAATCGCTTGTATGAACAAGAATACATTACGGATGTCGAAGCGTTTGTGAAAGATATTTATTTGCGAGAAGCGCAAGGTCAAACAGGGATCGGTAATTATATCGCTATTCCACATGGAAAAAGTGCGTATGTGAAGAAGGTCGGTGTGGCGATTGGGGTGACTGAAAATGAAATTCCTTGGGAGACATTAGACGGTAAGGGTGTGAAAGGCATCATCTTGTTTGCAGTCGGAGACGATACGGAAGGTGCGCAAAAACATTTGAAATTGTTGTCCTTATTTGCCCGTAAGTTAGGAAATGATGAAGTGGTGGAACGTTTGATTGCTGCAAGAGAAATCGATGAAGTAGTCGCTGCATTTGGATAGAGAGTGAGGAGAAAGAAAAAATGAAAATCGTTGGAGTAGCAGCATGTACGGTGGGGATCGCTCATACGTACATTGCGCAAGAAAAGTTGGAGAATGCCGCAAAAAAGGCCGGGCATGAGATCCATGTGGAAACACAAGGAACGATCGGGATCGAAAATGAATTGACAGCAGAGCAAATTAGTCAAGCAGATGTCGTGATTTTAGCTGTAGATGTCAAAATCAGTGGTCGTGAACGTTTTGAAGGAAAACGAATCGTCCAAGTACCGACAGAAGTTGCTGTAAAATCACCGAGTAAGTTGATTGAAAAAGTAGAAGAAGTAGTCGTGCAACAATAATTACCAGAATGGGGGAGACAAAAAATGGAGGCAATTAAAAAGTTAAATTTAAAAGGACATTTATTGACAGCGATTTCATATTTGATTCCAATCGTATGTGGTGCCGGATTCCTGATTGCAATCGGCATGGCCTTTGGTGGAACAAGTCAAGGAACACTTGTACAAGGTGAGTTTTCGATTTGGGATGCGTTAGCAACGATGGGTGGCGCTGGTTTAGGATTATTACCAGTTGTGATCGCTACTGGGATTTCTTATTCCATTGCAGCTAAACCAGGGATCGCACCAGGTTTCATTATTGGTTTAACAGCAAATGCAATTGGTGCTGGTTTTATCGGGGGGATTTTAGGTGGTTACTTAGCAGGTTATCTTGTTTTAGGTATTTTAAAACATGTCAAAGTACCAAAATGGGCAAAAGGATTGATGCCAACATTGATTATTCCATTTATTGCTTCAATTGTTGGTGGCTTAGTCATGGTGTATATCATTGGCGCGCCAATCGCAGCATTAACGCTATTATTAACGAATTTCTTAGATGGATTAGGCAATTCTTCCTTATTGATTTTTGGTGGTGTGATCGGCTTATTAAGTGGGATCGACTACGGTGGTCCAATCAACAAAACCGTATTTGCCTTTGTGTTGACGATGCAAGCGGAAGGGTTGAATGGCCCGATTACCGCACTGCAATTAGTCAATACAGCCACACCGATCGGCTTTGGTTTAGCTTATTTTATCGCCAAAATGTTCCGCAAGAATATCTATACAAAAGTGGAAGTAGAGACATTGAAATCAGCCGTACCAATGGGTGTCATCAATATTGTTGAAGGTGTGATTCCTTTAGTTATGAATGATATCGTACGTGGCGTAGTCGCAACAGCAATCGGAGGATTTGCTGGTGGTGCAACAACGATGATCTTAGGTGCGGATGCAACGGTTCCTTTCGGTGGTGTCTTGATGATCCCAACGATGTCTCGACCATGGGCAGGTGTGATCGCAATCTTAGTGAACGTCTTAGTAACAGCCGTCGTTTTAGCTGTGATCAAAAAGAACGTGCCGGAAGAAGAAATGGACTTAGTAGTAGAGAAAGAGGAAGAAGATATCAGTTTAGATGATATTCAGATTTTTTAAAATAAGTGCGTAAAAAAGAGGGGCAAAATCGATGAAATTTTTTCTAGATACAGCAGATGTAACAGCAATCAAAACAATCAATGCGCTAGGTTTAGTCGATGGGGTGACAACCAATCCGACGATCATTGCCAAAGAAGGACGCGTGTTTGAAGAAGTCATCAAAGAAATCTGTTCGATCGTTGACGGACCTGTCTCAGCAGAAGTGACTAGTTTGGAAGCAGACGGCATGGTCGCAGAAGCGAAAGAGATCGTCCAATGGGCGGAAAACATCGTGATCAAGATCCCTATGACAGAAGAAGGATTGAAAGCGACGAACGAATTATCTAAATTGGGGATCAAGACCAATGTCACATTGATTTTCTCTGTGGCGCAAGGGTTACTAGCAGCAAAAGCAGGTGCGACATTTATTTCACCATTTTTAGGTCGATTAGATGATACCGGAACGAGCGGGATCGAGCTTGTCGCAAAACTACGTGAAGTACTAGATACTTACGGGTTTTCTACAGAAATCATTGCAGCAAGTGTCCGTAATTCGGAACATGTGGAAAAAGCGAGTTTAGTTGGCGCACACATTGCCACTGTACCGCCATCATTGTACCAAACGTTGTGGAGCCATCCATTGACAGATAAAGGGATTGCGCAATTTATGGCGGACTGGGAAAGCTTTCAAGGAGGGAACAAATAAATGGGAAAAGTGGAATTTTCACCTTCATTGATGACGATGGACTTAGATAAGTTCAAAGAACAAATCGAATTTTTAAATGATCATGTCGATTCTTACCATATCGATATCATGGATGGTCATTATGTACCAAATATCACATTATCTCCATGGTTCATTGATGAGGTACGTAAAATCAGTAATCTACCGATGTCTGCGCACTTAATGGTTAAAGACCAAAGTTTTTGGGTGAATCAATTAATCGAGCAAAAGTGTGAATGGATCTGTATGCACGCCGAATTATTAGATGGTTTAGCTTTTCGTTTGATTGATCAGATCCATGATGCAGGGTTAAAAGCTGGCGTCGTTTTGAACCCAGAAACACCGATCGAAGCCATCTTCCCATACATCGAATTGGTCGATAAAATCACGATCATGACGATCGATCCAGGGTTTGCTGGACAACGGTTTATTGAAAGTACACTGGATAAGATCGTTGCTTTACGCGAACTACGCGAAGAAAAAGGGTATCACTATGTGATTGAAATGGACGGCTCTTCCAACCGTAAATCCTTCAAACGAATCGATGCAGCAGGACCAGATATTTATATCGTCGGTCGCAGTGGCTTGTTTGGTTTAGATGAAAAAATCGAAAAGTCATGGGAAATCATGAAAACCGATTATGAAGAAATGACTGGGAAAACGATCGGGTAAGAGAAGGTCGTAAGAAAGCCGGTCAGCTCCGAATAGTAAGGCGGAACGTGGGAAAATAGCTTCGCATATTTTTTCACGTTCCGCCTTACTATTGAAGGAGTTGGCTTTCGAACGCCGTTTGTCTAGGTTATAAGAAAGCCGGTCACCATCGAGTAATAAGACAGGAAAATCGAGAATGCCTCATTCATTTTTGATTCTTCTGTCTTATTTTCAAAGTGAAAATTAAAGAATGGGTATTATTTTATAGGAACGAATAAGGAGGAATTATATTGTTTGATAAAGTAGATCAGCTTGGTGTGAATACGATCCGTACATTGAGTGTCGATGCAGTACAAAAAGCAAATTCAGGACATCCGGGGTT
>NZ_JBIQDM010000021.1:0-11499 GCF_045371165.1 Enterococcus pernyi
GAAACATTAGCCGAAGTTAATTGTACAAAATGGGAGATTGTCGATGAGCCAACACAGGAATTTAGAGATAAAATCCGGCAGATCGATCAGATGTCAGAACAGTTTCAAACACTCGCCGATGAAATCACCCAAAAAATCAATGAAATGGTGGCACGTGACAAAGAATTAGCGAATCAATTGTTCTAACCCTTGCTACAAAAGTGAACGATCGATAAAAGCACTATTGAGAAGTGATTGTTGTCTAACTAAATAATAGAAAATAAAGGAGTGTGAGCAATGGGCAGCACACTCTTTTTGTGTTGTCCGAGGGCGGATTATTTTTTTATTGTAGAACAAGAATTTACCTACTTCCGAATTTGGCATAACCTCCTTTAAATTTATATATAGAAAGATTGCAACTCGACTCATTTTGCGTTAAAGTAGGAAGAGATTCTGTGAAACAATTAGCTGTTTCACAATGAAAGGAAAAATTATGACACCAGAAGAATTTCGCCAAGTCTTGGCAGAAAAAGACATTCATTTATCGGATAAGCAAATGGCGCAGTTTGACCGTTATTTTCATTTATTAGTGGAGTGGAATGAAAAAATGAATTTGACGGCGATCACTGATCGAGAAGAAGTTTATTTAAAACACTTTTATGATTCATTGACGTTGGCATTTGATGTTGATTTTTCAACTGGCCTGACTTTATGTGACGTCGGCTCAGGAGCTGGGTTCCCAAGTATTCCTTTAAAAATTGCTTTTCCTGAGTTACAAATAACGATTGTTGATTCCTTGAATAAGCGAATCACTTTTTTAACTGAGTTAACGAATCAATTAGAAATCGATGCATCTCTTTATCATGATCGTGCAGAAACATTTGGGCAAAATCCGCAATTCCGTGCATCATTTGATTTTGTGACTGCTCGTGCAGTGGCACGTTTGAATGTATTGACGGAACTGTGTTTACCATTAGTGAAACAAGAGGGCTATTTCTATGCACTGAAAGCTGCGAAAAGCGAAGAAGAATTGGCAGAAGCGAAACCAGCGATTGCGCAATTAGGTGGTAAATTTATCGGAGAGCAAGCAATTGAACTACCTAAAATCTCGGACAAACGCCACATTCTGATTATACAGAAGAAGAAACCAACACCGAAGAAGTATCCAAGAAAACCTGGGTTGCCGAATAAGCAACCAATCAAGTAGGAGGAGAAGAGATGGCACAAATTATATCCGTTGCAAATCAAAAAGGCGGCGTTGGTAAAACAACGACAACTGTAAATCTAGGTGCTTGTTTAGCAAGTTTAGGTAAACAAGTGTTGCTTGTAGATATGGATGCACAAGGAAATGCCACTAGCGGAGTAGGCATTCGTAAACCTGATGTGACACAAGATATTTATGATGTATTAGTCAATGAGTTACCAATTGCTGAAGCGACAATTGCTACTGAACATGAAAACTTGAGTATTGTGCCTGCCACTCTTCAATTAGCGGGAGCGGAAATTGAATTGACCTCAATGATGGCAAGAGAATCACGTTTAAAAAGTTCACTGGCTGAAGTCAACGATCAGTATGACTACATTTTAATTGATTGCCCGCCATCTTTAGGTCATCTAACCATCAACTCATTTACTGCAAGTGATTCGATTTTGATCCCTGTGCAGTGTGAATACTATGCGTTAGAAGGGTTAAGTCAATTGCTGAATACTGTTCGCTTGGTACAAAAACACTTCAACCCTGAATTGGAAATCGAAGGGGTATTATTGACGATGTATGACGCTCGAACGAATCTAGGGAATGAAGTGGTGGAAGAAGTACGGAAGTATTTCCGTGAAAAAGTGTATGACACAGTGATTCCTCGAAACATTCGTTTGTCAGAAGCACCAAGTCATGGAAAACCTATCATTGATTATGATCCGCGTTCCAGAGGCGCTGAAGTGTATCAAGCATTAGCAAAGGAAGTGGTCGATCGTGAAGAAAAGTAAAGGACTAGGCCGGGGAATCGACGCGCTGTTTCAAGATTTGGAAAATTTAGAAACAGTCAACGTGAAAGATGAAACTGTCATTCAGTTGCCACTAAACGAATTGCGTCCTAATCCGTATCAACCACGTAAAACATTTGAAGAAGTATCATTGCAAGAATTAGCGAACTCGATCGAGTACTCCGGTGTCTTTCAACCGATCATTGTTCGTCGTTCGTCGGTGAAAGGTTATGAGATCATCGCAGGTGAACGTCGTTTCCGGGCGTCTAAGTTAGCTGGCAAAGAAACGATTCCTGCAATTGTCAGAGATTTCGACGAAGAAGCGATGATGCAAGTTGCAGTTTTAGAAAACTTACAACGTGAAGACTTGAATCCTTTAGAAGAAGCAGAAGCTTACGAGATGTTGATGAAGAACTTAAAGTTGACACAAGCTGAAGTCGCAAGTCGTTTAGGGAAAAGTCGTCCTTATATCGCAAACTATTTGCGTTTATTGACATTGCCTGATTTGGTGAAAGAAATGGTCCAAGATCAACGATTATCTATGGGACAAGCTCGTACGTTACTTGGATTAAAAAATAAACAATTGATATTAAAATTAGCCAATCGTGTCGTAACAGAAAATCTAACGGTTCGACAATTAGAGCAGATCGTTTCCGAGCTGAATCAAAATGATGGGCAAGAAAAGAAAAAAATCCCACGTTTAGCAAAGGAAAAACCGTATTATATCCGTGAGAGTGAAGATCGCTTGATGGATAAATTTGGAACAAGTGTCGCCATCCAAGAAAAGAATGGGAAAGGTAAAATCGAAATCGAATATCTTTCACAAAATGATTTAACTAGAATTCTTGATATTCTAAATATTCAATTTGATGAAGAATAAACAGAGGGAGGCTATGTTATGTACGACTTACATGATATCGTAGAAATGAAAAAACCTCATGCTTGTCAAACGAACCGTTGGGAGATCATCCGAATGGGCGCTGATATCAAAATCAAATGTATGAATTGCGGTCATATCGTGATGATGACCCGTCGAGAATTTGAGAAAAAAATGAAAAAAGTACTTGAAAAAAATGTAGAGAAAGAGTGAATGAATTTATGGCATTAACTGCTGGAATTGTGGGTTTACCCAACGTAGGAAAATCAACTTTGTTCAATGCAATTACAAAGGCGGGAGCAGAGGCTGCCAACTATCCTTTTGCGACTATTGATCCAAATATTGGAATGGTTGAAGTACCTGATTGGCGTTTACAACGTTTAACAGAATTAGTAAAACCAAAGAAAACTGTACCAACAACCTTTGAGTTTACAGATATTGCTGGAATCGTTAAGGGTGCAAGTAAAGGTGAAGGATTAGGAAACCAATTTTTAAGTCATATTCGCCAAGTAGATGCAATCTGTCATGTCGTTCGTTGTTTTGACGATGACAACATCACACACGTAGAAGGACGTGTCGATCCTTTAGCAGATATCGATACGATCAATCTAGAGCTTGTCTTAGCAGATTTAGAGTCAGTGACGAAGCGCTATACACGTGTGGCAAAAATTGCAAAAACAAAAGATAAAGATGCAGTCGCTGAATTAGCGGTGTTAGAGAAAATCAAACCAGTATTAGAAGATGGACGTTCAGCACGTTCGATCGAATTTACAGAAGAAGAACAAAAAATCGTTAAATCTTTATTCTTGTTAACAACAAAACCGATCTTGTATGTTGCGAATGTGGCAGAAGATGAAGTAGCAAATGCAGATGCGAATGAATATGTTCAAGCAGTCCGCAATTTTGCTGCAGAAGAAAATGCAGAAGTGATTGTCGTTAGCGCCAGAGCAGAAGAAGAAATTGCTGAGCTTGACGACGAAGATAAAGCAGAGTTTCTTGAAGCATTAGGCATTGAAGAGTCAGGGTTGGATCAATTGATTCGTGCGGCGTATGACCTATTAGGATTAGCAACATACTTTACAGCAGGTGAACAAGAAGTTCGTGCGTGGACGTTCAAAAAAGGAATCAAAGCGCCACAAGCTGCAGGAATCATCCATACCGATTTTGAACGTGGCTTTATCCGTGCAGAAACAGTCTCATTTGAAGATTTAGACCAATACGGAACGATGCACGCAGCGAAAGAAGCCGGACGTGTACGATTAGAAGGGAAAGACTATGTCGTTCAAGATGGCGACGTTATGTTATTCCGTTTTAATGTATAAAAAGGCTATCATACGGTGTATGTGATATGTTAAAATGTCTTTTGTGACAACCGTCAGCGTCTAAGGAGGACTGTAAAATAATGGAAGCAGAACAGTTACGCGAAATCGTAAAAGAAAATGCGCAGTTAGAAGAACAACTAACAAAACGTAATCAACAATATATTTTTGACTTAAAAAAGTCGCTAGAAGCAGCGAATTTATCAGAAGAAGAAAAAGTAACGGCTTTGCATGAGATGTTACCCGTTTTAGTATCCGAACAAAAAGGTGGGAAAACAGCCCGCCAATTATTTGGAACGGTATCTGAAAGAACAGAAGCAATCATCAATAAACCGGTTGAAGTGAGAACTTCTTCGACACCAACGTTGATGTGGTTGGACAATACCTTACTCTTACTCGGATTATTGAGTGTCATGATCGCAATCACTGGATTGTTTTCACGTGAAACAACACCTGCTTATGGAATCACCACACTTGTACTAGGTTCAGCTATTGGTGGATGGGTCTTTTACTTGATGTACAAGTATATTTACCAGTATGAGTATCCAGGTGCTGATCGTAGTAAAAAACCTGGAATGGGTAAAACCTTGTTGATTTTGGGTGGAACGACATTGATCTGGGTCATTGCTTTTTCAGCAACAACCTTGTTGCCACCAATCGTTAACCCGTTATTAGATCCAGTGGTGATCATCATCATCGGTGCAGCAGCTCTTGCGTTGCGTTACTATTTAAAGAAAAAATATGGCATCGTTGGCAGTCTTTCTGTTCCAAGAAGATAATTTATTGGACTTAGAAATTATGTGACTTACGAGACGAACAAAAAAAAAGAGAATGTGTTAGCATTACGCTGCACGTGCTCTTTTTTATTGTTTATTTCTATTGATTTGACAGTGACGACCATGATCTCAAAACGTTTTTTTTATTATTATAAAAAATAATAAAAGAGTGTTATTATCAAATAATAGAGATGATCACTGATGTTATAAAATATGTTGAGCGAGATAGTTAAACGATAAGGGGTGAATGAATATGAAAAAAGTCAAATGGATATTTTCTATCAATGCTGACGGAGTGCCTCTGTTTGGTTATGCCGGAATCAAAACTGGACAATTTATTCTTGGGCATGGAAAAAAGTTTCAAAAAGAAATGCGGTCTGTTTTAGGGCCAGAAATCGAGCTGGATTTCATTAGCTATAATACAAGAAACCCAGAGACACTAACTGCTGATTTATTTGTGTATACAGATGTCGATGAAAAGTATCTTGACGAAGAGACGAAGAAAAAAGGCTTAAGCATTCCCTATAAACTATATTATTTGAATGAAATTGAAAAGATCAAAGAATCGATCGAAGCAAATGTTTAAAAAGTGAATTGCATCTTTTCTTTCTTGAAGTGTACTCGTTTCAGTTTAGTAAAAATATTGAGTAAGAAAAAAGAACGTGCAGTGTAAGACGAAAGCGCTAACTAACATTTGATTTTGATCAAACATTAGGAGACGCTTCATTATGCTGGTACGTTCTTTTTTTAGGATTCACTGAGTAGTTCCTTAGAAAAAACAAGGGATTAGTAGAAGTTGTTGACTTACAAAAGAAAATCGATTATTTTAGTAGATAAACTAAACAAGAGGAGTGGTACTAAAAATGTCCAACTGGGAAACAAAGTTCACGAAAAAAGGATTTACTTTTGATGATGTCTTATTGATACCAGCAGAAAGTCACGTGTTACCAAACGAAGTGGATATGAGTGTACAATTAGCAAAAAATATCAAATTGAATATTCCTATCATCAGTGCAAGTATGGATACAGTTACTGACAGCAAAATGGCGATTGCTATGGCAAGACAGGGTGGTCTAGGTGTCATCCATAAAAACATGACAATCAGCGAACAAGCAGACGAAGTACGTAAAGTGAAACGTTCTGAAAGTGGTGTAATCATCGACCCATTCTTCTTGACACCACAACACTTGGTCGCAGATGCTGAAGAATTAATGAGCAGATACCGTATCAGTGGAGTTCCAATCGTCGAAACATTGGAAAATCGCAAATTAGTAGGAATCATTACAAACCGTGATATGCGTTTTGTTACAGACTTCCATATCGAAATCAGCGAAGTCATGACAAAAGAAAACTTAGTAACAGCCCCAGTAGGCACTTCTCTAAAAGATGCAGAAAAAATCTTACAACAACATAAAATCGAAAAACTACCGATCGTTGATGATGCAGGTCGATTAAGTGGTTTGATCACGATCAAAGATATCGAAAAAGTAATCGAGTTTCCAAATGCAGCAAAAGATGAACATGGTCGTTTGTTGGTAGCTGCCGCAGTTGGTGTCACTAGCGACACCTTTGAACGTGCACAAGCTTTACTTGATGCTGGCGCAGATGCCATTGTCATTGATACGGCGCATGGACATAGCGCAGGTGTAATCCGTAAAATCCAAGAAATTCGCACAACATTTAAAGATGCAACATTGATTGCTGGTAATGTAGCAACAGCAGAAGCAACAAAAGCGTTATACGATGTAGGTGTTGACGTGGTGAAAGTAGGTATCGGACCAGGTTCGATTTGTACGACACGTGTGGTTGCTGGTGTGGGTGTTCCCCAATTAACAGCCATTTACGATGCAGCTTCAGTTGCGCGCCAATATGGAAAAACCATTATTGCAGATGGTGGGATCAAATATTCTGGTGATATCGTCAAAGCTTTAGCAGCGGGTGGTCATGCGGTTATGTTAGGTAGTATGTTGGCAGGAACCGATGAATCTCCAGGTGAATTTGAAATCTATCAAGGTCGTCGCTTCAAGACATATCGTGGAATGGGTTCATTAGGCGCCATGGAAAAAGGATCAAAAGACCGTTACTTCCAAGGTGGCACGAATGAAGCCAATAAGTTAGTGCCAGAAGGTATTGAAGGCCGTGTAGCGTACAAAGGAAGCGTAGCAGACATTCTCTTCCAAATGATCGGTGGCTTAAAATCAGGGATGGGTTATGTTGGCTCTGCAAACCTAAAACAATTAAGAGATGATGCACAGTTCATTCAAATGAGTGGCAGTGGTTTGAAAGAATCTCACCCACATGATGTACAAATTACGAAAGAAGCACCAAACTATTCTGTAGAATCATAATCAAACTTCTTGAACATAAAAAAGCAGCTAAGCAATTCGTGCCAACGAATCACTTAGCTGCTTTATTGTTTATTTGATTACTTTTAGGTTCCCCATGTAAGGCACGAGTACTTCTGGAACTGTGACTGAACCATCTTCATTTTGATAGTTTTCAAGGATGGCAGCAACCGTACGGCCAACTGCTAAACCAGAACCATTCAATGTATGTGCATAATGGATTTTTCCATCTGCATCTCGGTAACGGATCATCGCACGGCGCGCTTGGAAATCTTCACAGTTTGAGCAAGAACTGATTTCACGATACGTATCTTGTGCAGGGATCCATACTTCTAAATCGTACGTTTTCGCTGCTGAAAAGCCCATATCTCCAGTTGATAATGTCATAACACGGTAAGGTAAGTGTAATTTTTTCAAAATGTCCTCTGCGTCAGCGGTCATTTTTTCAAGTTCTTCATATGAATGTTCTGCATCAGCGAATTTCACCATTTCTACTTTATTGAACTGATGAAGACGAATCAATCCACGAGTATCACGACCGGCACTACCTGCTTCTGAACGGAATGCTGGGCTAAGTGCAGTGAAGTAAACAGGTAAATCTTCTTTTGCTAAGATTTCATTGCTGTAGTAGTTTGTTAAAGGAACTTCAGCTGTTGGGATCAAAGTTAAATCTGTATCAGCTAATTGGAAAACATCTTCTTTAAATTTAGGGAATTGACCAGTACCAAACATGGCTTGGCTATTTACAGCGTAAGGCGTCATCATTTCAGTATAGCCATGTTCATAGACGTGTTGATCTAACATAAAATTATAAAGGGCACGTTCTAAGCGAGCACCTAATCCTTTATAGTAAACAAAGCGGCTTCCTGATACTTTTGCCCCACGTTCAAAATCAAGAATACCTAGATTTTCAGCAATTTCCCAGTGAGGTTTTGGTTCAAAAGCAAATTGACGAGGTTCACTCCAGCGACGAGCTTCCACGTTATCCTCTTCATCTTTACCTACTGACACGGAATCATGAGGTAAATTAGGAAGAGTTGTAGCGATTTGTTGTAATTTTTCATCCACTTGTGCAACTTCTTCGTCTAGTGCTTTGATTTTCCCACCGACTTTTTTCATTTCAGCGATCTTCGCAGTTGCATCTTCTTTATTACGCTTTAATTGGGCGATTTCAGCAGATACATCATTACGGTATTTTTTCAATTCTTCACTTTCAACCAACAATTTTCTGCGAGATTCATCTAACTCCACAAACTCCGCTAAGACTTCTTTTTTAACGCCACGTGACGTTAATTTTTCTTGTACATAGTCAACATTTTGACGGATCATTTTAATATCTAACATTTCTTTTCCTCCTTTTTTTGTATAAAAAAACCAGCTCATCCAAAGAAATATCTTGGGACGAACTGGTTTGAGTTTCGCGGTACCACCCAAGTTCAGTCTATCGAGACTGCACTTGTAAACAGATAACGGCTGTTACCGACCTTTCTTATTTCGAAAGGCACATTGGGTGAACTGGAACTTCGAAATTATTTTTTACTGATTTGCACCAACCATCAGCTCTCTTGAAAAAAATAAAATGTACTGGGTTCACTGTTTTCTTCTATTTGTATTCTAAGAATAGCGAAAAATTTAGTTTCCGTCAATATGTTCTGTCAGATTGCCGACTAACTTTTCATTTTTTTTAAGCGGGAAATGCATGATAAAAGACGTCCAATCTTGATCTGACTTCGCATAGATATAGCCACCGTGCAATGCTACGATACTTTGTGCAATGGCTAGACCAAGCCCTGTCCCGCCAGTTTCTTGTGAACGGGATTCTTCCACACGGTAAAATCGATCAAATAGATTGTCAATGGCTTGTTGAGGAATCATGGCACCATTGTTTTTGACAACAACGATGACTTCTGAACCAAGTTGTTCAATTTCAATGATGATTTTAGTAGCTCCTTTGCCATATTTTAGGGCATTGGTTAATAAATTATTGAATACGCGAACCAACTTTTCGGTATCACCATCCATGATCAGTGAATTGATTGGAGATTCAACAAAAATTTGAATATCCTTTTTAGAAGCTTCTAGTTCAAAATCAGCTGCCAATTGTTCAATCAATTGGATCAAATCAAATGCAGAAAAATTCACAGGAACCGCCGGCTGACGTACCTTGGTATACTCGAACAGATCTTCTACCAATGATTTCATTTGTTTCGCTTTGACATAAGCAGTGTGAGTATATTTCAACAGATCTTCTTCTGTTTGATATTGACCATCTTCAATAAGACCTAAATAGCCAATAATTGATGTTAAAGGTGTGCGAATATCATGACTGACGTTTGTAATCAGTTCGTCTTTTGATTTTTCGATTTTACGTTCGTCTTCAATCGCCGCTACCGTACTATCCACTAAGCCATTGATACTTTTGACTACACGACTAAGATCGCCACTTAATTCGAAAGGGATACGATGGTCATAATTGCCATTAGCGATATAATGCAATTCACTAATAATGTGTCGTAATTGCATTTGTCGGTAGCGACGAATCAATCGCCAGTATAATACACCAACATCTAATAGAAAGAACACAGGAAAAATAAAATTTCGGCCATTCCAAAACAAATCACTATCTAAACGCTGGGCAAAGATATTTTTAGAATCCCAAATAGCGTTTGTCAAAGAAGGTGAACTACTGATGATCGAACTGATAATAACCAACATCGCTACATTCAATAGAAGCAGAAGGATGATCGTAATGATTCCTTCTGCTAATAATTCACTGATTTCTTTAGATGTCAGATTGATCCGGCGTCGTTTTTCGATCACTTTTTTATCTTGCATCAATTTTATAGCCCACTCCCCAAACGGTTTGAATGACTTTTTCTCCACCAGTTGCTTCTTCAATTTTATCTCTTAGATGACTAACATGAACCATTACTGTTTTAGCAGAAACGATACTTTCTTGTTTCCAGACACGTTCAAAGATCTCATCTGCACTGAATACATGGTTAGGATGACTTGCAAGGAGATATAGAATACCAAATTCTAAGGCAGTCAGTTGGATTTCTTTTCCATCGATTGTTTTGACTTCATGGGAATCTTTATTGATGATCAAGGCATTTACTTCTAGGACATCCGGTTGATCTGGTGTCACTTGCATTTTTGTGCGACGTAACAAAGATTTCACACGAGCCATTACTTCAAGAGGATTAAATGGTTTTGTTACGTAATCATCCGCTCCAGCTACTAATCCTTTGATTTTATCCATATCAGTCGTTTTCGCTGTTAACATGATGATCGGGATTTGTGATTCTTTTCTTAATTCTTTTACTACTTGCATGCCATCCATTTCAGGCATCATGATATCTAGAATAAGTAATTCAATATCAGGGATTGTTCGTACTTTTGATAATGCTTCTTTTCCATCATAGGCTTTTACTGCTTCGTAGCCTTCATTGTGTACGTAGATACTAAGTAATTCAACAATTTCCTTGTCGTCATCTGCGATTAATATTTTCATAAATAGATCCTCCATCGATTAATGTGTTTACTCTTAATATTTTAGCAAAAAAAAAGATAAATAGATAAAAGCAGCGCTTTGTTAAGGAAAATTTTAGAAGAAGAGGGGGTAGAAGAGGTGGAAACCTAAGATAAAGGAGGAAACAAAAATAGAAAGTGATTTAAATCAAGGAGAAACATCATTTAAACGAAGTAATAAATTGAGAACACTTATACAGCAATAGTAAGAAAAAATAAATTTGATCAAACAAACTAAAAGATGAACATTATCTCGGTGGAACTAGTTTAAACAGGAGAAAAAACACGTAAAAACGAATGATTTTGTGCTTCCTATTTTTAATGATCGACTCTCTTAAAAATGTTGATAAATCAGCCTTTTTTTAGTTGACTTTCAAAATTGATGTTGGTATATTATTATTTGTCCGAAAGAACGGAAAACAAACAAATCGATTCTTAAAATTAGTGATTGACATGTTTGTTAACACATGATAAGATAACGAAGTTGCTTTTGAGTGATTCACTGATTGAAGTTAGTTTCGCAAAGAAAAAAACAAAAAAAGTGATTGACAAATAACAAACAACAAGTTATTATAAGTGAGTTGCTAAAACGACCTCGTGAAAAACGAGTTAAAAAAACTTTTAAAAAATAGTTGACAATCATCCGAGAGTTTGCTAAGATATAAAAGTTGCTACGGCAATCACAAACG
>NZ_JBIQDM010000022.1:0-3132 GCF_045371165.1 Enterococcus pernyi
GCGTGGCGGCGTCCTACTCTCACAAGGGGCAACCCCTCACTACAATCGGCGCTAAGAAGCTTAACTTCTGTGTTCGGCATGGTTACAGGTGTATCCTTCTCGCCATCGCCACCACACTTGGTGTTATCTATGTTTGAGTAAATCTTGTTCACTCAAAACTGGATTTGAAGTATCAGTAAGAAACTCTCCGAGTTTTTCATTTTATTTTGGTTAAGTCCTCGATCGATTAGTATCAGTCCGCTCCATACATCACTGTACTTCCACTCCTGACCTATCTACCTGATCATCTCTCAGGGATCTTACTTTCTTAAAGAAATGGGAAATCTCATCTTGAGGTGGGCTTCACACTTAGATGCTTTCAGCGTTTATCCCTTCCCTACATAGCTACCCAGCAATGCCCTTGGCAGAACAACTGGTACACCAGCGGTAAGTCCATCCCGGTCCTCTCGTACTAAGGACAGCTCCTCTCAAATTTCCAACGCCCGCGACGGATAGGGACCGAACTGTCTCACGACGTTCTGAACCCAGCTCGCGTGCCGCTTTAATGGGCGAACAGCCCAACCCTTGGGACCGACTACAGCCCCAGGATGCGACGAGCCGACATCGAGGTGCCAAACCTCCCCGTCGATGTGGACTCTTGGGGGAGATAAGCCTGTTATCCCCAGGGTAGCTTTTATCCGTTGAGCGATGGCCCTTCCATGCGGAACCACCGGATCACTAAGCCCGACTTTCGTCCCTGCTCGACTTGTAGGTCTCGCAGTCAAGCTCCCTTCTGCCTTTACACTCTTCGAATGATTTCCAACCATTCTGAGGGAACCTTTGGGCGCCTCCGTTACTCTTTAGGAGGCGACCGCCCCAGTCAAACTGCCCATCTGACACTGTCTCCCACCACGATAAGTGGTGCGGGTTAGAGTGGCCATAACGCAGGGGTAGTATCCCACCAGCGCCTCCATCGAAACTAGCGTTCCGATTTCTACGGCTCCTACCTATCCTGTACATGCGGTACAGACACTCAATATCAAACTACAGTAAAGCTCCATGGGGTCTTTCCGTCCTGTCGCGGGTAACCTGCATCTTCACAGGTACTAAAATTTCACCGAGTCTCTCGTTGAGACAGTGCCCAAATCGTTACGCCTTTCGTGCGGGTCGGAACTTACCCGACAAGGAATTTCGCTACCTTAGGACCGTTATAGTTACGGCCGCCGTTTACTGGGGCTTCAATTCGTACCTTCGCTTACGCTAAGCACTCCTCTTAACCTTCCAGCACCGGGCAGGCGTCAGCCCCTATACTTCATCTTACGATTTTGCAGAGACCTGTGTTTTTGATAAACAGTCGCTTGGGCCTATTCACTGCGGCTGATCTGACGATCAGCACCCCTTCTCCCGAAGTTACGGGGTCATTTTGCCGAGTTCCTTAACGAGAGTTCTCTCGCTCACCTTAGGATTCTCTCCTCGACTACCTGTGTCGGTTTGCGGTACGGGTCGTTGTTTTCTCACTAGAAGCTTTTCTCGGCAGTGTGACGTCAGGAACTTCGGTACTATTATTTCCCTCCCCATCACAGCTTGTCCTTAAAGTTAGAAGCATTTGACTCCTATCAAGACTTACTGCTTGGACAGACATTTCCGATCGTCTGCATTCCTTAGCCTCCTGCGTCCCTCCATTGCTCAAACAAAAACAACGAGTACAGGAATATCAACCTGTTGTCCATCGCCTACGCCTGTCGGCCTCGGCTTAGGTCCCGACTAACCCTGGGCGGACGAGCCTTCCCCAGGAAACCTTAGTCATTCGGTGGACAGGATTCTCACCTGTCTTTCGCTACTCATACCGGCATTCTCACTTCTAAGCGCTCCAGCAGTCCTCACGATCTACCTTCAACGCCCTTAGAACGCTCTCCTACCAATACACCTAAAGGTGTACTCCACAGCTTCGGTAATATGTTTAGCCCCGGTACATTTTCGGCGCAGGGTCACTCGACTAGTGAGCTATTACGCACTCTTTAAATGGTGGCTGCTTCTAAGCCAACATCCTAGTTGTCTGTGCAACCCCACATCCTTTTCCACTTAACATATATTTTGGGACCTTAGCTGGTGGTCTGGGCTGTTTCCCTTTCGACTATGGATCTTATCACTCACAGTCTGACTCCCGGATATGAATGAATGGCATTCGGAGTTTATCTGAATTCGGTAACCCGAGATGGGCCCCTAGTCCAAACAGTGCTCTACCTCCATCATTCTCAATTCCGAGGCTAGCCCTAAAGCTATTTCGGAGAGAACCAGCTATCTCCAAGTTCGTTTGGAATTTCTCCGCTACCCACACCTCATCCCCGCACTTTTCAACGTACGTGGGTTCGGTCCTCCAGTGCGTTTTACCGCACCTTCAACCTGGACATGGGTAGATCACATGGTTTCGGGTCTACGACTACATACTCAAACGCCCTATTCAGACTCGCTTTCGCTGCGGCTCCGTCTCTTCAACTTAACCTCGCATGCAATCGTAACTCGCCGGTTCATTCTACAAAAGGCACGCCATCACCCATTAACGGGCTTTGACTTGTTGTAGGCACACGGTTTCAGGTTCTATTTCACTCCCCTTCCGGGGTGCTTTTCACCTTTCCCTCACGGTACTGGTTCACTATCGGTCACTAGGGAGTATTTAGCCTTGGGAGATGGTCCTCCCGGATTCCGACGGAATTCCTCGTGTTCCGCCGTACTCAGGATCCTCCTAGGTGCCTTCCAAATTTCATCTACGGGGCTTTCACCCTCTCTGACTGACTTTTCCAAGTCATTCGACTATCTGAAAGAACTACCATATTGGAGTCCTACAACCCCAATGAGCAAGCTCATTGGTTTGGGCTTTTCCCGTTTCGCTCGCCGCTACTCAGGGAATCGAATTTTCTTTCTCTTCCTGCAGGTACTTAGATGTTTCAGTTCTCTGCGTCTACCTCGTATACGCTATGTATTCACGTATACGTAACATCCTATAAAAGATGCTGGGTTCCCCCATTCGGAAATCTCTGGATCATAGCTTACGTACAGCTCCCCAAAGCATATCGGTGTTAGTCCCGTCCTTCATCGGCTCCTAGTGCCAAGGCATCCACCGTGCGCCCTTATTCACTTAACCTTATCAACCTT
>NZ_JBIQDM010000022.1:3232-4858 GCF_045371165.1 Enterococcus pernyi
GAGTAGACCTCTCAAAACTGAACAAAGTATCGACAAACGTGTGTAGTCTCCGTAATATTCCTTAGAAAGGAGGTGATCCAGCCGCACCTTCCGATACGGCTACCTTGTTACGACTTCACCCCAATCATCTATCCCACCTTAGGCGGCTGGCTCCAAAAAGGTTACCTCACCGACTTCGGGTGTTACAAACTCTCGTGGTGTGACGGGCGGTGTGTACAAGGCCCGGGAACGTATTCACCGCGGCGTGCTGATCCGCGATTACTAGCGATTCCGGCTTCATGTAGGCGAGTTGCAGCCTACAATCCGAACTGAGAGAAGCTTTAAGAGATTAGCTTAGCCTCGCGACTTCGCGACTCGTTGTACTTCCCATTGTAGCACGTGTGTAGCCCAGGTCATAAGGGGCATGATGATTTGACGTCATCCCCACCTTCCTCCGGTTTGTCACCGGCAGTCTTGCTAGAGTGCCCAACTAAATGATGGCAACTAACAATAAGGGTTGCGCTCGTTGCGGGACTTAACCCAACATCTCACGACACGAGCTGACGACAACCATGCACCACCTGTCACTTTGCCCCCGAAGGGGAAGCTCTATCTCTAGAGTGGTCAAAGGATGTCAAGACCTGGTAAGGTTCTTCGCGTTGCTTCGAATTAAACCACATGCTCCACCGCTTGTGCGGGCCCCCGTCAATTCCTTTGAGTTTCAACCTTGCGGTCGTACTCCCCAGGCGGAGTGCTTAATGCGTTAGCTGCAGCACTGAAGGGCGGAAACCCTCCAACACTTAGCACTCATCGTTTACGGCGTGGACTACCAGGGTATCTAATCCTGTTTGCTCCCCACGCTTTCGAGCCTCAGCGTCAGTTACAGACCAGAGAGCCGCCTTCGCCACTGGTGTTCCTCCATATATCTACGCATTTCACCGCTACACATGGAATTCCACTCTCCTCTTCTGCACTCAAGTCTCCCAGTTTCCAATGACCCTCCCCGGTTGAGCCGGGGGCTTTCACATCAGACTTAAGAAACCGCCTGCGCTCGCTTTACGCCCAATAAATCCGGACAACGCTTGCCACCTACGTATTACCGCGGCTGCTGGCACGTAGTTAGCCGTGGCTTTCTGGTTAGATACCGTCAAGGGGTGAACAGTTACTCTCACCCTTGTTCTTCTCTAACAACAGAGTTTTACGATCCGAAAACCTTCTTCACTCACGCGGCGTTGCTCGGTCAGACTTTCGTCCATTGCCGAAGATTCCCTACTGCTGCCTCCCGTAGGAGTTTGGGCCGTGTCTCAGTCCCAATGTGGCCGATCACCCTCTCAGGTCGGCTATGCATCGTGGCCTTGGTGAGCCGTTACCTCACCAACTAGCTAATGCACCGCGGGTCCATCCATCAGCGGCACCGTAAAGCGCCTTTCAAAACGAAACCATGCGGTTTCGATTGTTATACGGTATTAGCACCTGTTTCCAAGTGTTATCCCCTTCTGATGGGCAGGTTACCCACGTGTTACTCACCCGTTCGCCACTCCTCTTTTCCCGGTGGAGCAAGCTCCGGTGGGAAAAGAAGCGTTCGACTTGCATGTATTAGGCACGCCGCCAGCGTTCGTCCTGAGCCAGGATCAAACTCTCATAATA
>NZ_JBIQDM010000023.1:0-1800 GCF_045371165.1 Enterococcus pernyi
TTTTGGCAAGACACTTTCTTGATATTCTGCAGATTGTTGTTCAAACAAATCAAAACTTGGCATAGAAACCACTGAGACATCTTTTCCTTGTTCCGCTAATACTTTTTGCGCTTTGACCGCTAGATTCACTTCTGAACCTGTCGCGATCAAGATTCCTTCTGGTTGTTCCCCTTTAGCTGGAGACAAGACATAGGCACCTTTTTTAACCATATCATCCGCCACTTCTTTTGTTGTTGGAAGAACTGGTAGATTTTGACGACTCAAGACTAAGATCGTTGGTGTATCTGTCGATTCCATCGCAACTTTCCACGCCGCACGAGTTTCGTTCCCGTCCGCCGGACGTAAGACATGGACACCTGGCATACTTCTAACCGAAGCCAATTGTTCCACTGGCTCGTGCGTCGGGCCATCTTCACCAACTGCCACAGAGTCATGGGTCAAGACGAAAATAACTGGCGTGTTTTGGATCGCTGCTAAACGCACAGCTGGTCGCAAGTAATCGACAAAGACAAAGAATGTTCCCCCATAGATCCGAGTACCACCATGCAATTGGATCCCGTTCATCGCTGATGCCATCGCAAACTCACGAACACCAAACCAAATATTGCGGCCTTCATAGTGTTCAGGCGTGAAATCTTTGTCTGCTGTCACCATCGTATTGTTTGATCCAGATAGATCGGCAGAACCACCCCAGAAGCTTGGGATCGCTTTTGATAATTCTTGGATAACTTCTTTACTTGAGACACGACTCGCTTGGCTTTCACCTTCGTCGTACGTTGGAAGTTCGGCATCCCAATTCTCTGGTAACTTCCCAGCAAAAGCATCTTCGAATTGTTGCGCTAATTCTGGATACGCTGCTTTGTATGCTGCGAACATCTCACGCCAAGCATTTTCAGCTTTTTCGCCTTCTTCAACCATCGGTTGACGGAAGCGTTCCGCCACTTCTTCTGGTACGGTAAAGTCAGGGTATTCCCAACCATAGATCTCTTTAGCTTTTTGAATGCCTTCTAAGCCAAGTGGTGCGCCGTGAACCGCAGAAGTTCCTTGGTTTGGTGCACCAAATCCGATGACCGTTTTCACTTCGATCAATGTCGGTTTGTCTGTTTCGGCTTTCGCTTCTTCAATTGCTTTTGAGATAGCTTCCAAATCATTGCCGTCTTTGACCAAGATATGTTGCCAACCATAAGCTTCATAGCGTGCGCCAACATTTTCAGTGAAGGCTTTTGAGGTTGGTCCATCTAAAGAAATATCGTTTGAATCGTATAAAACGATTAATTTTCCTAATTTCATATGTCCAGCCATCGAACTTGCTTCTTGAGACACACCTTCCATCAGGTCGCCATCGCCACATAACGCATAGGTATAATGATCAACGACGTTGAATTGATCTTTGTTGTAGGTCGCTGCTAGATGCGCTTCTGCCATTGCCATCCCCACAGCCATTGCGATCCCTTGTCCTAACGGACCAGTCGTTGCTTCGACGCCGTCCGTATGGTTGACCTCAGGGTGTCCTGGTGTTTTTGACTCCCATTGACGGAATTGTTTCAAGTCATCAATCGTCACTTGGTACCCTGCTAAGTGCAACAAGCTGTACAACATCGCTGAACCATGTCCCGCAGATAAGACAAAACGGTCACGGTCTGCCCAGTTTTTAGAAGTTTTCGGATTCACTTTCAAGTGTTTCGTCCAAAGGGCATAAGCCATTGGCGCGGCACCCATTGGTAACCCCGGATGTCCTGAATTTGCTTTTTGTACTGCATCGACACTCAATGTACGGATCGTATTCACACCAAGCTGATC
>NZ_JBIQDM010000024.1:0-1672 GCF_045371165.1 Enterococcus pernyi
AGTGGGTCTAGTTTTTCACCAGTTTCATAATTAACACCTTGGCGCCAAGCCACATTGACTTTTTCTTGGTAAGTATCGTACGTCATGAATTGGATCAGTTCAGGTTCTAAATATTGCCCTACTTTCGTGACATATTGATAGAGCTCGGGGTTCACGATACCGTAGCCTGATTGCTTGTCTTCGATTTTCCAAAAGACACGTGGATTCCCATCGCTATCGTGAATAATGAGAGCATAGACGTTGTACTTTTCTAGTTCTTTGTTTTTAGTTGGATCGATGCCTTTTTTCTCGTTTTCTGCTTGTTGCCATTTGTCTTGGATCGTGGTTGTCCACGACAAATCTTTCGGGATAGAGAATGTCTTCGTTTGGCTATTCCAAGCAGTTTTCGTTTGAGCAAGGCCTTGATTGACTGCTTGTTCGAGACTTTTGATTTCTGTAAAAAATTGGGCGGAACTTTGATTGTAAGCTAAGAGTTTTTGGAATTTTTCTTCCAGTTTGTGTTTCAAGTCATGATACATCATGAGTAACAACGTATTCTGATTGAGTTGAAAGCCTTGGTGTTCTTCTGGCATATGTGGTGAAAGAAGCAGTTGCCGTATTCCCTCGGCTTGGATGATATATTGATTCATTTGACGAATTTGTGCTTCTAATTCGGATTGTTTCAAGCTAATGGAGTCGACTTGTTCTATGTACTGTTGTGGAAATCGTTTTGCTACTTTTTCGACCGCTTCGGAGAGTAAGATTCCTCCTTGCACGAGTGGGTATAGTACTTGGGAAAAATAGGCTTTCGCAGCGTCGTAGGTTTTCCCTTGGAGATTGGGCGTTTGTAAAGTGAATTGAGTGATGGCTTGTTGGAGATTTTGGTAATCAGTGACTTGTTTTTGGCAGAAGTGACTGGCGCTCGTAGCTTGTGTTAAGGAGTCGTTTAGGTACATGTCGATACTCATAGGTTTTGTTCCTCCGACATGATTTTTCTTTTCTCAAAAGCAATTTCTTCGAGTTTATTCGTGATTCTTTGTTGTTGGATCATTTCGTGATGTTGGCATTCATCAAAGCCATTCATCAATCGCCTACTTTGATGTGAAAACTCCGAGGTGAATGTTTCGATGGACGTAAAGGTATTCGATTTCTGGTAGGACATCTGTAATCGAAATAAGAAGTTTCCGATTTCTTTAAAGTGATTCTGGTAATCTGAACGGCAGGCATCAAGTTGTTTCATTTTCTTTTCCTGTTCTTCTCTTTTTGCTTGCAGCAACGTTTCCTCGGTATCAAGATTTGTCCATTGGTTCATTAGCGTCTCTCCTTAAAAAGATCTCGACTTAACTGAGTGTCTAGTGTAGAAAATCCTTGAGCAGCAGTTTGCAATTGATTAGCAGCGCCTGAGATAGCTGAGGCAATTTGATTGGCTGAGTTTTTGGCGGACGTTATGCTACTTTGAATGTCTTGATTGCCAATTAGCGTGGTGCGTGTGTCATTTTGAAGCGATGATGCTTGGTTTAAAGGGGTGGTTGCACTGGTGATTCTTGAAGTGGACTGTTGGGCTTGTTGAGAATTACTGCTGAATGTAACCATAGATCTCCTCCTCGATTTATATAGGCTGTATAGAACGCTTACATATTCATTATAACAATACATAACCTTTCGTTGGATGAGAATTGTATTAGATAGGTCT
>NZ_JBIQDM010000025.1:0-1334 GCF_045371165.1 Enterococcus pernyi
TCGTTTGTTCGTCGTAACATCGGAAAGACTCTTTTCCCTGCGAATTTGCGGATATCCATTGTGCCATCCAAACCAAATCTTAGGCCGCTTGGTAATCCGTATGCTGCATTCACATCATCTCTGATAATACCGGCTGAGCGACAACGTCCAATTTCGACATCCGGATTGTCCGCATCCATCCAAAAGACGTATCCCTGATTTAAATACGCTGCACCATTTTTGGGAACCAACCAAGCACCGATTCGAAAAATACCAAGAGATAGCTCATTAAAAACTTCTAACTTGCCTACATAATTCCCAACAGTTTTTGGTGGGCTTGCTAAAATAATTTGATCATGTGTCTGTGGCGTCGCTTGAATACTACCACTTCCGCTTGTGTTGTAGCCAAGCACATTCATCACCGCACGGATTGCCTGATCCATATTCTGATCTAATCGTCGCATGTCATTTGCATTATCGATAAAGCACCATTCGATCAATAATACATTGACGCCCGGATTAGTGTTACGGTGTACGAAGAACGTTGTGGTAGGCTTTGCTCCACGATTCGGAATTCCCAACGTATCCGCAATCACTTTTGATACAGCTGCCGCTAAAATACGCATCTGTTCGTTACCAGCCCAATAAAAAACCTCAACACCAGTTGCCTGACCATTAAAGGCATTCAAGTGACTCGTGATTGCTACGCCTGATCCCGCCGCATTCATAACCGTGACTTGGTTCTGCAAGTTTTGGTTAACAGTTGCGCCAACGTTATCTGTAGAATCGCGCACACTTGCAATTGCTTGCATCTTTTGGGTGATTGTTCGTACAACATCTGCTTCACGTCGCCCGTTTCCTACTGCACCTGGATCCATCCAGTTGGAGCCATTTTTTCTTCCTCCGTGTCCGGCACCGTTTGATCTGATCGTCATTTTACTTCACCTCTTCCTACGTAATACCAGTCCAGCATCTGTTGATCCGGATCATCTGTTTTGGGTCGTTGCTTCTGCTCAAAATCAAATGCTTCCATTTTGCCAGTTTCTGTAAATTCAGCTGCCACGGTCACGGTCGTTCCTTCGATATTGTTAAGAGTGTGTGCGGCATCCTCGATCGTGTTCTCGTCATTTTGAAACTCCGGTTTGACTACTTTGTTGTAGTCTTCTAAAAATTTTTCTTTGTTTCTCATCGTATTTACCTCCTAAATATTTAATAGAAAAAGATCAGCCTTTCGACTGATCCTGTTCTTTATAAATTAAGTTTTCTGTACCTTCTTGGCCATCACCATAATCCGGTGGATCAACGTCTGGTTTAACCATGCTGTTTCCTAAATCAAATAATCCGCCAGCGGCTAA
>NZ_JBIQDM010000026.1:0-832 GCF_045371165.1 Enterococcus pernyi
CGTCAACTACAAGCGCTTTGCTATATCAGTTTATTTTTAAATGTCATTTTGTTGTCAGTTATTTTTGCCATTTTATAAAAGGATAGAAAAAAGATGAAGAAAAAATTATTAGCATACGGTTTTGTAGAAACTTCAGATTGTGAAACAGGTGAATTTTTAAAGTTGGATATCACAGGCACACACGATCGTTTTAAAACTCGATTGAGATGGTATGAAGATTCTCCGGAACAGATTTATATTGATCGATATCTTATGAGAGGACTAGAAACAGTAAGCGAAAATGTGGTCCTTAGCAATCACAACGGACTTCACAATGGTGCAGAATTAAATTGGAAAAAGTTCAAAGATACTTTTCCAAAAATCGAAGCTGTTTGAAAAGGAGAGAAGAAAGTGACGTATTTCAAAATCAAAGTTGTAGGTGGAAGTCCTTACCTTAATTTTCCTGACCTCCTTGAATTTTCTTGTTCGGATTTTGAAGAATTCAAGGTCAAATTTCTAAAACGATTTGGAAACATCAGAGGTACAAATAAAGCCGAAAAAGAAAGGGTGAAAATTAAGCAAGGCATCTATGAAACACGAAACATTATGGAATTTAAAAATGTATTTTTTCTAAGTTCACATTGGCACATAGAAATGTATTATCGACGTGAACGTTGAAAGGTGGTGAGTATTCATTGAAGCCTTGGACAACAAAAGAAATATCTTATATCAAAAGATATGCACTTTTAGCAGAAACAAATCAAGTACTGAATATAAAAGAAATGGCTAAAAAATTAGATCGTTCCCTAAAAGCTGTCGAAATGAAAATCTATAAAATGCAAAAGGCCGGTCA
>NZ_JBIQDM010000027.1:0-824 GCF_045371165.1 Enterococcus pernyi
TCTTTGACCAGTTCCAAGGCTTGTTCAGGTGTGGCGATTTCTGCTAAAAATGTATCAAAGTCCGTCTCCAAGGGAATCGTGATGCCCCGAATATCATATTGCGTGTATAGTTCTTGGCGATGATCATAGGCGGTATAGCTCATGGTCACATTGACATAGGGTGTTCCTGGACCATTATATGGAGAAAAATTGATTTGTTTCAGGGCGCCGATCCGTGGAGGTAATTTTTCATTTCCCGGTAAGTATTCATTCAGTGAAGTATCTGGATAAACTAATAGACTTTGATCATTCGTGTCTTTAGGAACGAACAATCCGCTCATACCGTCTGTGCCGGTTCGCATCTCATATCCAGATAGTTCTGGTGTTGTTTGTATGTATTCAAGGAACTGGTTTTGGACCGTAATCCAGCTAGCCAACTCGATTTTGGTGGTCGGATAAATCTCAACGGGGTCTTCTGGAGCATCAATGGCATCACCGAGCAAGCTGATCGACTGCCTTAGGATACTTGTCGAAGTCAAACGGTACAATTGGCTGACAGCTGTCTCTTTGGTTGATTCTTTTAAGTAGGGTCGGGTAAATTCAGCAAAGGCGGTAGCTTGGATGATCGGTGCAATTTTTGAACGGGCAAATCGGGTACTGAGGGGTAACGTACTTGGCCCTTCCATCACGTCTAAATAATCCGCTAGAACTAAATTATCAAATACGTTATGTTCGGCAGTCAGGGTATCCGTAAATCCTCGGAGTTTTGCCCATTCGTTCCATGTTTTTTCATCTTTTGCTGGCGAAGTGCCACTTAAATCAATCGCAACAGCCGGACGCGAGGT
>NZ_JBIQDM010000028.1:0-749 GCF_045371165.1 Enterococcus pernyi
CGGATTTTATCTCTAAATTCCTGTGTTGGCTCATCGACAATCTCCCATTTTGTACAATTAACTTCGGCTAATGTTTCAATTACCTCGTTGTACGTCAAATGTGGGGTATAATTGCGTACTCTTCCCAACCAGTCATTCCATAACTCTTCCAACTCCGTGATCCCGTTTTGGTAAATCACGCGAACATTGCTCATCGCCTCATCAAATTTACTTGCTGCGGTCCGTACTACAGCTAATGCTTGGCTATCCTCTAAATAAATTTTTTCTGATTGAGAAAGTCCGCCGCCACTTGCAGTCAGCTTCTGTTGTAACTCTTTTAAGGTCAAGAATTCTTTGATTTGAACCTTGAGCCACTCATTTTCTTCTTTCACACGCTTGATTTCATCTAGCGTATGCTCGCCACTGACTGCTATTAGTTTGATCATTGCTTCGTTTTCCAAAAGTGTTTGTTGCCACAAAGTTGGGGCTAACAAGATCCCCCCATTGCCATCGACGTATACGATGATCTGTCCATGCTTATCGATGTAATTTCCCTCTTCATCTGTTCTGAATTGATCCAGCGAATGTCCAAATGTTTCCCAGCCCGAATTATCGATTCCAAAACTATTGATTGGAAGCATCCCTTTCCCACCAGTGAAAAGCCCACTCGTGACGACATCCGAAGTGTCGTAGATATTGATCAGGGTACCGTTGTGATTATCGAATAAGGCTTGTGCAAGCCCTGGTCCTGCCGCGCCGTACGTCACACT
>NZ_JBIQDM010000029.1:0-697 GCF_045371165.1 Enterococcus pernyi
ATGGAACGAAGTTTAATCAAAGAAAGGAGCGAAATCTAACGATCTGAAAATTGAAATTTTTTAAAACCTTTTCGCCTTAGAAAAACGTTAAAAAAAAATGTATGTTGAAAACTTAAAAACTAAAAATGGAGATGACGAAATGGAAATAATCGATGTTTATGATAAAAAAACTTTAGAATATATAGAGTCTTTTGAATATACCGATGAAAATATTATTGATTATATAGCAGATTTACACCCAATGTATGAAAGAGAGTTAATTGAATCCAGTACTGGTATGCTTGTTTTTTCCACGATAGGATTTCTTATCTTCGAAGCAACCAATGAAGAGTGGTTAGAAAAAATTAGACCCATAATATTTGATAAACGGACTGAAAAAGTTGTGATAAATGAAGTGACTGTATTTGATAGAAGAAATATGAAGAATAACTAGTTCTAAGCCCCAAAAATTAAGTCCTAGAATTTTCTAGTTATTCTAGGGCTTTTCTTTTATGACTAACTAGTAAAAATACAAAAAAAGCTCAAAACCAAAAAGACAAGTTCAAGATCAAGGGCTTAAATTTCAAAGCGATTTTCAGCTCGTTCGTCCGATGTCTTGATTAAGCTCCATTTCTTCCCAAACCACTGTTACCCTCAGCGTCACTGCTTATACACCTTCCGCATTCAGAAAAAAAGGGGCGGAAAAACTTTTGAGAAG
>NZ_JBIQDM010000002.1:0-66450 GCF_045371165.1 Enterococcus pernyi
GGCTGTATAGAACGCTTACATATTCATTATAACAATACATAACCTTTCGTTGGATGAGAATTGTATTAGATAGGTCTTGTTACTTTATTTCTTATCTGGCTGTTGAAGGTATTTCTAAATCTACTAAAAAACACTAAAGGCAAAATCGCCTTCAGTGTTTCCCGATCCCAACATTCTGGTCTTATCCTAGACAGATAGTTGTTTCTTTTGAATATAAAATAATAAATAAAGAAAATACGGTGCGCCCAAGACGGCAATCAAGATCCCTGTAGGAACTTCTCCATCTGGTAAAATGATGCGCGCAAGAATATCAGCAATATTGACAAATAATCCTCCGAACAAACCACTGAATAGGAGTGTCCACTGATTTTCTTTACGTACAATGATTTTGGCAGCATGCGGTGCGAGTAAACCCACAAAGGACAAGCTGCCTGCCACAGCAACACTGCCACAGGCTAAACCAACTGCAAGCAGTAATAAAACTGACTGACTTCGTGACACGTTCAACCCTAAGCTTTGCGCACGTTCTGGGCCAAAGGATAAAAGACCAATCCTGCGACTATAGAAAAACGCTAAAGGGATCAGAATAAGTACCCATGGCAAAAAGGCAGTGACATAAGGCCAACTAGCCCCCCAGATTGAACCTGCTAACCAAGCGTTCACAAAGCCATAATTTTCTTTTGAGATTTTTATCGTACTTAAAAGCATTGCCGCAGAAAAGCCCGCATTCACAGCGATACCTGAAAGGAGCAAGCGATTCATCGCTACTTGTCCAGAACGCTGATAGGCAACAAAATAGACTAGACATGCAGCAAGCGTGCCGCCTAAAAAGGCAACGAAAAGCAACAAGAAAGGTGACGCATGGCTAGTAAAAAAACCTAAGTATAGCATCACAAAAAATCCTGCGCCGGAGTTGATACCTAAAATACTTGAATCAGCTAATGGGTTTCTAGTTACTCCTTGCAAAAGATAGCCTGCGATTCCTAGACAGGTACCTGCGAATAAACTGATCAATAGGCGTGGCAAGCGAAATTCTGTCAGAACCAATTGTTGGACCTGTGTTCCTCTACCAAGTGCGACATCGATCAATTGATCAATATAAAGAAACGGTGTACCGATCATTAAACTGATTCCCGCAGTCACAAGCCATAAAAATAGTAACAGGCCAATCCCCCAATATATTTTTTTCACACGCGTTCCCTCCTAACTTGTACCAATAAAAAAGGGACACCAATCAAGGAAATAACTAAGCCAAAAGGTGTTTCAAATGGTGGATTGACCATGCGTGCCACAAAATCTGCTAACATAACTAAGATCCCCCCAGCGATAAATGAAGCTGGCAAGACATACCGATAATCCGTACCGACAAAGCCACGAACAACAGGTGGGACCATCAAACCAATAAAAGAGACGGGCCCAACTAAAGAAACAGCTAACGCTGCTAAGATCGAAACAAAGATGAAAACCAGTACCCGTGTGCGCTGTGGATGTCCTCCTAAGGCGATCGCATGTGATTCACTCAAATGGATCAGGGAGATCGACTTCCCTAATAGAAAAGAGCCAATAACCGCCACTAGATAGATAGGTGAAAGAACGAGTAACTGTTGCCAAGTAATATTCGCCGCACCGCCAACAAACCAAAAAGTCAAATCTTGTTGTAGATTAAATAACTGGGTCAGTGCTTGGCTGATTGCGGTAAAAAAAGAACTGATTGCCACACCGGCTAAAATCATCTGCATAGTACTGAGTCCTATTTTTGAAAAACTGAAAAAACCTAGAACGATCATCGTCACGATCAACGAACCAAGTAATGAAAGCAGAAAAATTGAAAACGGCGAAGCTTTAGGTAAAAAAGCAAAGCTAAATGCCATGGCTAACGAGGCACCAGCATTGATCCCTAACAATCCTGAATCTGCCAAGTTGTTTCGCGTTACCCCTTGCATCAAAGCGCCACTGAGGGCGAAACAGCTACCCACAATAAATGCTCCGATGACCCGAGGCAGACGGATATTACGTATGATCTGCTGGGATTGATCAGTTGGATCGAAATGGAACAACGCCTGCCAGACTTCATTTCCTTTAACTTCAGAAGCACCATTATACAAAGCAAAAAAGAAGACAAGGATTGCCAATAACAGAAGCAGCCATAGGATATTTATTTTTTTCCCTTTCCTCATCATTTTCCCTCCGGTTTCTTGATGAGATCATATGTTAAAAAGACAGGTTTATTTGTTTCAGGTAATTGAACGATTTGTGCTTCGATCTCAAAAATCTCTCTCATCCATTCTTTCGTGATGACTTGTTCTGGAGTCCCGTTGACAATTAATCGCCCTTCTTTCATTGCGACTAAATAATCGGAAAAACGGGAGGCATGATTGATGTCATGGATCGACATCAAAATCGTTGTTTTTTTCATTCGGTTGATTTCTTTCAGCAGATCTAAGATTTCCAGTTGATGCGCCGGATCTAAAAAAGTTGTCGGTTCATCAAGGATCAAGATATCTGCTTCTTGAGCTAACGCCATCGCAATCCAGACTCGTTGGGCTTGACCTCCGGATAAACTCGCTAAGTCTCGATCTTTTAGCGAGATCAGATCCGTCGCTGTCAATGCCCACTCAATGGCTTGCAGATCTTGATCATCCATGCCACTGAATAGTTTTTGATAAGGATATCTACCGTAAGAAACGACTTCTTCGACTGTCATTCCTAATGGGTATTCACTCGTTTGGGCTAGTAAGGCAAGTTTCCGAGCTAGTTCTTTCGAATGATAGGTCGTCAAGTCACGATCGTTGACTAATATTTTACCGTTTTTTACAGGAAGTATGCGGGTAAAGCTTTTTAATAATGTAGACTTACCACTGCCGTTCGGGCCAATCAAACTGGTGATTTTCCCTTCTGGTATAGCGACAGACAAATTTTCAATTATCGTTTTGTTGGGGTAACCGGTAGTAATTTCAACTGCATTTAATCTAGACATATACTTCCCCCTCTCATTGAAAATCATTCTCAATTATGACGGTACTTCACAAATTCGTCAAGCACAAATTTCGTCATTTACGTTAGTAAAAAGAGTTGACAGCGCCCTTTTCTTGGGGAATAATAGCAATTGAGAAACATTCTCAATTACGTTTGGAGGAAAGACATGAGACTTAAAAATAAACTATTCACAATCTCTAGTGCATTACTTTTGGTGGGATTACTGAGTGCTTGCTCGCCAGGCTCATCTACAACCGAAGAGACAACCGCATCATCGACTACTGCTGATAATGGTACGCATACCTTGACAGATACATTAGGACATTCAGTTGAAATACCTAACCAACCAAAGCGGATCATCGGCAGTTATTTAGAGGATTATCTTGTTGCGTTAGGTGAAACCCCGGTTGCTCAATGGACAGTCGGCAGTGGTTCGATCCAAGATTATTTACAAGATGATCTGAAAGATGTCCCAACTATCTCCTATGATCTACCCTATGAAAATGTGTTAAGTTTTGAACCTGATTTATTATTGATTTCTTCTTCAGCCACTGTTGAAGGTGGTAAATACGAGCAATATAGTAAAATTGCTCCAACCTATGTTGTTAAAAATGGTACCGATGTCACATGGGAAGAACAGTTGCAAGACATTGGCAAAGTATTGAATAAAGAGGACAAAGCAGAGGAAATCATTCAAGATTATCAAGATTACGCGAAAGAAACACGAGAAGAATTGAGTGATCAGATCGATGGGAAAACAGCGGCTGTCTTATGGGTCACGAACAACTCTGCCTTTATGGTCAGCCAGAATCGTTCAAGCGGTCGCATCGTTTATGAAGATCTACAATTTGGTGTGCCATCTTTAGTAGAAGAAGTATCAAAAGAGGCAACCTCTGATTGGTCAGCTGTTTCATCAGAAAAATTAGCTGAATTAGACGCAGACTACATCATCTTAGTCAATAGTGATGAAGAAGCAGCGATGTTCAACGAACCCACTTGGCAAAATCTGAAAGCAGTCAAAGCGGGTCAAGTGTTCGAATTTGGTCCAACTTCTAGCTGGTTATATAATGGACCAATCGCTAGTCGTCAAATGATCGATGATATCAAAGGCGAGCTAAAGTAAAAACGTGAAAACCACAATTTGGCTTGCGCTGTAAATAAAAGAAGTGTTCCATGTGCTAGCTGGTAAACAGCACATCGAAAAACGACAATCACCAAGCGGTAAAATTCTTCGGTGATTGTCGTTTTTTTCGATATTCAATTTGTTTGTCGCTTACTAAGAATTTCGGTAATCACGTAACCGATAGCCAACTCCGATCTCAGTGATCAAATATTCTGGACGAATGGTATTTTTCTCGATTTTTTTCCGAATGTTTGACATATTCACTCGCAACACTTGGGAATCTGTTCCATAAGGCCCCCAAACTTCTGATGTTAATACGCGATAAGTGACGACCTTCCCAAGGTGTTGGAATAATACGAGCAAAATGCGATATTCATTCTTAGTGAGATGGATCGGTTCTCCTGCTTTGGTTAACAGTTGGCTTTCTGTGTCCAAAGTCAATTCACCATTGGTGATGACTGAAGGTAATTCCTCTTGTTTACGATGACGAAAAGCGGTTCTGATCCTAGCAAGTAATTCATTCATCCCAAAAGGTTTAGTGACGTAATCATCAGCACCGAGATCGAGGGCTTTGACTTTTTCATGCTCGTTGTTTCGCGCTGAGATCACGATCAACGGTGTAGCCAGTCGTTTACGAATGATTTTCAATAATTCGATGCCATCAATGTCTGGCAAACCTAAATCGAGCAAAATCAAGTCAAAGGAATCTTCTTGGAACACATGCAAAGCTTCCATGCCTGTTGTGGCAATCGTAACGTGATAATGTTCTTTTGCCAACACGACTTCCATAAAATCAGTGATCGTTGGGTCATCTTCAATCAATAGTACTTTCCTCATGTAACGTCACCTCCTCACTCTTGTTCAAATAGATGCGAACCACTGTTTTCCCTTCTGATACAGCCATCTCTAATTTCCCATTATGGGCATGGATGATGGTTTTGACAATACTTAATCCAATGCCAAGACCATTTTTTGAATCGATTGGTACTTCTTCTTCATTAGATAGATTCATCTGGATTTTTTCATATTGCTTCAATGAGATTTCACCATCATTCTTCACTTCGCAAATGACCTGTTGTCCCTCTTGAAACACGCTAACTTCTACTTGCCCTTGTGTCGATCCATGACGAAACGCATTTTCCACCAGATTGAACATCGCTTGCTCAATCAAGATAGGGTCAACTTCGACAAATAAAACCGCTGTCGGTAAATGAACCAATAGTTCCTTGTCAGGATAAACTTTTGTGACATGTTCATAGACTGCTTCGATGATTTCCTCAATCGGTTCTGTTGTTTTTTTCACTTGCATCGTGTCCATATTGATCCGTGTGATCGACAACAGATTCTCCACCATTCGAATCAACCATTGGGATTCTGTCTGGATATCGGTCAGCAATTTTTGGCGCGTTGCTTGTTTCAGCTCTTCATCTGTTTGCAAGAGTGTTTCTGCAATCCCAGAAATCGCAGTCAATGGTGTACGCAAATCATGGGAGATCGCACGTAATAAATTACTGCGAACTTTTTCACGTTCATTTTCTAACTCAATTTGTTCTTTTTCATTCTTAAGCTCTGTTTGCTCTAAGATAACAGCAAGCTGGGTCAACACTAACCGTAAATAATTCAATTGACTATCCTCGATCGGCAGCCCGCGACTGCGACGAATCCCTAAAACAGCTAACGTCTTACCATTTGCGACAATCGGTAAATAAAAACCTTTTGCGCCACTTAATGTATCCGTTCCATAACCTGAGTCTTTTTGATTTTTAGCCGTCCAATAAGCTACTGCTGCCTCTTCTGGATGATCGAGTAAAAATGGGGCATCTTTTGGTGTATATTGGCTTAGCTTGATGGCATGTTTATCAAAGAAAATCACTTCCCGATCCAATAGTCTACCTAAATAAGTGGCAGATAATTCAACGATTTGTTGCTGGTCTTCTGCTAAAACAAACTGCTTGTTCAGTTCATACAGAATTTCCATCTGTTGTTCTTTTTCTCTGGCATGGACAGCCTGTTTTTTCAGACGAACCATCAAATTACTGATCATCAATGCAACGATCAGCATGATGACTAAAGTAATCGGATAACCTTGTTTATATACGGTCAAGGAATACAGCGGCTCGACAAAAAACCAGTTGAAAGCTAAGACACTTAAAATAGAAGATAATGCGCTCCAAAAATAGCCAGAGGTCAAACGGGCAACAAGTAAGATAAAGAAAATGTACACCAACATCAAGTTTTGTTCTCCAAAGTGAAGATATTGCATCACTTCAGTCAAGAGCGTTGCTACGAACACACAGATCAATGAAATCGCAAAATCTTTTCCTCCCCCTTCCACTAGTTTCTTGGAATGGGAAAGGATGGTTGAACGTTTTTCTTTATAAGGAATCAAGTGAAGTTCAGTTTCTGGCAATCGTTTGAGCAGTCGTACATCCAGCTCTTCTGAAAACAATCGCTCCGTCCACGGTTTCGCCAAATTTTTACCGATGATCAAATCGGTTGCGCCGACCAGTTTAGCATATTCGACGATCGTTTCAAATGAATGGTCCTCCTCGATTACCACGACTTCTGCGCCAAGTTTCTCCGCTAAGTCATTCGTCCCTTGTAAACGATCATCGGAACGAATGTATAGCACGATCCATTCTGCCCCCAAGCCTTGAGCTAACCGAGCAGTCCACCGAATACTTTTCTCAGCCATTTTAGGGAAAGCATCTTGAACGATCGTGATCAATTTACTTTGGACACCATTTGTTTTACCGATCACACGATTGATATGATCCGAAGCCCGTTGAATCGCTAGACCTCGTAACTGTTCCAATTTTTTAGGAATAAAGAAGTGCTGCAAGGCGCGTTTTGCATTTTCATCAGCATAGATTTTCCCTTGCGCTAAACGATCGATCAATTCATCTGGTTCCACATCGATCACCTTCAATGTCGCCTGTTGGAAAAACGTATCCGGAACCGTTTCTTTTACTTCGATCCCAGTCACTTCTTCAACGATATCATTCAAGCTTTCAATATGTTGGACGTTGATCGTCGTATGGACATTGATTCCTGCATTCAATAATTCTTCGATATCTTGATATCGCTTGCGATTTCTTGATCCTGGCGCATTACTATGGGCTAATTCATCGATCAAAACGATCTCTGGCTGACGTTTGATAATGGCATCGATATTAGGTTCACTCAAAGTCAGCCCTTTATACGTCACTTCTTTTAAAGGAATCTGTGGTAATCCTTCTAATAATTGGTTCGTATCCGGGCGATCATGAGGTTCGATGTAGCCTACCACAATGTCTTTACCTAGTACGCTCAGCTCTTGTGCTTCCGCCAGCATTGCATACGTCTTGCCGACTCCCGCCGCGAAACCAAAATACACCCGTAGACGTCCTCGGCTTTTTTCACGCTGGTGTAACATTTCTGAAACATCCTGTCTTTCCATCTTTGTTTCACCTAACCCCTCTGCCACCTACATGTTATCAAGTGACAGATTCAATTCAAGCACGTTGACAAACATTCGATCTGAAAACCAATCTTTTTGTGCTTTTTCCTGTATTATAGCACGAATCTTAGTAACGTCTTCTCCCCGCTCTTTAGCGATACGAGAGACTTGACTTTCTGCGGCTACCACACTGATATGCGGATCAACACCGCTTGCAGAGTTTGTGACTAAATCGATTGGGATCTCCGTAGTTTGATTGCTTTGTTGTGCCAATTTCGTTTTATCTTCTACTAATTTCTTTTGCTCCGATGAGGTTGGTGAAAGTTGGGTCACGTCTTGCCCTCTTCCACTAAAATAAGCTGCCTGTTGAAAGGATTGTCCAATCAACGAAGAGCCAACCACCTTCCCTGAAACGACTTCCTGACTACCATTGGCTTGATGAGCAAAGAAAAGTTGACCGATACCAGTAACAGCGACGGTGTATAGCCCACCGAGGAGTAGGATGCTGAGGAATAAAAAACTAAGCTGTGCTCTAAGGATCTTTTTCATAGGTGAATTCCTTCTTTCTGCAAAATGTCTTTCTTTTTATATTAAGAAAAAGCTCAAAACGAGATCGATCAGTTTGATGAATATGAACGGGGCAATTAAACCACCTAATCCATAGACCAATAGATTATGCCGCAAAATCTGACTGGCAGGTTTTTCTGTATACTTGACTCCTTTTAACGCTAAAGGAATCAATGCGACAATAATCACTGCATTATAGATAACAGCCGATAAAATCGCCGTAAGAGGACTACCTAATGCCATGATATTCAATTGGGCCAATTCGGGATAGATCCCATAAAACAAGACTGGGATCACAGCAAAATATTTTGCGACGTCATTTGCAATACTAAACGTGGTCAAAGCACCTCTAGTCATCAATAATTGTTTACCGATACGTACGACCTTCAATAGCTTCGTTGGACTAGAATCTAAATCGATCATATTGCCCGCTTCTTTTGCTGCTTGTGTCCCTGTATTCATCGCCACTGCCACATCCGCTTGTGCTAATGCTGGCGCATCATTCGTTCCATCACCTGTCATTGCTACAAGATGACCTTTTTCTTGATAGTCACGAATAAGATCCATTTTATTTTCAGGTGTTGCTTCTGCGAGAAAGTCGTCGACCCCCGCCTCAGCCGCAATCGCCGCTGCTGTCAAAGGATTATCTCCTGTGATCATGATAGTTTTAATCCCCATTTTACGCATATCTGCGAAGTTTTCCTGTACGCCATTTTTTACAATATCTTTGAGATAAATGACCCCCATCACTTGATCATTTTTTACAACCACCAAAGGAGTTCCGCCAGCTTGGGCAACTTTTGCAACGATGTGATCACATTCTTCTGGATATTGTCCACCACGTGCCTGCACATATTTCTTGATCGTATCTGCGGCACCTTTACGGATCTGATCGCCACGATAATCCATGCCGCTCATGCGGGTTTGCGCACTAAAATCAATGAATTTCACTTCAAATTTTTCAAAAATACGTTCCCGCAAAGCAAATTTTTCTTTAGCTAAAATGACAATACTGCGGCCTTCTGCCGTCTCATCTGCTAAAGATGAAAGTTGTGCTGCATCAGCTAATTGTTGTTCTGTGACGCCATTGACCGGTAAAAACTCACTTGCCCGACGATTTCCTAAAGTAATCGTTCCTGTTTTATCTAACAGTAATACATCAACATCTCCCGCTGCTTCGATGGCACGACCACTCATTGCAATCACGTTTTCTTTCGTTAATCGACTCATTCCAGCAATTCCGATCGATGAAATCAATGCACCGATCGTCGTTGGCGCTAAACATACGAATAAAGCAATGACAACGATCGTCGCAATCGGCGCCCCTTTACCTGACAGCTGACTACTGAATTCGGTAAAAGGAACTAAACTAACAGAGACCGCTAAAAAGATGATCGTTAACGTGATCAAAAAGATTTGTAACCCGATCTCATTCGGGGTTTTCTTTCGTTGTGTCCCTTCCACCATTGAAATCATTTGATCTAAAAAGGAGTGTCCATTTTCGGATGTCACACGGATCACCAAGTAATCAGAAACCACCGTCGTCCCACCAGTAACGGCACTTCGATCGCCCCCTGATTCACGGATTACTGGCGCTGATTCCCCTGTAATGGCACTTTCGTCCACTGAAGCAGCTCCTTCGATTACATCACCATCCGCCGGAATTTGTTGACCCGATACTACGTAAATCAGATCCCCCTTTTTGAGATCAGAAGATTTGATCTCAATAAATTCTTGGTTTTCAATGTCTTCTAAGCGATTGATCTTATAAGTGACTACTTCTTTTTTTGCTTGCTTCAAGCTATTTGCTTGCGCTTTTCCGCGACCTTCTGCCACTGCTTCGGCAAAATTTGCAAACAATAAAGTGATCCATAACAAACAGGTGATCGTTATAGTAAACCATAAAGGCACGGTTGTTTGTCCAAAACAAAGGATCGTCGCTAAGATCGCTCCGATGTAGACCATGAACATCACTGGGTTTTTGATTTGTTGTCTTGGGTCTAATTTGACAAAGGCTTCTTTGATTGCCCATACATAAATAGTTTTCATTTGATTTTACTCCTTCTAACTTAAGGTAAAATGATCAGCGATCGGACCTAATGCCAACGCTGGTAAAAAGCTCAATGCTCCGACAACAAGGATAACGATCATCAACATGGAGATGAATGTGCCATTCGTTGTTGAAAGTGTTCCATCATTGATCGCGATGGTTTTCTTCCTTCCCATGTTTTCAGCCAAGAACAAAATAGCAACGATCGGAATGTAGCGAGAGCACAACATCAAGACACTTCCTAAAAGATTTAGAAACGGTTTATCTGCCGTCAACCCACCAAATGCACTCCCGTTATTATTTGCTAGAGAAGTCACATTATAAAGCAACTCACTAAATCCATGAGGCCCTTTATTGGTCAACCAAGTTAAAACATCAGGATGCAGTGAAACTGCCATCGTACCAAACAACGTCAATAATACTGGCGTCAAAATCACTAAACTAGCCATCTTGATATCGAAAGCCTCGATTTTCTTGCCTAAATATTCTGGCGTACGCCCGACAAGTAGCCCAGCGATAAAAACCGTCAGTAGTAGAAATGCCAACATGCCATATAATCCACTACCCACACCACCAAAGATGATCTCCCCTAATTGCATCAAGAAAAGCGGAATACCACCACCGAGAGGCGTAAAACTGTCCAACATCGCATTGACTGATCCATTCGATGCCGCTGTTGTGCTAACAGCCCATAAGCTTGACCAACCCACACCAAAACGTACTTCTTTTCCTTCCATATTCAGTGAACCCAGAACATCCGTAAAAGCGGGCCCATGATATTCACTAATTGCTACACCTACAAAAGCTGCAAAAAGAAAAACAAACGAAACGATCAAAATCGTTCGACCTTGTTTCCATTCTTTGACCCAATAGCCAAAAGCAAAAATCAATGCAGTAGGTATCAACAAGATGGCGAGATTCTCGATGAAATTAGAAAAAATCGTCGGATTCTCAAATGGATGAGCGGAATTTGCACCAAAAAATCCACCACCATTGGTTCCTAATTGCTTGATGGCTACTTGACTGGCCACAGGTCCTAGATACAACCATAAAGATTCTCCAGATAGACCAGTGTATGACATCCCATGACTAAACGTTTGAACCACGCCTTGGGAAATCAGAAGTACAGCAGTAATTAATGAAAGTGGTAAAAAAATGTAAAGCAAACTGCGTACTAGATCTTGCCAAAAATTGCCCAGTTGGCTTGATTTCCTTTGGATGATGCCGCGGATCAATGCACAAAGAACCGCTAAACCTACAGCTGCTGACAAGAAATTTTGAACAGTCAAACCAAGCATTTGCGTCGTATTCGACAGTGTCACTTCTCCTGCGTAAGCTTGCCAGTTGGTATTTGTCACAAAACTAACAGCTGTATTCACGGCTAAATCAAATGACAGATTTTCCACGCCATTATTGCCAGGAAGCCAACCTTGGACCATCAATAATCCGGTTAAAAATAGCAAAGAACAGATTCCAATACCCAACACATGCGCTAAATAGCGCTTCGCTGTCATTTTCTTTTGACTCTCAGGACCAATCAATTGATAAAAAAAGCGTTCGATTGGTTGGATGAAACGTACATATTTTGGTGTTTCCCCTGTCATGATCAACTTGATGTACCACCCAAGAGGTGCGGCTAAAACGAGTAGAATAAAAAAGAAAAACAACCCTTGAAATACTGCACTCATCATTGCTCTTCCCCCTTAAATAAAAACCAAAATAGATAAGCTAACAAAATAATACTGATACAACCTAAAAATAAGATCATTTTCTTCCTCTCCTTTGTTTTCATCATAGACAAAGGACTATAAAGATAGTGTTAATATTCAAGAAATTTCTTTATATGTTCTTTATACAACACAAAAAAACAGCTAAACCTTAAGGAGCAACGCTCGCTTGACTTAGCTGTTTCTCTATAAATAAGACAAAAAAAAGATGCTCCCATGATCTTGAACATCTCCCTTTATTTCTTTCAATCCTCCATTTTATGCATCAATGATCAGAGCTTACTTTCTTACCCATTTTTGGAAGCGATGGGCATAATGGTTTTCTTGATCCGTGATACCGATATGTTCTTCTGCTAGTTCAAAATCACTAAAGTCGATCTCTCCAATATACGTATCTCCTTCAAACTCACCATCGATCAGTGTTCGCCAAATAATCCCAGTCTGGGGCAATAGTTCTTGAAAGATCCGACTTCCACCAGAAACATAAATATCTTCTGAAACAGTCTCCGCAAAAGCCAATAATTCATCGATCGAATGCATGACTTCTGCATTTTCTTTGACCTCAAAATCTTCTTGGGTAGTCAACACGATGATGTGGCGATAAGGAAGAGATAGGTCGCCCATGCCTTCATATGTTTTACGCCCCATCACTAATAAACGATCCACCGTATGTTCTCTGAAAAAACGCATATCATTTGGCAAACGCCAAGGCAATAGCCCATCTTTACCGATCAACCCATTCTTGTCTTGGGCCCACATGGAAATAAACATTTTGACTCGCTCCTTTCATCTACTACTTGATTATACTAAAAATAAAAAAGCTTGGGTACAGACCCAAACTTTTTTAGACATATTATTTTGTTTCGCGGTGCAAAGTAACTTTACGTTCGCGTGGGCAATATTTTTGCTTTTCCAAACGATCAGGATTGTTACGTTTGTTTTTGTTAGTTAGGTAGTTACGTTCTTTACAAGAAGTACACTCTAAAGTAATGTTTACGCGCATGATTTTCCCTCCCATTTATACTAGAATCCTCTAAGATGACTCTCAGACTTGATTATCTTACCATGATTTTTATCAGATTGCTAGCCTTTTTCACGATTTTGTTAAGTAGTTCTACTTGACGAGCAAAAAATAAGCATAGCAAAAATTGAAACAGATGATTTTTCTTTTTACCAAGTTGAGATTACACTTGTTATAGTAGTAAAATCAATTATTCTTTTAGGAGGAGTTAACTATGCCTTGGAATATGAAAGATTTTCCACCAGCCATGAAGAACTTGGAAGAATTGACCAAAAAGAAAGCAATCGATATCGGCAATGCGCTTTTAGTTGAAGGCTATCCTGATGATCGTGCAATCCCGATTGCGATCAGTCAAGCGAAAGAATGGGTTGAAAGTGCAGATGAGAAAGAGAAGAAAGCTTTCTCAAAAGAGAAAAATCCACAAAAAAATGACAAGCATGATAGCAATCCGCGAGCAGCCAAATTATTAGACGCCACAGTCGAAGTCAAATTCGAAGAAGATCATTGGATCGTTCGCTCTAAAGGCGCTGAAAAAGCAAGCAATCACTTCGATCATAAAGAAGACGCCATTGAAAAAGGAAAAGAAGTAGCTCGTAATAAAGAAACATCCTTGATGATCTATAAAAAAGATGGCACATTTGAGCGAGAAGTCCATTACTGATTGTATACTATCGTACCTTTGAATAAAAAATCAACCTAGTCCGATTTACGGCAAAAAACGAAGAGTCTGCCCATTATGGATCGGCACTCTTCGTTTTTGCGTTCAATAGAAACATAGTTGGATCGTCTAAACTGTTACATATTGGATCGGTTCAGCTTGAGGAATCGTTTCATCCACAAAATAAACTTTGTACCACGTCAAGAAACTGAAAATCGTCCAAATCTTACGCTGTTCTTCACTTCTACCTTCATGATGGTCATCAAGTAATTTGATGATCTTCGCTTGATCAAAGAACTCTTTCGCAAAATCAGCTTCAAATAATTCTTTTACTTGGTGATAGCCATGTTCTTCTTTCAGCCAAGCTTTGATCGGTACAGGGAAACCAAGTTTTACACGATTTGACCATTCTTCAGGCAGATGCTTGTTCGCAGCTTGTCTAAAGACATCTTTTGTATTGTTTTGATTCAATAAATACTTACTTGGGATTTGTTGCGCTAATTTCATTACTTCGATATCAAGAAGTGGTACCCGCACTTCCAGTGAACTTGCCATTGAAAGTTTATCGGCTTTTAACAAAATATCTTTTGGCATCCATTGGTGTAAATCAACATATTGCATCTTGTTGATCTCGTCTTGGATTCCTTCCGTTTTCGCATAATGTTCTGCCATGATTTCTTTGACTGTTGGGGCTTGTTGAAATTCTGGCGTCAACAAGTTGGCCGCTTCGTTTTCTTCAAAGATCCGTGCATGTCCGATAAAATATTCTTTGGCAGGCGCTAAAGATTCATATAGATGAATCCTACCATGGAAATTACGCATCTTACCGATTTTTCTACCTAAGTTATAGCGAGTGCCTTTCGGTAATTTTTTCAATCCTTGAGCAATCACTCGGATAAATTTTGAATTTGTGTGGAAGCCATATGATTGATAGCCAGCAAATAATTCATCTGCCCCCTCACCAGATTGGACCACTCGTACACTTTGTGCCGCAAGATTCGCTAAGAAATATAACGGTACACAAGATGGATTAGAATCTGGTTCATCTAAATGGTATTGGATCAAAGGGAAAGCCTTAAACGACATGTCTCCATCAATGACAGCTGCGGTGTTATCCAAGTCAAGCATTTCTGTTAATTTACGTGCCTCGATTGCTTCATTATAGGTTTTATCATCAAAGCCTATTGAGAATGAATGGTCTGGTTTCAAAACAGAAGTCACATAACTTGAATCGACCCCACTTGATAAGAACGAGCCAACTTCCACATCACTGATCGTGTGTGCTTCGATCGATGCTTTCACAGTTTCATCAATTTGATCGATCCATTCTTGACGGCTTTGTGTGCCTTTTTCTTCAAAGTTCGCATCCCAATACTGTTGGATATCCATGTGGCCATCTTTGTAAGTGAAATAATGACCTTCTGGTAAACGATAGACGCCTTTAAAGAATGTTTCCCCATTTAAAGGAGAATATTGGAACGTCATATATGGTTTCAATGCTTCCCGATTCAATTCTTTATTGAAGTCTGGATGTGGTAAAAAACTCTTGATTTCAGAACCAAACATCAAAGTTCCGTTCATTTCAGCATAGTAATACGGTTTGATCCCAAAATGATCTCTTGCACCGAATAATTCTTTTTTCTCATTATCCCAAATCGCAAAAGCAAACATCCCACGTACTTTTTGCAATAACTCAGTTCCCCATTCTTCATAGCCATGTAATAAAACTTCTGTATCAGCATGGGTTTTAAAAATATGACCTGCATCGATCAATTCTTTTCTAAGTGGTTGATAGTTGTAGATTTCTCCATTAAAAATAATGATTTTTGTTTGGTCTTCATTGTAAATGGGCTGTGTGCCCCCTTCTAAGTCAATAATACTTAGACGTCTAAAACCCAAAGCCACATCACGATCAATGTATTCACCTGAACTATTCGGTCCGCGGTGAATGATGCGATCCATCATGTCATTTATGATTGCTTTTTTATTATCTTTGTCATTAACAAATCCTACGATTCCGCACATTTATTTCACATCCTACTAAAATTACTATTCCATTATTATGTCCACATGAATCTTATCACAGGAAGGCATCCAGAATGAATGATTTTCACTCTTACAATTTCGTCACATGAAAACAAATAAAATGAAAAATCTCTATCTTTAAAAAAAGTAGACTCAACAATTAATTTAACATGTTTTATCCTAGGAAGCTACTGGATTCTCCTATAGTTTACAAATATTTCATGTTATTCATAAATAGGGAGATTTTTGTAGACGTATATCTTCAAAATAACAAGCGATTTCATTTTTTATTTCAATCTAAAATCTTCTTTACTTGCGCTTTGATAGGATACCTTTTATCCATCACTGTCTTTTACGTCGGCATGTAAGAAAATCATCATGCGAGAAAAAAAGTCAGTTATTCTGTTTGGTAGAAACGAGAACTACTCGGCACAATATTAAAAAAACTTTTTATTTGCCTCTTATTACATTTGAAAATAACTAAGTATCTCTTTGTACTACCTGCTTCACTATACAGAGTAGGTAAATTTCAATAAATAAAATTCAATATACAATAACTGTAACCTGCTATCAAATCACTTGACGAAAAAACGAATTTCGGAGATGCTCAATTTAAGAACATATTTTATTTTAAAGTTAGGAAGGATGAACATGAAAAACGGAAAAGTACTATTAGGGATATTGTTAGGGGTAACAACTATTATTGGGGCATTTATATTAGGTATCATGCTATTCCCGTTATTTGCACCAGAAATCCAAAACACGACAATTCAAGAAGCCACAAATACTTCACAGGCAAAAAGTACCGAACGTTCATTAACCACAACAGAAACAACAAGCCCAAATGATCAACAGCTGGTAAATCAAACACCTACACAAGGACAAACCCCAGATTCAATTTTGGAAAAGGCATTAAATACACCTGCTACACCATTGAGCGCCTTTAGCTCAGATCCTTATGATTGGGATTTAAATCAAGCGAATATCACGAACGGCACCGCTCAGTCTATCGGCTGGATTCAAGCAGAAGACGCAACTGGAAGAATAGAGGTAGAATACCACTGCTTCGCTTGCGACACGAATTGGAGCGGTAGAAATTACGCCTATGAATGGAATGGCCAAACGATGACAACTAAAATAACTCCTTTTACAATCGTTGGAACACCTTGCGAACATCAAAAATCCTTAAAAAATCATGGCTATATTAGTTGATTTCAGATAAATAGAAAATCTATCTAAAAAAGAGAACAGATTACTTGAATACAAGAAAACAAGCGCACAAACCAAAAAAGACTACACCGTCGTTTAGATTTTTGCGCTTATCTTCTTGTAAATAAAATTTTTTATTGCTCAGGATAGGAAGCTAATGATTGCCCCATTACGAGGAACAAAGAGCAAGAACTTGAGATTCAATCAAAAAAAAATCAAAATTAGCAATCACTACTTTTATAAGAATTTTTTTTACGTCCTTTTTATTGCAAGAGTATTTTAAAACAACCTCTTCCATCATAGCGAAAAAATAATCCTCATGTTCACTCAACCTTCCCGTATAATTTAAGTATCAACGAGCAAGACGTTGAAATAAATCAGGATGGTAGATATAGATGGCAATTTATTATTTTAACAAAAAAACAGATGCGCGAGGAAATCACGAAGTCCACGTGATCTCATGTACGCATTGTCCAGAGGATGTACTTTTTATTGGCGTATTTTCTACATGTGAAGAAGCCCTACATAAAGCATGCACATCCCACACATCCAAAAGTTTCGATGGATGTCGCTACTGTTGCAAAGACTGCCATAACGGTTGACTTTCAAGGGATAGCTAGGCTGTCCCTTGTTGTTTCTTTCTTTTTACAGAGATCTTTCTTTATACATAAAATAGACCGTGTTTGTAAATTTACAAATCACATGAGATGAGTATGTAAAATTATAAAAGGAGTACCAAAAGGGGAGTCAAAGAATAATTTAAGATAAAAATACAACAAAAAAGACACGACCTAAATCGTTTCTAACCGTTGGTATATAAGGAAGGTACGGGATTTGAACCCGTGCACCACATTTCTGCGGCTCGCCGGATTTCGAGTCCGGTGCATTACCACTCTGCCAACCTTCCATGCCTACTATTTTTAATCTTTTTTCTGCAAATGTCAAGAGGTATTATGCACTCCAGTTCATCTTATTTGTTTTGTAAACTGGTCATTTAAATACCATAACTGTTATGTTTAAATCCGAAAACACTTTTCAAATTACAGGATTGGAATAAAATAGCTTACGGACATTCGTCTTCTCGCACCACCAAAAAACGAATAAACGGCGTTAACAGTAGAAGTAACCTCTTCGAAAAAATAAGGCGCCATCCACAAAAATTTGAAGAACATTTTTCGTAGATGGCGTCTTATTTCTAGAGGCTAAACACTTCTGTCTCGACCTCATGCTGTTGTAATTAGCGTATTTTTTCTGGATTTTCAATTGCAAGTACAGAATCGACCGTCGTTTTGATGATCGAAATGATTTGCTCTTCAGTCGGATGCATAATACTAGAAGACATCAATGAAGCAATACCAGTGATGGTTACCCAAGTACCAGTATGAAGCGCATCAATATACTCTTCCGATAAATCTTTATAGCGGGCGTCCTCTTTTAATAACTTACGGAAATAATTATAAGAAAAATCATGCATCTTTTGACCATTTCCATGCTCATCGATATATAAAGCCATATAAAGGCTATGGTTTTTCTTAGCGAAATAAATATAATTCAATCCTAAATCAATGATTTTATCGCCTGTACGCTCTACAGGAAACACTTCTTCTTCTAACTGTTGGAAGATGACATCTAATAGCGTATTTTTTAAATCTTCCATATTTTTGAACTCTAAGTAAATCGGTTGGGTAGATATCCCCATCTTCTTCGCGATATTTCGTGCAGTGAAACCTTTAAATCCTTCTTTAGCAACAACTTCATATGCAGCTTTCAGAATTTGATCCTTCGTATAGACTTTTCTTCTCATAATAAACTCCCCCACTCCATGCTACAGTCTCTGTTCTTTTATTTTAACCGATATTGATCAATTTTTGCAAATAATATACCTAAATTGTTATATTTTAAAGCATATATGTGTTTTTTTATTGATTTTCTCAATTTTCTAAATATTTTTTTGTGTAATTTGTTTCCCCTTACAATTTTTTATTTTGTGTTGAATTTAAGTTGACCTAAAGTTTTCTTTCAAGTTATAGTTAAATAAAAAGGAAAAGAAGGTGTGTAATGAAGAATAAAAGTGACGTTATTTATATTCATCCTAAAAAAAGAATCATTTCTCAAAGGAAAAACTATTTTTACCTTATTTTTACAGGCGTGTTTTTTTTGATTATTGGATTGCTTAGCGATTCTTTATCAAATAACCTCGTGGGATTAATGGTCATCATGACCTCCCCCAGTAATCTTTTGACCGACTATATTGCTTTAGGTGGATTTGGAAGCGCATTTATGAATGTAGGCTTACTTACACTCTCTTCTGTGTTACTCGCCTATCGCCATAAAGTCATGTTGAATGGTGCAATGTTTGCTTCCATATTGACTGTCTCGGGTTTTTCATTCTTTGGGAAAAATCTATACAATTCCATCTCCATTATCCTCGGTGTTTATTTATATGCCTATTTTATGCACAAACCATTTTCTCAATATGTAATGATTGGCTTATTTGGTAGTGCACTCTCCCCTGTTGTCAGCTATATTACATTCGGGATGGGTTTACCAATCCTTCAAGGTGCTTTCCTGGGTAATTTAGCCGGTTTGATCGTTGGCTTTTTATTGCCGATCCTAGCTGTTCAGACTCTGACCTTTCATCGTGGTTTTACACTTTATAATATTGGTTTTACTTCAGGGTTGATTGCTATGTTGGTGACAGGTATCCTTCGACAATTTAGTTATTCGATCGAAGTACATTCGATTCTTTCGACTGATTACCACCATGAATTGACTTGGATCATTTTTTTATTCTTTTTATCAACCGCTGTTTGTGGCTTCTTCTTTAATGCCTTCAAATTGAAAGGATTACGTGAAATCTTTGAGTCTTCTGGAAAACTTACAACAGATTTCATCGGCACATCAGGTATCGGCGCCACCTTGATCAATATGGGCTTTGTTGGCTTGTTATTGATGTCTTACGTCTTGCTGATCGGTGGTGTGCTAAATGGACCTGTGGTGGGAGGAATCATCTCAGTGGCTGGTTTCAGCTCATTTGGAAGTCATGTTAAAAATTGTTTTCCGATTTTGATTGGTATCTACATTGCCTCAATATTAGGGACGATGCATGATATGACCGAAACAACCATGCTCGTAGCTGCGATTTTCGGTACAGGGCTTGCCCCGATCAGTGGATTTTATGGCGGCGTTTATGGAGTGATTGCAGGCTTTTTACATATTACTCTTGTCCATAATCTCAGCACATTACACGGAGGATTGAATCTATATAATAGTGGGTTTTCAACGGGATTTATTGCTGGTATACTAGTGCCTATCCTAGAAAATTTTACGTTTACCGGGAAGGGAAAGAACGCACATGGAAATGGAAAAAGAACTATCAAAGAGGATCATTGATGAATTTCTCACGTATTTTTACGAACACGAGATCAATGAGATTCGTATTGGCTTAGAATATACAGATGAAGGACTGTATATCGAATTTCAAGGAACAACGAAAAATCCGCCAAAAGATTTGAATACATTGGCCTCACTGTTGAATACACCTAGAGATCCTAGTATGGAGATCTATTACCACGAGTTGCTAGGTACCCCTTCTCATGGCCAAGAATCCTATCGATTACTTGGGAATCTGATCGATGATGTGGAAATCATGTATGATTCGCCAATTTTGAACATCAAGATTTTTCGCCGGATTTAAATGTGAAATAGCCATGATCCTTTTATAGATCATAAAATTAAGTAAATAAGACTCTAGATGGATGTTTTATTTTGTTCCATCCTCTATACTTGGTTTGAACTTACAAAATTGTTTGTTGTTTCTCACTTGAAATAGTGGCGCGCAGTGGCGCTTTTCAGGTAAAATACAATTATCAGATGAAAACCTCGAAGGAGTTGACTAGGGATGAACGTTGCAGTATCACGTAAATTAATGAATATTATATCGATCATCGGTATTGGTTTTTCAATTGCACTCACGATTTATTTTATTAATCTAGGCGTCTTTAAAGATTTGAACGCATTAAGAGGTCTTGTAGGTGATTCAATTATTTTAGGACCGATAATCTTTATCTTGATCCAAATACTGCAAGTCGTTATACCGATCATTCCTGGAGGGATCAGCACCGCAGCAGGTGTCCTGATTTTTGGTCCTTACGCTGGCTTTATCTATAATTATGTTGGTATTTGTATCGGTTCGATCATTATTTTCCTATTAGGTAGAAAATATGGAAAACCATTTATCCTGTCGATGATTAGTGATAAAACATATGACAAATATATTGGTTGGTTAGAAAACCAAAGTCGTTTTGAAAAGCTTTTCGCGCTAGCGATCTTCTTACCAGTAGCACCAGACGATGCCTTGTGTTTAATGGCTGGCTTGACAAATATCTCAGTCAAAAAATACACGTTGATTATTTTGATTGCTAAACCCTTATCGATCTTTTTGTACAGCATGGCATTGATTTATGGTGGTAACTTCCTGACTGGCTTGTTAGGATGATTTCTTAATAGATACACTGTGAGTACTGCAATGAAAGATTCCTGCAGTACTCCTTTTTTATGTTTTTTGCGCTATAATGTTAGGAGTAGGTGATAATAATGATCGTTTATTTAAAACGAAGTTTAGGAAATGCTTGGGACTTCCTGAAAGGAACACAAGCTTATTTTCGTGATGTAGTTCTGATGCATGGGTTTATTTTGTTTATTTGTTTGCCTTTGCTTGGTAGTATGACACGCTTGATTTTACAACGTGGGTCGATCGATTATCTTTCAACGGATAATATCCCCACACTGATTTCGCAACATCCAGGAGTTTTCTTCTCCTTGATCGCTGTCTTATTGTTGATTTTGCTCTTAGTCTATTTTGAGTTTACTTTTTTGCTAATGAGTGTTTATTTCATCAAAAAACAAGAACCAATTTCATTAAAGCAATTATTGCAGTTGACCATCCGACAAATAAAAAAAGTTCGTCCGATGATTTTTTTATTTTTCTTAGCTTACTTTTTTTTGATTTTACCGATCAGTGGATTAAGTTTTAATTCGGACTTACTTTCTAAAATAAAAATTCCTGCATTTATTATGGATTTTATTTTCACTAACCGCTGGATCATCGTAAGTTCTTTTCTACTTGTCTATGTCTTCCTCGGTTATATCGGGATTCGTTTAATCTTTGCATTACCTGAAATGATTTTAAGAGATCGCCCTTTTCGTGAAGCGATCCGTGAGAGTTGGCGTTTGACCAAAGCACGTTTTTTTGCGATTTCAGGTCAATTTTTAGTGATCAGTGGTACGATTTTATTGATTTCAACAATCAGTTACTTGGCGATCTTGTCAGGTCAGATCTTTGTTGAGGAATATTTCTCCGATTACTCATTGATTAGTGCTGTTTTTGCCATGACACTCTTACAAGGCGTTCTTTTGTTCAATATTGTGATGTCTACCGTCGGAATTTTTTACGTCATTGTAGACTTTATGGATGATGAAGGTTTCTTACCAGATATTCCCAGCTGGTTCTCTTCACAAGAAGTGCCCAAAAAACACACAGCTTTAAAAAATACTGCGTTTACTTTATTTGCTGTTTTCTTCGGTGTCGGTGTTTGTATTTACAATATGAATTACCTGACATCTGCTTCTGAAACAAAACCTCTAACGATTTCCCATCGTGGCGTTAGCTTAGGAAACAGCGCACAAAATACGATTGCTGCACTAGAAAAGACGAGCAAAGATTATCATCCAGATTATGTAGAAATGGACATCCAAGAAACCAAAGATGGTCAATTCGTGGTCATGCATGATTTCAATTTAAGAAATTTGACTGGAGTCAATAAAGCACCGCAAGACCTAACTTTAGCAGAACTGGAAAAATTGACTGTGACTGAAAATGGTGCCAAAGAGCCATTGGTTTCATTCGATACGTATTTAAACCGAGCAAATGAACTGAACCAAAAATTATTGATCGAAATCAAAACGACTCGAAAAGACTCGGATGATTTAGTTAAAAATTTTGTTAAAAAATACGAAGAAACTATTTTAACACATGGACATATTTTACAAAGTTTGACTTATCAAACAGTGTCAGATTTAAAAGCGGAAAACCCTAATTTTTACGTTGGCTACATTTTGCCTTTTAATCTAGTTGGCCCTCCAGTAACACCTGCCGACTTCTTGACCATGGAGTACAGTACGATCAATCGTAATTTCATTGATTCTGCTCATCAGGATGGCAAAAAAGTCTATGTATGGACACCCAATGAGTCAGACGATATGAGCCGGATGATGTTTTATGGTGTAGATGGTATCATTACAGATGATATGCAAGCGTTGAATGATACGATCAAAGATTCTGAAGGAGAAATTACTTACTCTGACAAGTTATTAAACTTTGTTCTTGGTGTTGGTTAATATAAAAACGTGTTGCTCACTATCCCACCGGATAAGTAAGCAACACGTTTTTTTTAGTTTATCTTTGCTTTGATTCCTTAATAGCTCGAACGACTGCTAAAACAGCAGGGATAGCAGATATAACTGCTAGAAAAATGCTTAGTTTACCAGAATTTTTTCTTTTTTGCATAGCGATTCGCCCCCTTTCTTTTATTATAATGAAGTTTGCGAAATATCTCAAAGCAAGTGTTTGCTCGACGCTTTCAACTTTCACTATTTTGATGCCTGTTTTGCTATTATTTCAGTCATTTCAACCCAAAATATGACAATTTTGTTTGAACATTATCCCCCACTGTTCGTGAGTCCAAACCAAAAAAGAGATACATTAATCTTAAAGAGGTGAATAAAGATGGTCTACATTCAAACTGGTATATTTATTTTATTAATGATTAGATTATTGATGGGAATCTCAGAGAATTAATTTCAAGTAAACTAGCAACAGCTATCTTATAGCACATTGATTGCCCAAATATTAGAATGGTGCTAAACTTAAGGTGTATTCGGAAGTTTTATGAAAAATTTCATGAATACACAAATACCGATGAAAGGAGAAATATCTATGACATTCACAAAAACAAGCATCAGCTATCGTGTAGCATTTGATAGCTCAACGAATCGCTTCATGGCAATCGATGCAATGAACGAACAACACATCGCTTATGGGATCACCATTGAGCAAGCAGTAAAAGCGCTACACGAATCTAACTAAGGAGTGTTCCCTTTTCATGTCAGCTGATAATTCTATAGAGAATTAAAAGACGTTTTTGGCTAAACGAGCCATAGAAACGTCTTTTTTGTTTGCTCCAAATAAGAAGAGTATCCTAGCAGCACTTTTAAGAAAATCCTATCGATCATTTTTTGTACTTCCCCTGCTCCTCTGAGAAATCACGCCATTTTTTCAAACGTACTTTAACAAAATCAGGTACAGGTATTCCTAGTTTCCTTAGATTTTCAATAACGGACAAACCATAGATCGCACAATACGAAAAAACCAAAGCAATACCAATTGCTTCAAAACCTGTAATTTTGAGATAGGGATAAGCAATCAAAACAATAAGTAAAATCAACAAATATTTGATTACATCTTTTACCACAGAACGTTTGAATCGTTTCTTTTTTCCTGTTTGCAGACAGATACCACTAATAAAATCAAGACACAGAATCAATACAAAAATTTGAATGTACACATTACTTACAAGATTTCTAAACTCATTCAATACCACATCATTCTCTACAATCATTTTGCTCACCCTCCACTTTCTGGAATACCTAACCTTTGTTTGATCTTACCTATTCCGACAGACTACTTCAATTTGATTACAATTCAATGTTCATCATCTTTGACACAAAATAACTTTTAAGCTATTATAAAGTCAATAGAAATCATAAGAATACGCTTTATCTTAAGCATGCTCTATTGAAAGAACTTTTAAGTAACTGTATTCTTAACTTTTCGAACAATTGAATCAGTGTATAAGCAAACTATAATAGCTTAAAAGCTAATTGTCAACCATAATGACTTTTATGCTATTTAAATATCAAGAAAGGTGGTTCCTTATGACACTAGTTGCGCGAATCAAACAATTAGCAGAAGAAAAAAAAGTAACCTTTGCTGAAGTCGAACGTGCCGTAGGAATCTCTAATGGCCAGATCCGAAGATGGGATCGTGTTTCACCCAAGTCGGAAAATTTAAAAAAAGTAGCGGATTATTTTGGGGTAACAACTGATTTCTTATTGGGCAGCAACCAAGCGCCAAAATGGGCAAATAAAGATGATTTATTTGAGTTAGACAAAATGCTCAATTCAAATGTCAATATGGCGTATGGTGGAGAAACATTGACAGAACAAGAAAAGCAACGTGTGAAAGATGTATTGACGGGGCTTTTCTGGGAATTTCGAAAACGTGGCAAAGAGAAGTGAGCATATATGGAGATGGATATTATCAAACTAGTAAGCGAACTGAAGCGTACCTATGATACCGCCAATCCTTTTGTGATTGCTGAAAAATTAGGAATAGAAATCAGATATGTTTCTTTTCTCGATAATCCAAAAGGACAGTTTCAAGAACTATTAGGCTCCCCTATTATTTTATTGAACAACTCACTGAAAGAATCAGAAGAACGTTTTTACATTTGTGCCCATGAACTTGGACACGCTTTGTTCCATCGAGAAATATCTAGTTACTATGTATCCTCTAGAAATTCAAGAAGCAAGTCTGAAAGCGAAGCTAACTGCTTTGCTTCGAACTTGATCGTTTCCTTGTACAAAGAAGATACGGAAACCTACCCAAGAGAAGTGGAAGAACTGACAAGACTTTATGGTCTTCCAGAGAGTTGTTATCGGTTTTTGATTTAATGAGTGTACTATTATGTTTATTTAGGACTTAGTGGGGTAAGTCCTCGATAATATAGATTTGGCGACTACTACTACCTGCCGTTAAATGGGAGTAAGAAACTATCAGGAGGGCTATTATGGAATTGGAAAAGTTTCAAGATAATTTAAAACAGTTAGGTAAAAGAGTTATTGAGCTAAAAGATAGTATTGGTACAGAGGAGGCAACCAAAACATCTTTGATCATGCCGTTCTTTGCAACTTTGGGCTATGACTTATTTAACCCCACAGAGTTTGTACCAGAATTTACAGCAGATGTTGGCATAAAAAAGGGAGAAAAAGTTGACTATGCTATTGTCTTAGATGGAAAACCCACTATATTAATCGAAGCAAAGTCAATCAATCAACAGCTAACGAAACATGATTCTCAATTGTTCAGATATTTTGGAACAACAACATCTAAGTTTGGAATATTAACAAATGGCGAAGAATATAAATTTTTTACTGATTTAGACGAGCCTAATAAGATGGATTTGACACCTTTTTTAACTATAAATATCACAAAAATTAAAGATAACCAGATTCCTGAATTAGCAAAATTTCATAAAGATAATTTTGACGTTGATAAAATCACAAGCTCTGCGGCAGAATTAAAGTATCTCAGTTCATTAAAATCTTATCTTACTTCTGAATTAAATGAGCCTTCCGATAACTTCGTTAAGTATCTATTAGGCGAAATTTATGAGGGGATGAAAACAAAACAGACAATAGAAAAATTTAAACCTATCATAAAAAAAGGAATGAATCAATTTATTGCTGAAAAAGTAAATGACAAATTAAGTGCAGCATTGAAAACATCAGTTATTACAGATGAAAATGAAGCTAAATCTCAATCAGACACAACAGATGAAAGTGACAGTGAAGTTATTACTACTCCAGAAGAGCTAGAAGCTTATACCATTTGCAAAGTTGTCTTAAAAGATACCATTCCATTAAACCGACTATTTTATAGAGATAATAGAAGCTATTTTAATATCCTATTAGACGACAATATTAGAAAATGGATTTTACGTGTTCGTTTTAATTCATCTGGTATGAAAATCGAATTGAACGATGATAATAAGACGATTTATGAGCTATCCGAACCAATGGATATCTATAACCTATCCAAAGAAATGATTAACGTGGTAAATAAATTTTTATAACCGCTAAAAAGAAAGCGCTATTATTTATAACACCTTCTCATTATGAGTTTGTTGTCTATTCAAATAAAAAAGAAAAAAGTTATCTGTAAAAATATTATTTGTATTTTTTACAGATAACTTTTTATTTTCAAATAATCTTTTCTACTTACACTGTTCACTCGGTTTTAGGAGAAGAAAGAATATTTAGAGTTAGCTTTGTCTCCAGCTTACCTTATATATATTTTATTGACTAGCGTTATCTAACATACGCATCAATAGTACAGATCACTTGCTGACATTATTTTACCAACACATTGATGCGGCGTAACTGCCGTTGTTTTGGTGTATCTTCATTCCGTTGATGCTTTCTGTTCTAGTTTTAAAAATCTTACAATACATTTTCCTTTTTATGTACATACTGTTTTAAATTTTAAATCTCAATAAGCCTAAGTATACCCTTTTACATGATTTAGTATATATCATAAATTAGCTTTATTTAACTCTCTTTCCAAATCTTATTATTTGATAAAAAGACAAAAAAACCATCTCACAAGGAGATGGTTCAAAGTCGTCTATTGAATTATTTATTGATATTTACTGCTTGTGGTCCACGTTGACCATCTTCAATATCATAAGTAACTGCTTGACCTTCATCTAAAGTCTTAAAGCCTTCACCTTGGATGGCTGAAAAATGTGCAAATACATCTTGTCCATCTTCACCAGTGATAAATCCAAAACCTTTGTCTGAGTTAAACCATTTTACTGTACCGTTATTCATATATATTTCCTCCTATTACGTAAATCATACGTGTTTTATTGCAATTAACATTACTTGGTAAAAGGAGTTTTTATAGTGTGAATATATCGCTCAGATTACGTTTCAAATTAGATTACTTATTTAATATACCATGTATTACCTAAGAATACAAATATTTACACTTATTCTTTTGATTTATCATTCTAGTAGTATAAGTTTGTACCATTAATATTTTTATTTTGTCAATTTGTACTCAATACCATGGATCGTAATATTTTTGATAGTATCAGGCCATCCCTTGCTCTGCCATTTCTCTTCATTTGCTTGTTTTTCGATTTGATCAGCACCTTGGTTATAAAACTTCACTTGGTTTTTATTATACCAAGGATCTTTATGTGGATTTGGACTTAATTGGTAGCGATATTTCCCTGGGTTGATTTCATACCCTCTGTTCGTACCACCAAATGACGCTTCTCTCCATTTATACTGTTTTCCTTCTATTCTCATGGTACAGCCTAGAAGATAAGTGCCACCTTGCTCCTTTGCTGCCGCATCTCTACTATTCCAAAACATACTCCCACTTAATAAAACTGTTATACCTAAAATAATTACTAAAATTCTCTTCATGAAAAAATTCTCCTATCAGTATTTTTGAATTCGCTTAATCTTACAAATAATCTGTGAAAAACATATTGAATTTCCCTTGATTTTTACTAAGAATGAGCTTATGAAAACATCAAACCAATGTTCAATAAATACGAACAAATATGTCTGCATACTTGTTTTACTTATTCAAATAACTGATTAATCGCTTAGTATGAGCCGCTCCTATTCATTCGGATTTTTCATTCATCAAATTTTTTTTAATACCCGCATCAATCGTCCAAACCGATCATTTTCCTTAGTTATTTCCCGATATCCCCATTTTTCATATACCCCTTCATGTTGAGTTGTTATATATACACTGCCGAAACCAATTTCCTTTAGTTTATTTTCACCTGTTGTAACTAATTTTTGGCTGATATGCTTCCCTCGATATTCTGGCGCGACAAAAACAGTGGCAATGTTAGGCGTGTAGTCCTTCGTATCAATAATGTCTTTTTTTACAAGAGTACAAAATCCTACAACATGATTTCCATCTTTTGCAATAATCACGGATTCCCAATCTGTAAATTCTTGTTTTTCCATTTTTTCTGCTATATACTTTGCTGCTTTCCATTCAAATTGACGGATAGAATTAGCTACTGAAAGCCAATCAGAATGTTCTTGGGTTGTAATGACATATTCCATATACTTTTCCTCTTTTCTAATTACTTTAAAAGCATTTGATTCTTGCGATCTCTACCTACTGATTATTAAATAATAGTTTACTTGATTTTTCAAATGTTTCCAAAATTTTCATATCTATTCCAAATAACAAAAAAACCATCTCACAAGGAGATGGTTCAAAGTCGTCTATTGAATTATTTATTGATATTTACTGCTTGTGGTCCACGTTGACCATCTTCAATATCATAAGTAACTGCTTGACCTTCATCTAAAGTCTTAAAGCCTTCACCTTGGATGGCTGAAAAATGTGCAAATACATCTTGTCCATCTTCACCAGTGATAAATCCAAAACCTTTGTCTGAGTTAAACCATTTTACTGTACCGTTATTCATATATATTTCCTCCTATTACGTAAATCATACGTGTTTTATTGCAATTAACATTACTTGGTAAAAGGAGTTTTTATAGTGTGAATATATCGCTCAGATTACGTTTCAAATTAGATTACTTGTTTAATATAGCACGTATCAGCTAAGAACACAAATAATAACTCTCGCAAAACATCATTAGAGTTTATGATACCTATCTCTAGTCAAAACAAGTTTAATGTAAGTAATTATTATTATCACGCTAATTTGGATGCGTTATCTTTTTACAATATATATATATAAAGTGTACGATAAATAAATAATATATATGGGAGAAATTATAATAAAAAAAATTGTTTTTATTGGTATGGTAACTAGTCTTCTTTTACTCGCTGCTTGTGAGACAACTACCTCAAAAAATACAGAGTCAGATAACCAATCTATAAGTTCAACGAGTAATATCGAACTAAATTCAATAAATGAAAAGAGTTCGTTTCAAGAAAATTCATCAATATTTCAACCTTCACAAATTCAAGAAGCTATAAATTCTACTCAATCATCTGAGGTAACAACGGAATCAACGGCTGCTTCTTCGCCCCTTGTAGGTAATGCAATAACCTCTCAGGAACGAGCAATGCAAGTACTTATCAGTGATTCTCCTGAATTACAAAATGAGGATATCGTGGTTACTTTCTATAAATAATTGAATCAGACTATCTATTCAATACACAAAGTAAATCAATACTTGAACAAGGAGGATCAGGATCGGTAGGTTTTTATCGAGTTTCTAAGGAAGGAACGATCACAATAACTGATGCATACGGAAACGCAGTTTAATTTTTTAACAAAAAAATTTAGTAGGCTTTATTTGTCAATAAACCTTGATCAAACTATACTACCTCCATAAATATATTTCTCACTCCAATTATACTTAGTTACAAAGAAGTATCTATCCCCCAGATATATGGTCACCTCTCTCTCCTTGTCAAAGAACGTGCTGTAAGTAAATCAGATGATTTTTTAAACAATCAAGATAAAAAGCATCTGGTCAACTGGTCCAATTTACATCAAAAAAAAGACAGCCAATAATCGGCTGTCTTTTCTGCATGTAGTACCATTAAAATAAAATGGCACCTACATGTTTAGTCGTTTTCATTACTAAGAATCTTCTCTAACCCCCATCTTACAGGCGTTCGTTCAATTCTTTCGCAAGGTCTTCAAACCCTGGTTTGCCTAGTAAAGCAAACATGTTTTTCTTGTAAGCTTCTACTCCTGGTTGGTCGAATGGGTTGATGCCATTCAAGTAACCTGAAATGCCGACAGCAATTTCAAAGAAGTACATTGTGTAACCTAATGTGTAAGCATCCATTGTAGGGATTTTAACTAATAGGTTTGGTACATCGCCGTCTGTATGAGCTAATAATGTACCTTCAAAAGCTTTTGTATTTACAAAGTCAATTTCTTTTCCTTGTAAATAACCAAGTCCGTCCAAGTCTTCTGCTTGTTCAGGAATTGTAATTGATTTACGTGGTTTTTCAACTTTTACGATTGTTTCGAAGATATTGCGACGTCCTTCTTGGATGTATTGTCCAAGTGAATGCAAGTCTGTTGAGAAGTTTGCACTTGAAGGGTAGATTCCTTTTTGGTCTTTACCTTCTGATTCGCCGAATAATTGTTTCCACCACTCAGAGAAGTATTGCATTCCTGGTTCGTAGTTGATCAACAATTCAGTAACTTTGCCTTTACGGTAAAGAATATTACGCATTGCTGCATATTGGTAAGCTTCGTTTTCTTCAAGTTTGTCGCTTGAATAAGCTTTGCTTGCATCGGCAGCACCTTGCATCAAGGCATCGATATCTGCTCCGCTTGCGGCGATCGGTAGCAAACCAACTGCTGTCAATACAGAGAAACGTCCACCGACGTCATCAGGAATCACAAATGTTTCCCATCCTTCTGCGTCTGCTTCTACTTTAACAGCCCCTTTTGCTTTGTCTGTTGTAGCGTAGATGCGTTTGTTTGCTTCTTCTTGACCATATTTTTTAACAAGTAATTCTTTGAATACACGGAATGCAATGGCTGGCTCAGTCGTTGTTCCTGATTTTGAAATGACATTTACTGAGAAGTCACGGTCGCCGATCACTTCGATCAAGTCAGCAAGATAAGTTGAGCTGATTGAGTTTCCAGCGAAGAAAATTTGTGGTGTTTGGCGTTTGTCGCTTCCCAACAAGTTGTAGAAGGTATGTTGTAAGAAATCGATTGCTGCACGAGCACCTAAATAAGAACCACCGATACCGATGACCACAAGGACTTCAGAATCAGATTGGATTTTCTTAGCAGCAGCTTTGATACGAGCAAATTCTTCTTTGTCGTAGTTCGTAGGTAGGTCGATCCATCCTCGGAAATCGCTACCTGCGCCAGTTCCTTCTCGTAATAATTTGTCTGCAGCAGTAACTTGACTCTGCATATAGCCTAACTCATGTTCATTGACAAATGGTGCAACTTTTGAATAGTCAAAATGAATGTGTGCCATTTTTGTTCCTCCTTAAAAGTTTCAATCTACAGATATACTTTACGTTTTTTTTTATTATTTTTCAAGCAAATATGCGAGAAGCTTCTAATATTTGCAAGAAACTTCCATTTTTTAGACTAAACCTTGCATAGCCATTACTTTTGCGACTTTTTCAAAACCTGCCACATTGGCACCAAGCAAAAGATTTTTTTCGTTGCTAAATTCTTTGGCAGTTTGACGACATGTTTGATAGATCGTTGCCATGATCTCATCAAGTTGCGCATCAACTTGGCTGCTTTCCCACACCAATCGTTGTGAATTTTGGCTCATTTCTAGCGCAGATACAGCTACACCACCAGCATTGGCAGCTTTTCCTGGACAATACCAGATGTCTGCTTTTTCATAGACTGAAACAGCATCTAATGTGGATGGCATGTTCGCACCTTCTGCGACGATCTTCACGCCATTTTCTACAAGGATCTCTGCCAATTGTCCGTCGATTTCATTTTGCGTTGCACAAGGTAAAGCAATATCAGCCGCTTGTTTCAAAGTCCAAACCGATTCATTTGCGTGGTATTCAGCTGATGAGCGTTCTTTGACGTATTCTGTTAAGCGGGCTCTTTTGACTTCTTTCAATTCTTTTAATAGATCAAGATCGATACCTTCTGGGTCATAGATATAGCCACCTGAATCAGAACAAGTAACCACTTTCCCTCCTAATTCATGGACTTTTTCGATTGCATAGATTGCCACATTCCCACTGCCTGAAACCATCACTGTTTTGTCAGCAAATGAATCTTGTTCTTCGTTCAATAAGTGTTTCACATAATAAACTAAGCCATAACCTGTTGCTTCTGTTCGGATCTTACTTCCCCAGAAATCTAAAGGTTTCCCTGTCAAAACGCCTGCATCATATTGTTTCAGTCGTTTATAGGCACCATACATATAGCCGATCTCACGAGCACCTACACCGATGTCGCCTGCCGGTACATCAATTGAAGGTCCGATATGTTTTGCCAGTTCCAACATGAAACTTTGACAAAAGCGCATGATTTCATTATCCGATTTTCCTTTTGGATCAAAATCACTTCCGCCTTTACCGCCACCGATTGGTAGGCCTGTCAGGCTGTTCTTGAAAATTTGTTCAAATGCTAAGAATTTTAAAATACTCAAATTGACACTTGGATGAAAACGTAAGCCACCTTTATATGGTCCGATGGCTGAATTGTATTGGATTCGGTACCCACGATTCACTTGCCAGTTTCCTTGATCATCTTGCCAAGGAACACGGAATTGGATCACTCGTTCTGGTTCTACTAAAATCCCTAGAATATTTTTTTCAATGTATTCTGGATTTTTTTCTAAAAATTGGATGACCGTAGGCATAAATTCATCGACCGCTTGCAGAAACTCGATTTGGCCGTCATCTTTTTGGTGAAGTTTTTCTTGTATCGCTTGTACGTATTCTTTTGCATTTGACATAGGTTCACGCTCCTTTATTCATCTGACTTTATTTTAGCTTATTTCAATCATAGGTCAAAACATTTTCTGCGAATCGTCTTCAAATATGCTACACTCTCTGTGAGGTGAGAAAATGGAAAAAACTTATGACGTGATTGTTGTTGGCGCAGGAACAAGTGGCATGATGGCTGCAATCAGTGCAGCCGAGTATGGTGCCAGTGTCTTGTTGATCGAAAAAAATAAAAAAGCAGGTAAAAAATTATTGATGACTGGTGGCGGTCGATGTAATGTCACAAATAATCGCCCTGTTGATGATTTGATTGCGCATATCCCAGGAAATGGTAAATTTTTATATAGTACGTTTTCTCAATACAACAATTTTGACATCATGGAATTCTTTGAAACACAAGGGGTTCACTTAAAAGAAGAAGATCATGGACGAATGTTTCCAGTGACTAATAAATCTAAAACGATCATTGAAGCACTGGTTCATCGTCTGAATGAATTGAACGTCACGATGTTTTTTGGTGAACGTGTAGAAAAATTGATCCATAAGGACAACCAAATCTATGGTGTGCGTACTGAATTTGATGAATTTAAAGCAAAATGCGTCATTTTGACGACTGGTGGACGCACCTATCCTTCTACTGGTGCAACGGGTGATGGGTATAAATTGGTCAAAAAAGTAGGCCACACGATCACACCACTTTATGCAACAGAGTCTCCTTTGATTTCTGAGGAATCATTTATTGCGGATAAAGTGTTGCAAGGTCTTTCTTTACAAGATATCACGTTACGTGTCTTGAACCAAAAAGGAAAAGTGATCACGGAACACACGATGGATCTTTTATTTACCCATTTTGGGATCTCTGGACCAGCAGCTTTAAGGTGTTCCAGCTTCATCAACAATGAACTACAAAAAACGCAGGCACCTGTAACTGTTTCTTTAGATTGCTTCCCGACGAAATCAGTCGAAGAACTGATACAGGAGTTAGTGGAACTAAGTAAGGAATCGAAAAAGAATTTGATCAATGCGTGGCGTGGTTTTCTACCTGAACGTCTACTCCAATTTTATCTTGAACGTCTAGAAATGACCGAACTAACTGGTAGCCAAACAACCGAAAAACAAATCCAAGAATTTGCTGAATTATGTAAAAACTTTGAGCTATTGATCCATGAGACATTTCCCATCGAGAAATCTTTTGTTACTGGTGGTGGCGTTTCATTAAAAGAAGTCAATCCAAAAACCATGGAAAGTAAAGTATTGAACGGATTGTTTTTTGGCGGTGAATTACTTGATGTAAATGGGTATACAGGTGGCTTTAATATCACGGCAGCTTTTGCTACGGGGCGTGTTTCAGGGATGCACGCAGCCATGCAAAGTCAATGGTAAGAGACAAAAAAGCAAAACATTGCTTGAATGAAACATCCATGAAAGGCAACGCGTGTCGTTCGCCTTTCATGGATCGATCTTTCAGCATTTGTTTTGCTTTTTGTTTGTGGTTTTTAAATTTTGATATCGACAAATGTTGCATTGGTCAACTCAGCGATTGCTTCTGGAGCAAGTTCCATTTGCAATCCGCGCTTTCCAGCAGAAATAATGATCTGGTCATATTCTTTTGCCTGTTCTTCAATAAATGTTGGGAATAATTTTTTCATACCAATTGGTGAACAGCCACCTCGAATATATCCGGTCGTTTTTTCCAAGTCCTTGAGATGGAGCATTTCTACTTTTTTATTGCCGGAGACTTTTGCTAGTTTTTTTAAATCAAGTTCAGTGCTTCCAGGGATAACGGCAACGATCGGACCTATGTTATTCCCCACTGCTACTAATGTTTTAAAAATTCGTGATTCACTTCCTGGCAACTGAGCAGCAACGGATGAGGCACTGATATGTGCTTCATCCCAAGCATATTCATGTTCTGTATAAGCAATCTTTTTTTGTTCTACCATACGTATAGCATTCGTTTTTACTGGTTTCTTCTTTGCCAAAATCTTCACCTTCGTCTAGCTTAATTTTCATTGAGTAAACTAATGATTTGTTTTAATTCTTTAACTGGTAATTGGCCAGGTGCAGAAGCTCGTGTCGCATCTAACGCACCGAAAGTGATGGCTGAACCTGTCACGTTGCCTGCAAGTCGAGAGACCATGCCAAGCTCACCCATTGACATAGTGATTAGAGGCATTGACACAAACGCATGTGCACGACGAGTCAATTCCATCATCCGTAAAACATCACGTTCATTATTTGGCATCACAGCAATTTTGCCGATACTTGCACCAAAATGTTCCATCATATTCAAACGATACAGCAAGACCGGATCTGCTGGTGTTTCTTTAAAATCGTGACTACTGATGACCAGTGGGATCTGGCGGCGGTGGATATCATGGAGCAGATCCTTTTCCATACTTTCGATTTTGAACAACTCAATATCTAGCATTTCCACTAATTCTGTGTCGATCAAAAATTTATACAGATCGTGATAGTCTTTGATTGAAATATCTTGCGTTCCACCTTCTTCTAAGGTTCGAAAAGTCAAAAGCAATGGAAGTCTTTCTAACATTTCATAGATCAGTACTAACGTTTCCTTTAGTTGTTCTTTGTTGAAGACATCCTGATAACAATCAAGACGCCATTCAGCCAAATCAGCACCGGCTTCCCTCGCCAGGATTGCTTCTCTCAGAAGTTCTTCGCGAGTTGTACCAGTCAAGGGCGCACAGACTTTTGGACGTCCAGTACCAAATCTTACTCCTTTTACTTGAAACATTTACTTCACGCCCTCTCTATTTTTTTATTTCATAAACAAATACCTTTAAATAATTTCCTTCTGGGAAAGAATCAATGGTTTGAAAATCATCAGGCAAACGATAAACACCGCTGATTTGGTATTCATACTCTGCAGAGATTAGTTCATCTTCGATCATTGCTTGAAATTGATCAATCGACACATTGGCTGCATTTGTTGAGGCAATCAGGATTCCTTCATCGGCTAAGATCGACAAGCTATCTTTCACTAATTCACCATAATTTTTGGCTACACGAAAGACTTTTTTCTTGTTCCGAGCAAAACTTGGAGGGTCCAAAACGATTACATCATAAGAGAAACCTTTACGTTGGGCATATTTAAAGTATTCAAAAACATCCATGACGATGATTTTATGGGCATCCGGTGTCAACCCGTTGACCTCAAATTGTTCACGAGTTTTTTTCAAACTTCGTTTTGCTAGATCGACACTTGTCGTTTCTGTTGCCCCACCCATAGCAGCAGCTACAGAAAAAGCACCGGTATAGCTAAACATATTCAGTACTGATTTCCCTAAAGCTAAGCCATCGATCAATGCCCCTCTGACTTCTTTTTGATCAAGGAAAATTCCTGTCATCAGACCTTCATTCAAATAAGTGGCATAAGTCACTCCATTTTCTTGGACAAGTAGTGGTTCTTTGGCCTCTTCTCCAGTCACATGCTGGCTCTCCGGTAATCGTGTTGTTTCAAAGCGGATTTTTTCGTAGATTCCGACAATTTCAGGATAAGCAGCTTGAAAAGCTTTTAATAAAACTTCACGAGCCAAATATAAGGTTTCATTGTACCAAGAAAAGACAGCAAAGCTATCGTAGTAGTCAATGATCAAACCACCGATCCCATCCCCTTCTCCATTGAACAAACGAAAAGCTGTTGTCTGCTCATCATTAAAATAGCTTGTCCTTTTTTCTTTAGCTGTCAGAAATTTTAGTTCAAAAAATGATTGATCAAATGGTTCATCCTTTTGACTGAGTACCCAACCAATCCCTTTGTTTTGTTTTCCTAAATAGCCTTTTCCTAAAAATTTTCCTTGCTGATCAATTAACTCTACCCATTCCGTCGTTTTTTTCATTTGGACTAGATCTTCTTCTTGGATCAATGGATAGCCTTTTAAAAATTTTTTGACTGCTCTTTTTTTTATTGTTAGTTTCATTGGCTCACCTGCTTTTTCATTCTCCCTTTTAGTATAACAAAAAACACGCTTCTTGTCTTAGAGATTCCTTGTCTTATAGGTAGTTTCCCTTAGAAAAGAGCTAAAATAAAAACTCCTTATCTCCCACTAAAACGAAATGCACAGTGTTCCGAAAGTAGCTCCTTCAGAAAAAAATTTGAAAAACGACAATTTGAAGAATGATTTCCGATTTTCCATGATGATTTCTCAGTGCTGCGCACTTTTGTCCTCCCTATTCATGTGTAGATTTTTGTACAAAACTTAGCGATCTTAAAGAAAATCTTAATCTATCAAGCTTGATTTGTACTTTCAATTGACACTATTTTGGTCTACTAGTAAAATGGTTAGGAGTATGTGAGTCGTGAGTATGTTTCATGTCACTCTTTTTTTATGTAAGAGTGCAGAAAGGAAGATTAATTTGAAAATAAAAACACCCGCTTTTTTAAATAAAAGGCTCGGATTTTTTTCTTTACTAGCAGTTTTGTTATGGGTCAAAACGATTGCTACTTATCTATTTGATTTCCATTTAGGGATCGAGAGTGGCATCCAATATTTTATCTTGTTCATCAACCCGATCGCAACGACTATCCTTCTTTTAGGGATTGCCTTATATGTTAGACGAACGAAAGCAGCGTATATCACGATGCTAGTCATCTATTTCTTGTTGACCTTGCTCTTATTTTCTAACATCATCTATTATCGTGAGTTCACTGATTTTATTACGATCAACGCGATCCTAGGCGCCGGAAAAGTCGCAAGTGGTTTAGGCGAAAGTGCCTTACGGTTATTCCGTCCTTATGATGTCCTTTATTGGATCGATATCATTTTGATCATTGCACTTTTAGCAACGAAAAAAATCAAAATGGACCCACGTCCTGTACGCGCTCGAATGGCGTTTGCTTTTACTACATTAGCAGTGATGATCTTCTCTGGAAATCTATTTTTAGCTGAAGCAGATCGCCCAGAGTTATTGACACGTACATTCTCTCGTGATTATCTAGTTAAATATCTTGGACTGAACGCGTTCATGGTATACGACGGTATCCAAACTTACCAAACGAACCAAGTACGAGCTGAAGCAAGTCCAAATGATATGAAAGAAGTAGCAACTTACGTCAAAGAACATTATGCGCAACCAAACCAAGATCTCTATGGATTAGCTGAGGGTAAGAATGTTATCTATATCCATTTAGAAAGCTTACAACAGTTTGTGATCGATTATAAACTGAAAGACGAAAATGGCGTAGAACATGAAGTAACACCTTTCTTGAATAGTTTATTCCACAGTAATGAAACATTTAGTTTTGACAATTTCTTCCATCAAGTAAAAGCTGGAAAAACAAGTGATGCAGAGACATTGATGGAAAATTCATTATTCGGTTTGAACCAAGGATCGCTATTCACTCAACTTGGTGGTAAGAATACTTTCCAAGCAGCACCAAATATTTTAAAACAAACAAAAGGCTATACCAGTGCAGCATTCCATGGGAATGCTGGTACATTCTGGAACCGTAACGAAACTTATAAGAGTTTTGGATATGATTACTTCTTTGATGCTTCATACTATGACGTGAATGACGATAACTCATTCCAATACGGTTTACATGATAAACCATTCTTTGAACAATCCGTCCAATATTTAGAACGGATGCAACAACCCTTCTACTCAAAATTCATTGCTGTATCGAATCACTTCCCTTATTCAAAATTCACGAATGAGGAAGCTGGATTCCCAGTAGCTAATACGAACGATGAAACAATCAATGGTTACTTTGCGACAGCTAACTATTTAGACACAGCGGTAGAAGAATTCTTCAACTATTTAAAAGCAAGTGGCTTGTATGAAAACTCAGTCATCGTCTTATACGGTGACCACTACGGGATCTCTAATACAAGAAACAAATCTTTAGCTGAATTAGTTGGTAAAACAAGTTCGACATGGACAAATTTTGACAATGCAGCGATGCAACGCGTGCCATATATGATCCATATCCCCGGACAAACAAAAGGTGGAATCAATCATACGTACGGTGGCCAAGTAGATGCTTTACCGACATTGCTTCATTTGTTAGGTGTTGATTCAAAAAATTATATCCAATTAGGACAAGATCTTTTCTCACCTGATAATAACCAGTTAGTCGCTTTCCGTGATGGTGACTTCGTTTCACCTAAATATACCTATTATGGTGGATCTGTCTACGATACCCAAACAGGTGAAGTCCTATCCGATATGACTGAAGAACAACAAGCAGAAGTTACTGCCTTACGTGAAGCAGTCAGCAAGCAACTCGCCGTTTCAGACCAGATCAACAATGGCGATCTACTTCGATTTTATACAGAAAGTGGTTTAGAACCACTTGATACTTCTAAGTTTGATTACAAAAATGGCTTGCAACATCTAAATGATGCCGAGCGTTCACTTGGTGACAAATCAACAAGCGTCTTCAGTGAGAACAACAATCAAACGACACAAAATCTTTACGAAACAAAAACTTTCCAAGATATCCATGGTATTCCTACCGAGGAACCTACGGATAGTGAAGATGCAGTAGAAAACAACGAATGAACAACGTGAGAATAAGTAGCGAATGTTATCACTCAACGAACAGCACTCGAGGAAATCCTTTCTTCGGGTGCTTTTTTTGATCTAATAACTAGCGATATAAATAGATTTGCTTATTTCTACTCAGTGATTTTTTTTACCCGCACGATTGAAAGTGCAAAGAGATGCTACTAATCATATTCGATGCATCTCTGTCCCCTCATACATACTCTAAGTCTGAAACGATTAAGATCCCAGACAAATCATTTGATTCTTGGGGACTCATCGCTCGTTCATAAATCTTGAAATTGATACATTTCCCTATTAGTTTTTGCACTGGATCTCATAGTAGGACCAAAAGAATAGCGTCACTAAAGAAGTTTTTTATACGCCTTCAGGTTCCTTTTGCTTGTCCTACTTGACCAGCCTTCCTTTATTTCGGTTTTTCACTAAATGATTTTCATACTTTATTCATATTCATTTTTTATACTATTCTTGAGGTGAAAAGTATGAATATGATCCGTTATTCTACCGCACGATTACTTTATTACAAAAAACAAACATTTCTATATACTTTGTTTTCAAGCTTTTCTGCTTTTCTATTATTGATCAGCTTTAACTTATATAATCTACAAACCACTTTACACAAACAAATCCAAGATCGGGTGTTGATATTTGATGCTTCTGATGTCAAAGAAAACTTGCCTTCATCAGAAACGCTTCAACAAGCCTATCTGGTTGTGATCAGTTGTATACTGGCACTGTTTGCCTTGTGTTTCTTTTTTTTCTTTTTACTCTCACTCTATCGTCATCGTATGGAAATCATCAATTGGCGATTAGCGGGTCTTTCCAAACCAAAAATGTTCTTCTTTGTTTTTTGGCAATCCTTGATTCCATTAGTTCTGAGTTGTCTTGGCGTTCTTTTGATCGTTTTTGCTTTCCAAAATGGCTATCAAGCTTTACTCCAAAAAATCAATTTGGCTCTGTTAGATTTCTTCGAACTACCGAATTTACCAAGTGTCTTTTCTTCTGGAAATGGTTTATCGATCTCGATTGATCAAAATAGTTTTTTCATGATCGATTTTTTTAGCGATAACTTTTTAGTAGATACCTTAAAAGGGATCGGACAGACGATCATTTGTTTAGTTAGTATTAGCACATTACTTAGTACCTGTCTTTTCATGATTTCAAATCGACTTTTAAAAAGAAAGAAGCTGATCATTGATGAACCAACATGATTCACTGATATCATTTAGCGGTTTTACTGTTCTGATCGGTTCGAAAGCCGAACAACAGGTGATTTTCACAGAGATCAAAGCACAACTCCTTGCTTCAGAACGAACTGATCTGATGATCGTTCAAAAAAATTGGCCGTTCTTCCCTTATCTTAATTTAAAAGAACAAGTATTTTTGGACATCCCCGAAAAACAAAAAAAAGCCAAACAGGAACAAGCGCAAGATAAGCTAATGATAGATTCCTCGTTGCTCAAAAAATCAGTAAGTGAATTGAGCACGTACGAAAGAATCAAATTGCAACTGATGCATGCGATCCTCGCCGATAAAAATAAACTGATCATCGAAGACCCTATCGATGATTTGTCGATTATCGAGATTCAAGATCTTTTGACAAATCTTTGCGATTTAGTCAACGATCATTCTTTTTCGATCTTATTGTTGACTCATGATCTTTCGATTGCCGAAAGCCCATATGTCACTGATTGTAAAGAAGCGAGTTGACTTGTGCTTGTTGATCTTCATAAAAAAACCGTTAAAACAAGAGAGAAGCCTTGTTTTAACGGTTTTTGATTTAGTTATCATTCGATTTCAACATCTGGTAATTTTACAGTAAATGTCGTTCCTTTTCCTAACTCACTTGTTACGTCGAGTTTTCCTTTATGCAATCGAACTAATTGTTGAACGATCGGTAACCCTAAGCCGGATTCGCCATATTTTGTATTTTTTCTAGATGGATCAACTTTGTAATAGCGATCCCATATGCTTTTCATTTGTTGTTCTGACATACCAATACCAGTATCGGTCACTTTGATGATCGTTTCAAGATAACCTTTTTCTAATGTGACTGTGATCGTTCCATTTTCAGTGAATTGGATCGCATTTTGAATAATGTTGACCATGATCTGTACAAACCGATCATAATCAGCGTATACGTCTAATTGTTCAGGTGCTTCTAAAATCAATTGATTACCCGCAGCTTCTGCTTTTGCTTCCAATTGAGCAACAATGTTTTTTAACGTTTCTGTCCCATCAAATTTTTTGATGACCATACTGATTTGATTCGTTCTGATTTTTTCATAATCTAGATTCTCATTGACTAGACGAATCAAACGTTCAGTTTCATTTTTCATTAATTTAATGGCATTTTCCCGTTGGTTTTCTGGGATGGCATTATACTCTATGCCTTCTAACAAGCCATTGATGGTTGTTAAAGGGGTCCGCATTTCATGGGAAGCATCTGCCATGAATTGTCTGCGCCGATTCTCTTGTTCCTCGATTTCTGCTCGTGATTCTTTCAGTGAGTTGGTCATCTTATTGAAATCATCTGCTAATTCATCAAATTCATCTTTGTCATTTACAGGTAATTGCACATCGAAGTTGCCATTCGTGACTTCTTTTGTAGCATTTCTCAAACGATTGATCCGTTTGACTTGGAAAGCCGCAAAGGCATAGCTTGCGATGATTGCAATGATACTTGAGAAGATGAAGCCTTTGAAGAGATTCAAGGTGACTGATCGCACGCTATTGTCGATGTTTCTGGCTGGTTGGCTTACAACTAATCCCCCATAAAACTCATGATTCAAGTTGAAAGGAACCAAAGCATAGGATGTGGCTTGATTCTCTCCTGAGATATTTTTATTTGAAGTAAACTTGACTTGGCGACCGCTTCTCAAACTTTCCCATTGATCTGCTGTAATCGTAAAATTCAAGTAAACCCCAGCAGTTGGATAAATCACTCGCTCATATTTATCAATAAAGATAAAATTGACATTTTGTTCAGTTAATACTTGTTCAGTCAGTTCCAACGCATTTTGGAATGCTTGATCTTGATTGAATTGAGGAAACGTATCCGCAAAGGTTTGGGTCGTTTTCTCCACCGACTCGGCATAACCAAAAAGTTGTTGGTAATTATTTTCTTCGATGGTCTGCTTGGTCAATTGCGTAAAAGAAATACCGACGATCAAGATGATCATCGCGATCATCCCACAAAATGCCAGTAATTGTTGGTATAAATAGCGCATCAGGCAACACCTGAATCATCAAATTTATAGCCTACTCCCCAAACGGTCTGGATCACTTGTGGGCCTACTTTCTCGATTTTTTGACGCAATTTTTTGATATGGGCGTCGACGGTTCGTTCATCACCAAAATATTGATAATCCCAAACGAGTTCCAATAACTGTTCTCTTGAAAACACTTGTCTTGGTTTTTTTGCTAATGTAAATAAAAGATCAAATTCTTTTGGTGTCAATCCATCGATCGGTTGGTTATTCAAGTAGGCTTCACGCGTTTTCGTATTCATCTTGAAGTGATCGGTTTGGATGTCAAAATTTTGATCAGATAATGGATTTTCTTCTTTTGTTTCTACCAATTCGCTACGACGGTGTAATGCCTTCATACGTGCAATCAATGTCAAGGGACTAAAAGGTTTAGTGACATAGTCATCAGCTCCCATCTCTAAACCGATCACTTGATCACTTTCAGAATCTCGGGCGGTCAACATGATGATTGGTACTGTACTAGAAACTTTTCGGATTTCTCGTCCAACCATCATGCCATCCATTGTCGGAAGATTAAGATCCAACGTGACCATATCCCAATGTTGCGGATTCTCTAAAAACGCATCTAATCCTTCTTTTCCGTCGTATTTGAAGGTTGCTTCCCATCCTTCATTCAAAAAAAACATCTGCATCATTTCAGATACGGATTGATTATCTTCAATCATTAAAATGTTCATGCTCGTCTCCTCCATTTATCAAATCGTAAGTTTGTAATTTTTTTTCTGTTAATATAAAAATCGGCATGATCGGAAACACTAAGACCAACATTTCAATAATAAAAAAATTGGTATGTCCTGTGATTTTTAATCCGTAGCCGATCAAGGTCATCAATAATCCGAAAATCAAGAAATATTTTCCGCTTGTTCGTTGGGCAATCCGCCAATGTTCGTCGGATCTTGTGGCACGTTCTGAATGATAACCATAGAAAGGTAAATTACCTTTAGAAGGCAAAATTAAAAATAAGAGCCCTATCAAGGTCAAAAAAAGACCAACTGTTAAAAAAATCATGATTTCACTCTCCAATCTCTGTCTATAGTATACTCTAAAATGGTTGCTGAACCAATAAGTTCAGTAATTCTTCACGAAACGTTTGTCTTTTGTTCATTCTTTGATAAGATAAAGATAGTCAAATGAAAAAGGAGTTTTATTTGTGACAAACTATCAAGCAATCACATTTTTCGATCTCGATGGAACTTTATTAGATGGACATTCTAAAATAACTCCTGAGATCGCCGCAGCAATCCAAGTATTAAAAGAGAATGATATCCTACCTGTTATCGCTACTGGACGGACAGAAATGGAAATCAAACAAATCATGCGTGATGCGGGTATTACTTCCGCTGTAACAATGAATGGTTCTTGCATTAGCGTAGAGGGAGAAGAAATTTATTCTGTACGCTTTTCTAAAGAAGAATGTCAACAAATGCGTGACCATATCGAAGAGCAAGGTCATGCCCTTTGTTTTTATAATAGAGAGAACATTTGGAGTACTCATCACACAGAGACCATGAGAAAAGCTTATGGCTTTATCCATTCAGATGTGCCACCAATCGATCCTTCCGCTTTTCAGGATCATCCGATCAATATGTTGCTGATTCTTTCCGAATCAGGTGATGAATATTATCATGAACGTTTCCCAGACATGACTTTTTACCGCAATAGTCCTTATTCGATTGATACGGTCAGAAAGGGTATTTCAAAAGGTGCAGGCGTCAAACACTTAAAAGAAACGTTACAATTGGAAAATGTTCCGACTTTTGGTTTTGGTGACGGACCGAACGATTTTGCCTTACTCGAAGCTTGCGATCACAAAATCGCAATGGGCAATGCCTATGATGAGTTAAAAGAACTTGCAACCTTCATTACGAAGAAAAATACCGAAGGCGGGATCGTTCACGCATTGAAGCATTTTGAATTGATTTGATTGTGGAACTGCTTAAACATGACAAAACAAAATAGCCGTCACTTTAACAGAGGACGACTATTTCTACTATACCGAATGAAATTTTTGGCGCCTTTTTTAGCGGCGCTTTCCAAAGGGACTGTTCAAGCAGTTCCTTTTTTATTGTTAATCTCGCCCAAGACTGAGGATTCAGACATCGCCCCTAAGTCCATGAGTAGGGAATTTTATCTACTCAACATCTCTAAAATGACATATATCCACCTTTATTTTACTATCTCTCAACTGCGGCTAAAAACCGAATCCTTGTTTTGACATCAGTCCATGTCGATCATCACTTCAACCGTTTGCAGTGGTACGTCATAGAAGCGGTCTTCGCGACGCCCTAAGAAATCTTTGGCTTGTTGAGGGAACAAGGCATAGCTTAAAAGATCTTCTGGTGATTTTGCATACTCACTGATTTCTTTTTTGAGTAGCGACAATTGAGGTGCTAGTAAATCTGCGGGTCGTTCCTGGATCACTTGTTCATCACCAATGATTGTTTGTTGGATGGCTTCAGCGATTGGTGCTGGAGGACGGCCGTACAACCCTCGAACATATTCTTTGATTTCAGTTGGGACGAGTTTATATCGCTCACCAGAAAGTACATTCATCAGCGCTTGAGTTCCTACCATTTGGGACAACGGAGTAACGAGTGGCGGAAAGCCAAGATCTGCTCGAACTTTTGGCACTTCTGCTAATACTTCTTCATATCTCTCTTGTAATCCTTGTTCCGTCAACTGACTTAATAAATTAGATAACATACCGCCAGGCACTTGATAAATCAATGTTTTAGGTTCAATGTCCTTGACTTTAGGATTTAACATCCCTTCTTCGCGAAAACGATCTCTGATCGGATTGAAGTATTCTGCTATTTTTGTTACTTTTTTCATATCTAGCCCTGTCTCATAGCCCATTTCTTCAAGCACCAAAGCCATTGATTCAGTTGCAGGTTGGCTCGTTCCACCCGCAAAAGAAGAGATAGCCGTATCGATGATGTCCGCCCCTGCTTCAACTGCTTTTAAATAGGTCATTTCAGCGATCCCACTTGTTGCATGGGTATGGACTTCTAATGGTAATGGAACAGCATCTTTGATTCGACTGATCAATTTGTAACCCGTTTGCGGGGTCAATACGCCCGCCATATCTTTGATACATAACGAATCTGCTCCAGTATCCGCCATTTCTTTTGCTAACCTTACAAAATAATCGATCGTATGGATCTCACTCGTCGTATAAGAAATAGCTGTTTGGCAATGACCACCAGCTTCTTTAGCTGTCACAATAGCAGTCTGTAAATTTCGGACATCATTCAATGCGTCAAACACACGAATACTATCAATGCCATTCTTGATCGATTTCTCGACAAATTCTTTGACTACATCATCTGCGTAATTTTTGTACCCAAGGAGGTTTTGTCCTCGAAGCAACATTTGTAGCTTTGTTTGTTTGACTTGTGAACGAATCATACGCAAACGCTCCCATGGATCTTCATTTAAGAAACGTAAGCACGCATCAAAGGTAGCGCCACCCCACATCTCTAATGAATGGTAGCCTGCTTGATCCATTGTTTTCAGGATTGGCAACATGTCTGCTGTACTCATTCTTGTGGCAATCAAGCTTTGTTGCCCATCACGCAAAACGGTTTCCATCATTTGGATTTTTTTTGCCATTTACTTCCTTCCTTTCTCAACAAGTTGCTGGATATGTGTGCGTATCATTTGAAGGGAATGTTTCTGTTCGCGACTACAAACTTTGGCTACTTCGTTACACACGTAACATGTCCGTTGGTTATATCCCAGCATCTCGCGACTCAACTGCTGCATCTTTCCTTCTTCCCAAAAAAGTACATCAAGATCAACTAATCGACCATAGGGGCATGTTTCTTCGAGTTCGATCATGCGCTTTTTTAGTAGCTCTTTTCTTAAAGGAAGAAGCAAAAAATACTCGTAACCTGTTTTTTTCTTACGGTACAACTGGACCAATGGAGTGACTTCTGAAACACATTCTTCTATAGCTTCGACCACTATATGAAAGACTTGTGCGATTTCTTCTGACGTTTTGACAGGACCTGGTATATTCGTAGTTGCTGAAAGCAACACATGTTGTGGATTTGCTACCAATAATTTTCTTTGTCTTTTAGCACGGGCCTCTCTTGCGATAAGGATCTCTTCATGCGTCACAATTGGTCCATTGAATAATTTGCTACACATTTTTGACCACGTCGATCAATGTGCCATCGCGATATTCCACCAAGGCAACGATTTTTTCGCCATACTGGATGGCTGAAGGCTCGCCAACGATGGCATATGCTTTTTGTTTAAGCTCGTCAATCGTATATTGCGGTATATCTACACCCTTAAAATACTCGATCAGATCTTGACGTTCAGGATTGATGGCGATACCTACTTCCGTAACTAAGACATCAATGCTAGTTCCGGGAGTCACAACCGTATTGACATGATCAACAACAGTGGGTATCCGTCCACGAACGAGTGGCGTGATCACCAGGCTCATTTTACAACCCATGCTTGTATCTGGATGCCCGCCAACAGCTCCACGAATCACTCCATCTGAACCAGTCATGACATTGACATTGTAAGCCGTATCGATTTCTAGCGCAGACACAATGGCTGTATCTAGCTGATTTACCATAGCACCTTTACTTGCTGGAGAAGCATACATACTTGCATCTATTTCATAATGTTGGTTGTTTTCACCTAAAGAAATCGCAGATAAATGATCGAAATCCTGGACATCAATAATCTTTTCTACTAAACCTTCCTCCAGTAATTCCACCATCGCATTTGTAATTCCACCTAAAACAAAACTAGCAGTCATTTGGTCTTTCAACATTGCTTCGCGTAAAAAACGGGTAACTGCCAGTGCCGCACCACCTGTGCCAGTTTGAAAGGAGAATCCCTGTTGATAATAAGGCGAATGAGTGATAACTTTTGCTGCATACTCTGCGATCAAAAGTTCTTTAGGATTTTTAGTAAAGCGTGTCGCACCTTTGGCAATGCCTTCGGGATCACCTATCGCTTCCACTTCTACAACATAATCGACATCCGTCTGTGCAATACTGATTGGGATATTAGGAAAAGAAACTAATGTATCTGTGAGGATGACCACTTGATCCGCATATTTTGCATCGACCATGGCATAACCTAGTGATCCGCAAATGGCCTTTCCAGTGGTTCCATTGGCATTTCCATATTCATCTGAACTCGTCGCCCCTAAAAAAGCGACATCAATATGCAGATCACCGGATGCAATTGCTCGCGCTCGTCCACCATGGGAACGAATGATTACTGGTTTTTCCATGATTCCTTGCGAAATCGCTGCACCTACTTTATCCCGCAAACCGCTTGTGGTAATTCCTGTCACAACGCCATTTTTTATATGATCAATCAAAGGTTCATGGACATTTGCGATTGAACTTGGTGCGATCGTGATATCTTTGATTCCTAACGAGGCAATCTCTTCCATGACCTTATTAAGTACAAAGTCTCCTTCACGGAAATGATGATGAAAAGAAATCGTCATTCCATCTTTCAGCCCTGTTTTTTCAATGGCTTCTTTGAGACTTCCCACTATTTTTTTCTCATTTGATCGGACAGGATGGATGTTTCTACTGGCTTCCTTGTATGGTTCAATATGGTCCAACTCACCTTCGTACAGACGATGAGCAACTGTTGCTGTTTGTGGAATCTCTTTGCCAACTTTATTTACAACCATTTCTAGATCTCCTCCTCTCTGATCAACTTCGCTGCTTTTGCAAGAGCAATCACTCTTTCTGCTCGCTCGACGATTGGTTTGTCCACCATCTTGCCATTCACAGAAATCACGCCTGAACCTTTTGCTTCCGCTTCTTGGATACCCCAGATCACTTCTTTCGCTGCTTGGATCTCTTTTTCTGTTGGTTCATAAATAGCATGGACTAATGGAATCTGACGTGGGTTGATCACTGATTTCCCATCAAAGCCTAGTTGCTTGATCAGACGAACTTCTGTTTGAAATCCCTCAAGATTTTCAACATCTGAATAGACAGTATCGATTGCTGCAATACCAGCAGCTCTGGCTGAATGAAGGATCATATTTCGGGCAAAAGACAATTCTTGCCCATCTGGATATCGTTGGGTTTTCATATTGGTCACATAATCTTCGGCACCTAACGCGATGCCAACTAACCGTTTGGAAGCTTTAGCGATTTCTCTTGCATTCAATACCCCTTCTGCAGATTCGATCGCTGCCATCATTTTTGTGGTTCCCATTGGGATTTGATAGGTTTCTTCCACTGAAGTGATGACCTGATCAACCTCGATGATGTCTTGTGCGGTTTCTGTTTTTGGCAAGCGAATGACATCGATCCCTGCTAATACCATTGCCTCAATGTCTTGATCACCCCCAGCCGCCAATGCGTTGATTCGAACGACCGTTTCTACTTTGCTATAGTCAAATGTTTTTAATGCCATATGAACGAGCAAGCGTGCCGAATCTTTTTCTTTTAAGGATACGGCGTCTTCCAAATCAAACATGAGTGAATCTGCACCGTATAATGGCGCATCTCTCAGCATCGCTGCATTTGCACCAGGGACAAACATCATCGTTCTCCTTAAACATTCCATGAATTGATCTCCTTCCAATCATAGCGCTCTTGCTTTCCAGCTCGATGGACTGCTGTAATCGTCCTTGCCTGGATCGTACAATCAAGCGCACCTTTATCGACAGCTGTTACTTTGGCGGCTTCAATGCCTAACTGTTGAAGGGTGTCCATAATGACTTTTCTGATTTGGTGACCAAATTGTTTTTCGACATTGCTTGTCAAGGAAAGTTCAATGCCTTTTTCTATCTTTGGATCGATCGTGATCATGATATCACTGGATTCAATTGTTCCAGCCACTGCACTTTGATAAATTTTCACTTCCTGTCACCTCTATTACGTTTATGATTTTTGATATAGTTATAAGTCGAAGCAGGCAAATACGCTTGTAATGTCTGCAAGTCATCTTCTTGTAAGGCTTTTCGGACTTTTGTTGCACTGATTGCTACTCTTTTGATACGTTTGCGTGGTAGGACGATCAAAGAAAGCGATTCTCCAAATACCTTTTTCAACGTTTCATTATAGATTTCAGTTATCTTAGAGTAGGGTTCTTCACCGACAAACCGATTTTCAATTTTAAGTATCGGTGCGATTTTTTCTTTAAAAAGTAGCGCATCCAAAGTACCTTGCGCTTTTGCCGCTTCTTCTGTAGCATGTTCCTTTAAAAAATAGGCAGGAAATGTGGCGGAAGAAATCAGATAATCTTCAGTCGGCAAAATCGTGACATTTTTTACATGCGCGACCCCTTGCTTGACCATTTCGAACCGTTCAGAAAAGGAAAATTCTGAACAATCTTCTGACAGGATAAAAAGGTAGACTTGGTCTGCTTGTTTGGCTGCGCACTCCACCAAGTACTGATGTCCTTTTGTAAAAGGATTGGCATTCATCACAATCCCACAGCCTGTACCTTTTTTCTTTTTTGCCTTCAACATGGCAAGATAATCTTGAAAGTCAGGTGTACCTTGTTCCATAAACAATATGGTTTCAGTGGCAATGATCTCTTTAAATCCCATAGCATGAAAAATGGAGTGATTACTAGGATCTGTGTAGACAAAGAAATGCCTTTTGTTTTCTTCGGATAAATGATCAATTAATTGCTGAACGAGCTTCGTCAACAAATTTTCTGATTGGAAATCTTTCGCAACAGCCAAATATTTTAAAATATTACGCTCATAAGAACCGGTGGCAATCAGCTGCTCTTCTTGATAGATCCCAACGGTATAGTCAACCTTTTCATTCAATGTGAGACCGGATTTTTCGATCAGCTCCAGCCATTGTTGATAGACTTGAGCGTCCTTTTCCAACCATAATCTTTTGATTGTATACATGTACAAGACCTTCTTTTTATTTTCTTACTGGAAACAAGCGACTCAATAGCATCGAAGCAAGATAAATGATCAAGATAACAACGAATACGCCACCCCATCCTAAAACTAGTAGTTCAAGAGATTTGATTAACTCTGCTGACATCGTTTTTCTCCTTTCTTATACCAATAAGGCGAGCAATAAGCCGCCGGCAATCACTGAAGCAATCTGACCAGATACATTGGCTCCAGCTGCGTGCATCAAAATAAAGTTCTGTGGGTCTTCTTCTGTTGCCATTTTCTGAATGACGCGACTAGACATTGGAAAAGCAGAGATTCCTGCTGCTCCGATCATTGGATTGATTTTCTCTTTTCGGAATAAATTTAACAATTTAGCAAACAATACTCCACCGATCGAGTCCATAATGAAAGCAACCAGCCCTAGACCGATAACCATCAACGTATCGATCTGTAAAAATTCTTCATACTGCATTTTGACCGAAATGGCGATCCCTAATAATATGCTGATGAGATTGACTAACTCATTCTGAGCAGTGATCGACAAACGATCCAATACCCCACATTCTCGTAACAAATTTCCAAACATCAAAAACCCAACAAGTGGCAGAGAGACAGGCGCAATCAAACCAGCGACGACTGAAATAACTAAAGGAAAAAGGATTTTTGCTGTTTGCGACACTTCCCCTGCACGATAATTCATTCGAATACGTCGCTCTTTTTTAGTCGTCACAGCTTTGATCGCAACTGGCTGAATGATTGGCACGAGGGCCATATACGAATAGGCAGCCACCATGATGGCACCCATATATTTCGAATTCAACGTGTTCGCGACAAAAATGGAAGTTGGTCCATCCGCTGCTCCGATGATGCCAATAGAAGCTGCATCATTCAAATCAAAACCTAATAGGATCGCTACGATGATCGTAAAGAAAATCCCAAATTGTGCGGCGGCTCCAAAAAGTAATAAAAATGGATTTTGTAACAAGGGACCGAAATCGATCATTGCACCAATACCAATGAATAATAAGAGCGGAAATAGCTCCGTCGTAATCCCCATATCAAACAAAATTTGGAACGCGCCGGCCTCACCACCGGCACTCAGCACACCTGAATTAGGGAAATTAACTAAGATCGTACCTAACCCCATCGGTACGAGTAACGTTGGTTCATATTCTTTTTTTATCCCAAGGTACATGAGGACTCCGCCAATCACCATCATCACGATGCGTCCCGGCTCTTGCCCCATGCCAATAACTCCTTCAATAAGTGTTTCCACAGATGTCACTTCCTTTTACTTAATACTGAATACCAAGAGTCACCAAAATGACTCTACTCTCAAAGCGAACATTTAACTAATCGTGATAAGTGGATCACCAGGATTCACCATTTCTCCTTGACTGATATGGATTCCAGTCACTTGACCAGCTTTTCCAGCAACGATTTCATTTTCCATTTTCATCGCTTCTAAAATCATCAAAGGTTGATTGATTTCCACTACCTCCCCAACTGTAACTAATAAACGAGAAATCGTGCCTGGCATCGGCGAAGTCATCGCATCCGCTCCCGCTCCGACTGAGGATTTCGTTTCTGGTACAGTTGTTGAGACCTCTGATGGTATGACCGCTTCAACTGGTGTAGATCGTTCTGGTGTTGGAACTGGATTCGTTTGCGGACTTCCACCGATTTCTTCCATTTCCACTAAATATTCTTTTCCATCAATTGAGATTTTGAATTTCCGCAACATTTTTTCTCCTCCAAAACATTTATTTTTTGGCTATTTTTCGTATAATAAACTGACTATTTGGATTGACTCCCGCTGCTACACCTGTAGCAATCAGTGAAACCAAAATTGCTTCCGGATTTCTCTGCTTGATTTTTTTGATAATGAATCGACTCTCCGGATCATATTCTGCTGCTAAACTTGCAGCTACCACGCTGACAAGCTGAATATCAGCTGGCGCAGCATCAATATATGCAGGAACCGGTTTCATTTTTTCTGGCTTTTCATTGTCTCTTTCTACTATTGTGGGATTGGGCTTCACTGCTGGTTGTTGCTTCTTTCTTCGTTTTGTAAACAGCCACATACTTCTTGCTCCTTTCTTCTTTTCTGTCCTTATTTTTATTATAGGATGATTCAACCAATTATGTTTTCCAAACTGATATAAGATTGTTTTTTTGTTGTTTCTTTTTCTTGAATCAGGCAAAAAAAGCAATACAAACATTGATATAAAAGCTTTTTCCAATGAATTAATGTTCTGTTAAGGTACTATTAAGCATTCGATAAGATTAGGTAGACCAAATTGTTTTTTTCATGTTCTTTTTTCTTACTTCATCTATCTTCCCTTTAAAATATTGCTTATCCTAGAGTCGTCAAGGAGGCGTCAATTTTAGAAACACACAACTCTTTCTGTCCTAAGAATAATTTTCTACCCATCTAATTTTGATACCGCTTACAAACAATGCAATCAGAAAAGGAGAAGCGTATGTTACTAACCGTTTTATCTTATGCAATGATCATTATCTTCATGTATGTCATCATGAAAAAGAAAATGTCCCCTTTTACTTCCCTTGTGGTTATTCCACTTTTATTTACCTTAATTGCAATGATTTCTGGTGCTTCAAAGAAAGGAAATATTGGCGATTTTGTATTAGAAGGCATCAAAACAACTTCAAATACAGGAATCATGCTATTATTTGCCATTTTATATTTTTCAATCATGTTAGACGCTGGTCTATTTGATCCAATCACTAAAAAAATGATTTATTTTGCCAAAGGCGATCCGATGAAAGTTTTAATGGCAACTGCGATCGTTGCCGCAACCGTTTCGCTGAATGGCGATGGGACAACGACTACGTTGATTTGCTGTTCCGCTTTTATTCCTATCTATAAAAAATTAAACATGAAAATGATGAACTTAGGGGTATTGATCATTCTTCAAAATACCATCATGAATCTATTACCTTGGGGTGGACCGACCGCTCGAGCGATGGCAGTATTGGAAGTCGATGCGGATATCTTGTCTTACCTAGCTCCTGGAATGATCTTGTCTTTGCTTTATGTCATTTTTTTCGTTGCACGCCGGATGGGAAAACAAGAACGTGACCGTTTAGGTATTACCCAATTATCAAATGAGGAAATTGAAGAAATCACTAAAATCACCGATCCTGAAACAGTCAAAATGCGCTGTCCTAAAAATTTTGTATTCAATGGGATACTCACGATCGTGTTGATTGCCTGGTTGGTTGCAAGCTCGTTTATCTCTTCGATTGCCTTACCACCTCTTTTATTATTTTTAGTAGGAACATGCATTGCCTTAATGGTCAATTACCCTAATCTAAAAGATCAATCCGCCCGTATTGGTGCAAATGGTGGCGATGCAGTGCAAGTCGTGATTTTAGTTTTTGCAGCAGGAGTTTTCATGGGGCTTTTCCAAGGTTCCGGTATGGCTGAAGCACTCGCGAATAGCTTTACTTATCTCATTCCAAAACAACTAGCAGGATTCTGGGGATTAGTCATTGCGTTGATTTCAGCGCCCGGTACTTTCTTTATTTCAAATGACGGTTTTTATTTCGGTGTATTACCCGTTTTAGCAGAAGCCGGACATACCTATGGCTTTACGAATATGCAAATGGCTCTCGCCTCTTTGATGGGTCAAGCCTTCCATTTGCTCAGTCCTTTAGTCGCTTTTATCTATCTTTTGTTACGTTTGACCGGATTGGATATGGGGAAATGGCAACGAGAAGCTGGAAAATATGCCTTGGGTATTTTTACTATTTTTGTCGTCACAATTATTCTTTTTGGCTATATGCCATTTTATATTTCCCAATAAAAACAACCGTCTAAAGTAGATGTCCACTCTGAGAAGTGCTCCGTAATAGTAGAAAACAATTGATCCTCTCTTTTTCGATGTTACGGAACAATTTCTCAGAGATTTCCAGACGGACACTTTATTCCGATTTGTAAAATAAAAGTCACTCACATTTTAGTCATTTCTCATGAGGCGAAGGATAAAGCATGATAGACTTATTCATTGACTTAGTTTTTTATAGCAAAAGTAGAAATGGGGAGAAGAAATGAACAAGGTTGTTGAAGCATTACGTAAAAATTTGGACCTCACACAAAATAAGACATTGAATGTGCTTATTTATGAAGCGTTTCGTAAAACGATCATTCTTGGCGATATCCCTGCCAATACGCGGATCAACGAAAAAGTCTTAGCCGAAGAATTGAATATCAGCCGTACACCTATTCGCTTAGCAATGAAACAATTAGTCAATGAAAAATTGGTTGAACACGTACCCAAAATCGGCATCGTCGTCAAAGGTATCCGCATAAAAGACGCTTACGAAATCTATGATATCCGTAAATCTTTAGATACACTTGCCACGATCAAAGCAATGAATCAGATGACAAAAGAAGATTTCATTGAGCTGAAAGAACTATTATTACGAGGCGAAAGCTATAATCAAGCAGATCAAACAGAAAAAGTCTTGCAAAATTTTTCGGACTTCAATACGTTCATCTATGAAAAAAGCCACATGCTCCGTTTAAAATCCATTGTCTTAGAGTTACAAGCTTACCTCGTTTATTTTCGCGATATCGCCATTCGTTCATCCAGACGCAGGGATAAAGCCCTTGAAGAACATTGGCTGATCTATCGCGGGATGCAAACAAAAAATGCAGAACAAATCACTTTGATCACCCACGAGCATTTAGATCGTTCATTACAATTTATTTTAGCTGAAATGGAGCGTAGAAAAATTGACTGACCACAAACTGATCGGTACGATCGCACAGGCTGCACAGCACGCTTTGTTTTACGAAGTAGCATTAAGTCCAAAACCAGGATTAGTCGATCCTATTTCAAATGGCGCGCATACAGATATGGATTTTCAGACTTTTCAAATAAGTATCCAAACCTTAACACCTTTTTTTCAAAAATATATCGCATTAGGTCTTACCCATAAAGGAAACACAAAATCATTATTTGAACAGCTAAGGCAGACTGGATATCAAGCAGAGCAAGCAATGCTTGACGCAACAAATGACATCAACACACATAAAGGAGCGAATTTTTCGTTTGCAGTCATCTTGGGCGCGATCGGTTGGCACATGCAACAGTGTTTTATCCAAAGACTTCCATTAAACGCCAAACAGACGGAGCAAATTTTAAAGCTTACCGGAGAACTGACCCATGATTTGATCAAAGAGGATTTTCATGATTTAGCGCGGAAGACACAGCGTACACATGGGGAAGAGCTTTTTTTGGTGCATGGTATTTCAGGTATTCGTGGCGAAGCTGCTCAGTGTTATCCCAGTCTTGCTTCCATTCTTCTTCCCTACTTACGTTCAGCAAACTATCATGCGCCCGATGAAGTCTTTCTACGTGCCTTGGTTTTATTGATGAGCGAAATCGAAGACGGGAATATACTTCACCGAGGCGGTATTCAGGAGTGGCAAAAAGTACAACAAGAGACAAAAAAAATTCATCAAGCAAAGCTTCCACGGAAGCAGCTACTTGATGAATTAACGATCTATGATCAACGATTGACCAAACGCAATCTAAGTCCTGGTGGTGCAGCAGATTTACTTTCATTAGGTATTTTTTTCGCTCAATTAGAAGGATTACTTTCTTTACCAGAGGGTAAGAAAATATAACCAAGTCCTCTAACCGTTCTGAGGTACTGGACATTTTTTGGATCATCTTCGATTTTGTTTCGTAAGTGATTGATAAAAACCATAATGGTATTGGCATCCAGCTCACTGTCATTCCAAACACTTTGATAAATTTGTTCCTTTGAAAAAACCTGTTCGGGATTTTCTATAAAGAATTGCATCAGCTTGATTTTTTTTGAAGACAACTCAATGGATTTGCCTTTTTTATATAAACGATAAAGCGCTTTGTCAAAGCAAAAATCACCTATACTGATTTTATTTTTTTTGCACTTTGTCGTTTGTTCTTTAAGTACGTTGTGTCTGTCCAAAATAGCGAGAACTTGCGCCTTTAGCAGTGTCGGATTGAATGGTTTAGTGATGTAATAATCTGCTCCCATCTCCAATCCAGTGATAATTTCAATCTCATTTTGTTGTTCGGTAAAAAAAACGATGGGAGAAAGACTGTCTTGCTCTCGGATGAGTTGAACAATATGGTAGCCATCTGTTTGATGGGCTAAACGAATATCTAAGAGATATAGATCAAAAGTCACTCTAGACATGATATCCAGTGTTTTTTCGACGGAATCACTTTGATAGATCAATACACCAGCTGGTTGTAAGGCCTTCCAAATCATTCTTCTAAATGTTAGATCTTCATCGATCGCCAATATCTTCTCATTTCTCATTTTCTTTCCTCCTGCCTAGAGCATCCATAGGTTAAAAAATACACTATGACCTGTATTTTACTTATTCAAGTAAAAAAAGTAATTGATCATAATATCACAATTCATCCTCCAACTCTATTATACGCAAAGAAACGGTGATTTTCCGACTTCAAAAAAGAAAATACAATATAAAAACATTTTTGACCTGGATTTTGACCTAGATAAATTTTCATAAAAGCAAGAACAACTGAAAACTGAAAACTAAAAACGCTAAAATCCTTCATAAAAAGGATTCTAGCGTTCAGCTAAATCGTGTGATTTCTCCGAATGGAGACGGCGGGAGTCGAACCCGCGTCCAAACACATCGCCACTTAAAAATCTACGTTCATAGTCAACTCATTTAGAGGTTCGCTTTACAGCTTGCCGAGTGACAGGCATTCTGTATCGCTAGTCTGATGTTCTCTTTTTCAACTTACAGACGGAAAGTTGAAACGTATCCCACTAAAGTTAGGACCCTTACTCGAGCACATGGGCGATGCCGAGAGGATCTACGCTAACTGTTTTTAGGCAGCTAAAGCGTAAGAGTTGTTTTCGTTTTTAGCAGTTATATTTAACTGTAACGTTTTAGCGTAGACGTAACCTACGAAACGCAATTCAAGCTCGAACTGTGCCTGTCGAATCCGTAACGTCCCCTTAATAAAATGGGTTACGGTATTTTCAAGATACTTACATAATATACCATATATGTAGTTTTTTTTCAATATGGTTGTTTGCTTTTCGAGTAGATGCTTCACTTCTTGAGCGAAGCAAGAAAGGTCTTAGGGATGAATAGACATCAGACTTTTCTTGCTCCCTCTTAAAGTGAACGTTCTTTCTACTTTAGCTGCTTCGATCGCAAAAGAACGTGTCAGCGAATCCTTTTAAGCAAGTGTTTTCGCGACATTCAATTCTGTTTCTTTTTCTGCATATTCAGGCATATTTTTGAACAATTGTTGCAACAATGGACTTTGGTTATGTCCTTCGATTGCTTGTTCGTCACGCCAGTTTTCAACCATCACAAAGACATTTACTTGTTCCGTTGACTCATACAATTGATAACTCAAGCAGCCATCTTCTTTTCTAGTCGCTTCGATCAATTGTGTCGCTTCTTCTAAAAATTCAGCGCGTTTTGCTTCTTTGATGGTAAATTTTGCATTGATGATGATCATTCGTCCGTCTCCTTTTTCTTTCTATTTGAAAGAAGTGATTTTTTCTGAAGCTAAACGAACAGATTCGTAGCCTTGATCGACTGCTTTACCAACTGACAAGATCATTACAGGGACATAACGTTCTTTGTCCAAATCGAAAGCTTCGGCTAATTGGTCTGCTTCAAATCCGCCGATTGGATTTGTATCATATCCATGGCTACGTGCAGTTAACATAAATTGCATAGCTGCTAAACTTGAATCGATCTTCACTACGTCATTCATTTGTTCACGTGTGAAATTTTTGTAATAAGGAATGATCGCTGCTAGTTGTTCGTCACGAACTTCTGCTGGCATTTTGCCTTCTTCCACAGCTTGATCATAGATTTCTTCTCCGTATTCATAGCAATTCATATCACCAAAAATCAAGACCATGGCAGATGATGTATCATTTTGTTTTGTGTTGAAACGGATCAATGGTTTCAATTTCGCTTTTGCTTCTTCGCTTTCAACTACTACAAAGCGCCAAGGTTGTAGATTCACAGAAGATGGTGCTGTTGTTGCTTCTTGGATCATTTCCAACATTTCTTCATGAGGGATTTTCACATTTTCATCGTACACACGGATTGATTTTCTGCCAAAGACGATATCAGAAAAATCATTGTTTGCTAGAGTTTTATTCATTACTTAACCGCTTCTTTCTTCGTTTTGATTTTTAGTATAATTTATCTAGTAATTTAGTCAGTTGATCGATTTCTTCATCTGATAGCGAAACACACAGGGAGTCATCTGATTCTTGATGATTTTTTTCACACTCGGTCAATTCATTCACTGCTTTATCGGACAAAGAAACGAATACTTCACGATTATTGTTCTCATTTCTTTTTCTGATCACATATCCTTTTTGTTCTAATATCTTTAGATGACGTGAAATAGCTGCCAAATCGATTTTTAAATCGCTCTGTAACTTATTTTGCAAACATTCCCCGTTTTCTTGTAAGAACATCAAGATCTCGTACCTCGTTAAACTAAATCCAGTTTCTTTTTCAAATAAAGCTGTTCCTTCTTGACTGATGATTTTTATTTGATAAAGCAATTGACTTAACTTTCTCAGCTCCATAATGTTGCCTCCTACTATCTTTGACTAATCAATTATTGACTTGTCAATAATATAAATCATTTACTTCCTTTTGTAAAGTAAAAAGAAAAAGAAGCAAGTTAAAAGTTATTTTCACTTTTAACTTGCCCCTTCTTCAACTGTCTGTATTCGAGTATTCTATTTCTTAACGATTATGTATGAATGTTCAATTGCTTCTATTATGTATGCAAATTAAAGGAAGTCTGATAATTAACAATAGCTTATTCAAATCAGACTTCCTGCTAGGCGATAGGCGTATTCATCACTTTAAGATACCATTGCTTGTGTGTACAGCTTGGTTGGTGACTGAAAGACCTGTTCAACGGGACTCAACTCAAAGATATCTGTATATTTTGCGACAACTTTCCCACATTTCTCTAGAATATCTAAGTGATCTGTACAATCATATTCCTCCACACTCATAATCACACAGTTTTCTAATTTTCCAATTACTTCTCCGACTACTTTATTTTTGATGCCGATTGGATAACATACATATTTTTGTCCTAAAACGATTGTTTCGCTTGTCATAACTCATTCTCCTCTTGGTTCTTTAATATTTTATAAAATGATAATAACATTAAAATTAGATTATGAAAACAAAAATATTCAATAAATTAAAAAAAAGTTGAAAAAAAGTGATCAAACACCTTTTTTCAACTCTTTTTCACTTTATTTCATAACATTTACAGGAAAATCACCTAACAATAACTCAACATATTGTTCCAAAAATTCTTGATCTAAAGCATCGTAGCCCTCGGTCACACCACAATCGATATCAAGTACTCCGATCAATCGACCTTCTTTGATCATAGGTACTACGATTTCAGATTGTGCGGCTGAATCACATGAAATATAATTTTCATGGGTTTTCACATTCGCAACGATCAATGTTTTTTGTTTTTCTGCTGCTTCGCCACAAACACCTTTTCCCATTTTGATACGGGTACATGACACTCTACCTTGGAAAGGGCCTAAAATCAATTCTTGTCCATCATATAAATAATAGCCGGCAAAGACTGTTTGAGGTAATGTTTCATTCAATAATGCAGAGGAATTAGCTAAATTGGCCAACCAGTTGTCTTCTGCTTCTAAAAGTCCTTTTTGTTGGAGTAGCAAAATTTCATAAGCATCTCTTTTTTCTTTTTCTGTCCATAACATCCAAAATCACTCCTTCTATGCCCAAAATTATAGCCTAATTCAAGGAGCAACGCTATGGTTTTATTTTTGTTTCTTAATGACTAGATCATTCTGCTTGCTCGATTTCAGCAGCTAGATCTGCATAGTCGATTTCATTTTGGATAAAAGTCGGATCATTCGTCGGAAAATGTTGCACCAAAGATTCCATTTGACTGATTTCTACTGTTCCTTGCGACACAGTAAAATCGAGGATATGCCCTCCAAATGTTTTCTCATCGTCAATAAAATGCAAATGGAAGCCTGCAGCAGCCACCCCTTGAAATAATTCCGGTGTATAAAACCCAACAATTGTCCCTTGAATATCTGATCGATGAAACTCTGGCTGGGATTCTGAGATCTTCGCTAAGCGTCGATATGGTTTTTCTTGTTTTGGCATGATCCGGATATGCATATCTTTAAATAAACCGCTGATCTTGACTGCTAAAAAGAGATTTTTCCCTGCTTCGTCCTTCAGGATTTTTTCTTTTAATGCTTCGCTAGATAGATGTTGGACTGTAAATGAACGGTCCGCTGAAAATGCAGTGATTGCCGCATAAGGAGTGGACTCTTCTCCGGACAAATGGATCAATGCACCATCTGATCTACCTTGATAGGCTTCACCGTCTAAAAATATCACTTCGCCGTCTAACCCATGTAATGTTCCAAGACCTAGTGTACCGTACTTCAAGACCCCCGCAATGGAAGTAGTCCCGTCCATCAGTCCCGCCATTAGCGCACCTAATGTACCATGTTGATATAATACTTTCTCTGTCATCTGAACATCCCCTTAGTAAAATTGGTCTGGTAATGTTAATTCGTTTCTGATTCCGATTAAATCAGCGTTTTTCTGCCATATCTTTGTCTATTTTCGAATATGAGTATGAAATGAGCATGGTTTTTTGACAAGTATGGGCAAGCTAATTTTGAGGTTTGGTGTAGATATACTCTTCCTATATTTTTGAAAGGTCTGCTAAAAGTTTCTAAAATTAGTTGATTTTCACTAAAATTTTATCGACCAATTGTTCCAACTTCTTGATATCTCAATGAACAGTCCCATCCAGAGATAAATTATAAATCTCATCATCAAGTTCAACATTAAATTCCGAATCATAACCCTTAGCTAAGCCTAGGGATCGAATCACTTCACGCTGAGTCCTCCCATTTCCTTCACGAAAAGGGTGCAAATAATTTTCATTAGCTAATATTGACGCTAAATGCCTAATAACTTTGTCCCTTGTATTTGCATTCTTATAATAATCTTGAATTAAAGAGTTCATATATGACTCAGCTGTTCCAAACGATTGCATCGCCATAAAAGCATGCTCTTGTTTTGAAATGTTCCCTTTCCAGTACTACCCTGCCCGCTAGTACAAATCTTGAAAAAGAAACTCATGAATTTTTAGTATATCTTTCATTGAATGAACTTCAATCGGTTGAGCAATTAATTTTAAGATTTGAGAAGCAACCATTCTGTATTCTGCTTGTTGCAATTTTTCAAAGTCTTACTCATCAAGTTTATTTATTGATACTTTTGAATTTGGGGAAGTATAAATATTATCAGGATCTTCATATTGTTTTCTAGCCATTATGAAATACCTAATACAATGGCTTCTTCACGCAATCGAATAACCTCTTTTACTTTGGGAATACAACCTTCAATCATATTTGTACTGATTGCATACCAAACACTTTTGAATAGTCGAAAACTATCGAATTTCACGCCCATAATAGTCAATTCTTCTTTGTTTACATCTAAAGTCATTAGCTTATCCTCCCTTATGTTCTTCTTTGATTATAGCATTTTTTAGCTTAAGATTCCCGTCATCTATTCGAAAAACACATAACAGTTAAAAGAAATGGTTAGTTTAAATATTCGCGATCATTACAAAATTCAAAAATGAAAACACTGTTCATCATAGGTTCTAGAATTATACTAAATATTTACTTTTCCTAAATAATATTAAGCTTATTACTTATTTCATTTTTTTCAAATAAGTTCCAATAAAATGATTTACCAATAAATCATTTTGTGATAGATATTGGATTTGAGTCAATATCTTGGACATATTTTAGTAGAGACTGCTAAGACATTTTCTCTGTTTCTAAATCTTCAAACTCCTGTGGAGTTAAGTAATGAATCGAACTATGGATTCGATTACGATTATAAAATCCTTCAATGTAGCTAAATAAAGATCGATTCGCTTCTTCGAAGTCTGAGTAAGTCGTTGTGTATACTTCTTCTTTTTTCAATGATGCATGGAAGGACTCAATTCCTGCATTATCATATGGTGTTCCTTTGCGACTATAGGAATTCCTTATTTTATTGTTTTCAAGCCAATTTTCCACTTCGATTGCTGTATATTGACTACCTAAATCAGTGTGTAGAATCATTCCTTCTGGAATGTAGTACCGTTGCTTTGCTTGATTGAATGTTTGTAACACACAATCGACAGTCATTCGTTTAGAAAATGTATAGCTAATAATCTTTTTCATGTGTAAATCCATAATCGAAGATAAGTAACACCAACCATTTTTCTTAGTTGGAATGTAAGTGATGTCAGCTACCCATTTTTCACAGATAGTTTTAGTAGAAAAGTCCTGATTTAAGATGTTCTCTTTTAAAAAAACCGGCTGAACAGGCCGTTGAGGTCTGTATTTCTTAACCACAATTGACCTTAGATTTAATTGTTTCATCAGTTTTTTTACATGATTAAGAGATACTGAAATTCCTTATTTTAGCAACACTTGATGGATTTTTGTTGCACCATATCTCTGTTTATGATCAAAAAAGATCGTTGAAATCTTCTTTTTCAATTGGTTATTTCTGACTTCTGTAGCTGTTAACGATTTATTTTTATAAAAATAGTAGACACTTCTAGGAATTTCTAATAACCGACACAACAAAGAAACAGTGTACTCCTTACACCATTTTTCAATGAATCGAACAAGTGACTTTAGGTCTTTCGAGAGAATATGGCTGCGGCTTTTTTTAATATTTCAAGTTCCTCTTTCAAACGAGCATTTTCTTTTCTCAAATCAGCCGCTTCTTTTCCGGTCAGTCCTGTGGACTGATTTGGTAAATATAAATTTTTCCATTTGTAAATCGTTGCTTCAGATAAGCCATATTCTTTCGCCAATCCTCGAACAGAACGTCCAGTTTAATTCAGCTCAACAATCATCTGTTTGAAATTTTCTTCGTATCGGGTCATAAAATCCATCCTCTCGTAGATAAGTTTAATTTATTTCTGGCTCTACGAAAAGATGTCTAAGATTTGATACTAACACCAGTAATTGAACGCATTGTTGTCTTATCAGCAACTGGATTTGCATTTGTATCTGCATGGGCAACTGGAACATTGATTACAGCTTGACCAACAACTGGACCACCCAAAACGAGCAGTGCAGAGCATGCAAGCAAGTGATTCAAAACTTTTTTCTGTTTTTTCTTCATAAAAAACTCTCCTAGTATTTATAATTAAATGTAGTTTGTCTTATTTGTCTATACAGGCCCCACGAACGAAAAAGACTACACCAGAGAACACAAACAAGACATACTGTTTTTTACAATATTATTTTACAAAAATCTCCCCCCTCTGCGCACAACTTGTTCAAATTGACCAAATATTTCTTTTGAGGAATCGCGTATGTATGAAACTGCTATATTTCTCGGTAATGTCTCACTTTGAGGATAAAAAAAGCACGGAGGACTTGCCCCTCGTGCTTTACAATTCTTTACTTAGCTTTAGTAAATTGGTAAAAAACTCTGCAATTTTCATATACTCTTCTCGAGTTAATATTATCTCTAAAGCCTCTTTTTGTTTTGAGAGTTCGATTTTCATTTTCTCTACTTGTCCATAAACAAAACCTTTCTCTAGAGTATCCAGTGTCCTTTTAAATACTGACAAAAACCAATCCGAATGAAAGAATTCTTTATCGCTAATAATTTTTTTAAAAACGTTAAACTCTTTCATCCTTTTTTGTTCTAATACTGTCAGCGTAAATTGAATAAAAAAATTATCAAGAACTAATTTGGTTCTAAAATCAGTCATTTGGATATCTGTTTCTCTGAGTAATCTCAAGAAAAGGTTGGAATCCATCCGTTGTAAATTTAATTGATATTGCAAGGCCAAAAATTCAATATCAAAAAGCGTAAAAACCTCTGCTTCTTCTAGTCGCTTTAAAATTTCATTTTCAGTTGCTAATGCTTCCTCTTTTGTAACTATAGTCTGAGGATGATGCAAGAGTAATAAAGCTTGGAACATATACATGACTGATAGTTTTCCTAATGTAAAGGAGGTAGAATCAATATACTCCCTAAATCCTTTATAAACTCTTTGTGCCTCCTCAAACTCCCCAGTTTCCAGAAATTGTATGAATCGTTTGCGATAACTTACTGTCAACGAGGCATTTTCTGCTTCCATGTTTACTTCTAATGGCGATAAACAAAGTACCTCTGTTATGATTGCTAAGTCAGATAGCTTTAAATCAGCCTCTTCTTTTACAACCCTTTGGTATGTAGAAACAGACAAACCATTTTCTTTAAAAACGCGATATGGGATGTGCTTTCCCTTACGTATTTTTTCTAAATAATATCCCAAGCTTTTGTATTCTTCCAATTTTTTTTGCTCATACATCATTTTGTCCTATTCTCTCATTCTTGCACGAATTGTAAATCCTGAAATTGTACCTATGTAAAGGTTATTATATATTATACGATAAAACTAAAAAAATTCCCTCAGTAATGAAATTAGCTCTGAGGAAAGCTATTCAAACACTATAATCAAACACCCTGGGAATAAGTATTAGAATTAATACAACGAAAACTACAATGATATCATCTAAGTGTGCTGACCAAACAACTAATCCCGACAATACATATTAAAATACCAGTAATCCTTCTAGCCATAGGCTTTAAGATTCTTCTTTTCTTTTTTATTGATATTATCTGAGATTATAATAAAGTCAAAACACCCGTTATACGGGTGGTTTTGACTATTCCTATTGAAACAAGTGGCTGGAAGCCATAAACTAAATAGAAGGTAACTCTATCTTTTTTTATCAAAAGTGAGAACTTAACAGTTTCGTATTAAATTCCTTTTGAGTAACCGTTCTTCACTTCAATTATTGGAAACTCCAATCTGGTCTTGTCATAGAAGAATGCGGGAAATCAGTTGATCCATCTTCACCAGCATGAGTAAGCTCTTCAACAACATTCACTTTAACAGTTGTCTCAACAGTCAAATCCTCCGCTACAGCAAAAGTTACTTCATAACTGCCTGTTTTATTCGGATGAATGGTGGTATTTTTTACAACAACTCCCGCACTACCTCCAATTAAATTCATAGCCTGCACACTAGCAGCTTCAATTAACTGTTGATCACTTGTTTTGCCTACTAAAATTTGAGCAACATTTTCTGCGTAAATAAAATATCTTTGAATATCATTTACTTCATTGCCATCATTCCCATTACTTTCCCCACTACTACCTGGATCTAGAGTCACATTTCCTGTAAGCCCATCAGCATTAACTACAGGCATGCTCATGCCACACCCCATGAAGACTACTGTTCCAATTCCTACTACCGCTTTTAAAATATTTTTTTTCATACTTGTAAATACCTCTTCCTTTTCCTTTTCAAGGCTCTGAAAAAATAACATCATTGTTTTTTCCAAAGTTTTAAAAAATTTCATTTGGAAGTTGGTGTGCTCCTCCACTTCCTCCTGAGTTACCGAGGACTGTTACTTGGATTGTTTTATCTGGAACTGATGAATATCCGCCTTTTGCATCTAATACAACTGTATAGGTTCCTGGCTTGTCTTCAATTGTACTTGATTTAAT
>NZ_JBIQDM010000002.1:66550-411940 GCF_045371165.1 Enterococcus pernyi
CTGTTTCAACTGTAGCATCATACGCACGAATCATCCATGGACTAGGGATTGGTGTATCCGGATTTGTTTCTCCACCTTCAGATGAGTTACCAAGGACTGTTACTTGAATTGTTTTATCTGGGACTGATGAATATCCGCCTTTTGCATCTAATACAACTGTATAGGTTCCTGGCTTGTCTTCAATTGTACTTGATTTAATATAGGGAGTATCAATTGTCATGCCCGTAACCGCATTAATGACCATAGCATTTGCAGCGGAAAGAATGCTATTATCATCAATTTGACCTGTTTCAACTGTAGCATCATACGCACGAATCATCCATGGACTAGGGATTGGTGTATCCGGATTTGTTTCTCCACCTCCAGATGAGTTGCCAAGGACTGTTACTTGAATTGTTTTTTCTGGGACTGACGAATCACCTTTCGCTCCTAATACGACAGAGTAGACTCCTGCTTTATCTTCGACTGTACTTGATTTGATATAAACTGGGGTTTCTATTACTTCCATTCCAGTAACTGGATTGATAACCGCAGCATTCGCAGATGAAAGAATCAAATTATCGTCGATATGCCCTGCCTCTACCACGGCATCATAAGCACGAATCACCTTTGTGCTAGGCTTTTCACCTTCTGTTCCAACAATCTTCACGTTAATTGTAATGCTAATAGTTGGATCTTCATTTATACCTAATACAACTTTGTAATCTCCAACCTCTGAACTCTTAACATCTGATTTTTTAATAATTATTTCTAGAGGAATCCCTGCCGTAGTCTTAGCTTGAGCTCCTGATTGAGCAATAATAGTTTGTTCATTTGCCTGCCCGATAGAAAAAACTACATCATTCGCAGTTAATGAATAAATACCATTTTGACCAACATCCTTTTTCTCATCTACAACGGTAATTGTCACAGTCTTTTCTAACTCTGGATCTTCAGCAATGCCTAATGTAACCTTATATTGACCAGGTACATCTTTAACGTTGCTTTGCTTCAGAATAACTTGTATATTCGGTGACTGCATCGGAATTTCACTTGCAAGAACATTCGTAGCAATAGCATGTGTAGCAGATAAAATTGAAGTTGCGTTCACAGAACCAACCTCAATCGTTGCATCTGTCGCACCAAGCGTATAAATACCATGCTGTACCAAATAGTCATCTGAAGACTTATAACCTGTCTTAACACTATCGGCACTAGCAACGGTTCCATTAGCACCTGTTAGCACCAAGCCAGACGCAAGTGCTAAACCTACAGCAACCAAATTAAAACATTTCCTCTTTTTAGTTCCCATAATTTTTCTCCTTACTTTTGATTTTGAAAAAATTTTGTACATCTATTTATACACTAAATTCCACCTAACAAAACCTAACTTGGTCAAATTGACCAAGTACTTCTTTTTTTGGAATCGCGCAAAAAAAGTATTATTCGCCAAATCTCTTTTAACGTAGTAGTTGCAATGCACCTCAAAAAGTTAAATTCTATTTGGCTAGTTACGGGCAGAGAGTATTATAATCCAGTTTTTTTCCAGCTCAATGTAAACTGTGGTAAACACTTGATGAATTTTTATCTTTTAAACCGCTTGTGTCTTCATCCATACTAGCGTAGATTTTAAAAAGCAGTAATACGCTCTCTTTCATTATTTTTGTGCATACTCTCACAAGAGCATTTGAATAGTTTCTAGCATCCTCTTGGAGAAAAAAGGGCATTTTATTCGGCAATTATTGGCAATTTTTCACAAATTCCATTGAGAATTTTTCTTATATGTTTCACAAAAAAAATCCCTGAACTCTTAGAGGTTCAAGGACTTCTTTTTTATGATTTTGATATTTCACAAATCACGCTATTTTTTCAATAAAATTGGTCTGGTAAGATCGTTTCACCTAATTTTTCATTATCTCGATAATCAATTGGGATATCGATGATGACTGGCCCTTCTGTAGCAAATCCTTCTTCTAAGGCAGATGCCAATTCTTCTGCATTGCTTACTCGCAGACCTTTAGCCCCAAAAGCTTGGGCATATTGAACAAAATCAACTGGACCAAAATCAACCCCTGATGCTCGATCATATTTCATGATTTCTTGAAACTCGACCATATTATAATGACCATCATTCCAAATCAAATGAATGATATTCAATTTTTTACGTACAGCTGTTTCTAAGTCTTGGGCAGAAAATAAGAAGCCACCGTCTCCTGACACAGAGATTACTTGCGTATTTGGACGAACCAGTGCAGCAGAGATCGCCCAAGGAAGTGCGACGCCTAATGTTTGCATGCCATTACTGAATAGCAAATGACGCGCTTCATAACTTCTAAAGTGGCGGGCCATCCAAATGTAATGACTACCTACATCAACTGTCACAGTCATGTCGTCCGTTACTTTCGATTGCAGTGTATTAATTACTTCTAACGGATGTAAGATCCCGTCTTCACTACTGGTTTCACAAATATCTCGTGCCTTCAACTTTTCTTGCAACGTATTTAAATATTCTTGCGCATCTGCCGATACTTGTGTTTCTTCTAATGACTCTGTCAGTAAATCTAATGTTGCAGAAATGTCCCCGATTAGTTCACGTTCTGGTTGCATGTAACTGTCGATTTCAGCTGGTGTTTCATCAATGACGATGATTCTAGCATCTTTTTCAGCATTCCAGTTTCTCGCTTCATATTCGATTGGATCATAGCCAATTGCAATCACTAAATCACTCCGTTTTAACAGCATATCTCCTGGTTGATTGCGGAATAGACCTACTCGACCAAAAAAGTGGTCTTCTAATTGACGAGAAATCACACCAGCTGCTTGGAAAGTTTCTACCACAGGCAATCCTGTTTTTTCAACAAGTTGGCGAATGGCTGCTGTTTCATCTTTACTTGATCCACGCATTCCAACTAACAATACAGGTAACTTCGCTTCACGAATCCGTTCAACCAGATAGTCGATATCTCCTGAAGATGCTGAGCCTAATTTAGGATCTTGTAATGGTTTGATGACCTCACTTTTGACTGGTGCATCCACCACATCTTGAGGGATACTGATAAAACTAGCGCCTTTTTTCGAACTCTTTGCCATTCGATAGGCATTAGCGATAATTTCTGAAATTGTTTCAGGATCTTGGATCTCTGCACTATATTTTGTGATTGGTTCAAACAACGCAGCATTGTTCATGCTTTGATGTGTTAATTTTAATAAATCACTTCGTTTTACTTGCCCTGCGATTGCCAACACGGGATCACCTTCTGCTGTTGCTGTGACTAGTCCGGTTGCTAGATTACTCGCACCTGGCCCACTTGTCGCAATCACCACACCTGGTTCTCCAGTAATACGACCAATTGCTTGCGCCATAAAGGCAGCATTTTGCTCATGACGCGTCACGATCAACTCTGGACCATGATCTTCTAATTCATTGAATACTCCATCGATTTTCGCTCCTGGAATACCAAATACGTAATCAACTTGATGATTGATTAAACTTTCTACTACAGTTGTTGAACCTTGTTTTTCTTTAATCATTTCTTCTGATACAGTTTCGTCACCTTGTTTTTCTTTAATTACTTTTTCTGATACAGTTCCTACGCCTTGTTTTTCCTTAAACAACATGAGACACCTTCCTTTTCAAAGCTATTTACATGATCATTACATTATAAATAGAAATAATATTAATACAGATATTCATACCTGTTTCATCTATTAGTCTAGCACTTAATGAGTCATTTGTGTAGTAAGAAGCAAAAAAAAAACATACATTTTTGTCACATGGACAAAATGTACATCTTTTTTATTGATTTTGATATTTTTTCCCTAGAATGATCAGGTCATTTTCTTGATTGCCCATATTGGCAACTTTTGGCAAATGTCCCCAAACTGCATATCCATTTTTGAGAAATAACTTTTTACTTGCCTGATTCATATCAAAAACAAATGCAAGCACTGTCTGGATTTTTAAACGATGCAGTTGAGTTTCCACAAAGGCAAGTGCGGCCTTACCTAAATGATGACCACGTGTCACTAGGTCTAGATAAATACTGATTTCCGCTGTCTGTTGATACGCAGGCCGACCATAAAAATCACTAAGGCTGATCCAACCGACGATATGATCGCCATGACGCATTACCCAAAGCGGTCTAGAATCAGCATGATGCGCCTCAAACCAAGGGACCCTCGAGTCAACCGTTATCGGTTCCAGGTCCGCCGTTGCTTGCTTCGATGCGATAGACTGATTATAAATGTCCACAATTCGCGGTAGATCCTTGATCGTTGCATAGGTATACTTGATATCGATTGATTTCGCCCCCTTTATTTTTGAATAGTATAACACGTTTTTTATCATCGTTATACAGCAAAAAAAAGAGTTGTATCGAAACCAATGATATTACTACTATTAGTGTTTATTCTTCAATCTTTTTGATTGTTGGATGAGTTTGAGCGCACGTTTTCGTGTTTTGATATTCGGGCTGTTCAATCGTCTATATGCGCTTGAAAGGTCTTGCTTCTCCATTTTATCCCCCCATTTTCTAGAACATTCATTTCACCTTATTTTACTTCTGTAAATAGCATTTTCTTTCTTAACTTTGGCGAATATTTCTTTAACGTTAATCGTTCCGGTGTATTTCTTTTGTTTTTACTCGTCAGATAGATTCGTTCACCCGTTTCTTTGCATTCTAATGTAATGTTTTGGCGCATGTTTTCTCCTTCTCTCACTCTTTTTTAGCAATTCAATCGTTGCCCTATTTTCAGCTTCGATCAAACCACTCAAATTTTAAATAGTAATGATTACGATTTATAAAATATAATATACGCTAGTAGCGAATTACTGTCAATAAAAAAACGAATGAAAATAACTTCAAATGAATGGATACTCATTTTAAACAATTAAAAATAACAAAAAACTGATTTTCAACAGGCAACTACGTACGCCATCGAATGACAGTTTTTTTGTCTTTACTATTGTTTTACAGTTGTTTCTAGTAGTTCAAACAGATCGGCTAGTACAAACTCTGCTTGTGGCTCATCTGCCCAAATACCAACCATACTACCCATCACTGGTAATTCGGTATTGCTGACTACAGTGGATGTCGAAATTGTCGCTAGTGCGTTTTTTGCTGTATCAAAGGAGTAATGTCCTTGTTCACTTGTTTTTCGACCGATGACCCAATACCAGTGATCGTTCGTATTCACTACTTGATGCCCTTGATCAAGTAAAAATTCGGCAGAACTGACGTGATAGTTGTCCCACCCTGCTGTCCAATAGGCAATCACTAAGTCTTGATCGAATCGACCAAATTGTTCTTTTTCCTCGTAGTAGATGCCGTCGTTAAATACGATCGGAATCATCCCATAGGTTTTGACCAGTTCAGCCAATTGATTGGTATAAGTGACAAAATCGCGATACTTCCCAGACTGCTGGAGTCCTCGCCATCCGCCATCAGTTAAATCATTGGCAAATTCATCGCAACCTATATTGAAGGAATTAGTGATCGTTGAGAAGTAGCTCACATATTTTTCAAGTAGTGCTTTGGTGAAAGCGACCGCTTCTTGATTATCCAAATCAAGTGTTCGAATCGACGTTTGATAACAAGGGTGTTCGATGCCTAATTGTTGCATTCCTGTTAGAATCGCGTCCATATGGCCAGGGGTATTGATAAGCGGGATCACTTCCATGTTTTCTGCCTTAGCCACACTAGCTAACTCTGCCATTTCTGTTTCCGTCAAATAAGTACCATTAGGATCCTCATAGTACTGTTTTGTTCCTGCAATCAATGCTTCTTTGACTGATTGACTGGAATAAGTTTTCCCTTTGACAGTCAGCGTCATGTCATCCAGTAAAAAGCGTAATCCGTTATTTCCCAGCGCAAAAGAAATCGCCGTGTATCGACATTGACTTGCTTTTTTTATGATCTGGATCAATTGTTCTTTCGAAAAATATTTACGGCCATTATCAATCAATAAAACCTTTTTCATCTTTACCTCCACAAAAAAGAAATCGTTTACATATTATACAATAAAGGAGGCCCAACGAAAATACTCTTTTGCACTTAAATAAAAAAATCCCCTCTCAACCAGATTACTCGATCGTTAAGAAGGGAGGTTGCTTATTCAACTGAATCTACACAGAATGCCTTTTCTTTGGCTAAAAAGAACGGACGGAGATAGCCGACAGTGTTTGATAAAGGCAGCAATTCTTCACTTAAATGAATCTTCAAGACATCCGCTAAATATTGCTTACGTCTAACGATCCGCTCCCACATGTCTGGATATTGCTCTTTCAGTTCATTTCTCAATCCTTCATCTGCTAGTGCCACACATTCTTCTGCACTTACTCCAGTATATCCTGATACAGAAGGAATAATATCTAACTGGAAGATCATACCACTCTTGATGATTTCTTGCGAACCAGAATAAATGGGCGAGGCTAACCATTCTTCATCCGCCGTCAAGTGTCCTGGATTCAAATGCCAGTGATAGGTCACTTGTGGCAAGACTGTTTCAATCAATTGATAGAGATCAGCCCCTTTCATTCCGATATGGATAGCTTCTAGCCAGCTGACGATAGCTGCATAATAAGGTTTTGCTACTCGATCCAGATAATCGGCTTGTTCTACTGGCAGTTGAGCTTCTTCTTCGATCACAAATCCTGTACGACTGGATAAGCCACCTTTGAAGCCTGTCGTCAATGACAGCGGATCACCGAATTGGATCGTTTTTGCTGTCGGATAAAGATTCGCAAATTCAAAACGGCGTCCAGTTGCAGCAATCGTGATCACTGTATTCGCTTGTCCTTGTCCGTGCAACAACTCTCCGATCTCGGATTCTTTCACACCAAGCTCAATGGCATCTAATGCACGTAGCATGCAAGACGAAGCAAGATTTGCCCCATATTCGTAGTGTGCGATTTCATTTGCATTGTTCGTGACACGCGCCCCTTCCTCACCAATCAATAGATGAGTGCCATTGACGATAGCAGTTTCCGCAGTGATTGCTTGTTTTAGCGCATCTACGATAAAGAATGGTACATCGAACAATTGGCTATTGTTTTGTGTCATAGACGTAAACAACTTCCAACCGACTAACCCGATTTTCTTTCTATCTGCCACCTTTAATGATGCAAAAATAGCTGACAGGTTTTGTTCATGGTCCATTGGTTGATTCGGTAAAGAAAATGCTGGATAATGGATCAAATCCGCAGTGATCCGCGCATGGGCATTCATTTTTAGATTCTCATTCCCAAGAATCATCGTGAATTTGCCCGATTGATCTAACACCAATAATCCTTCTTCAAATCGCGGAATAAAGCCTGTAAAATATTCAAAATTACCACCATGCTCTTTATCTGCATATATCACCAACAGATCTATCGCTTCGTCTTTCATGAGTTCGATCGTTTTGTTGATCCGTTCGGTGATCGTGTCCTCCGTCAAAAAGACAGGGGGAACATCTGGAAAAATCGCTGGTTTTGGTATAGTTGTTAACTGGATGTTTTCTTTTTTCATTCATTCTTCCTCGCTTCTATGAGTTCTACATGGTTCTGAGTCAGTGCTTTGGCTAATGCTTTTGGAGGCTTTTGATCCGTGATCAAATAATCAATCGCTGATAAGTCGCTGACTTTATAAAAACCAGTTTTATCTAGTTTGGTATGATCCGCTAGCGCGATCACCCTACGTCCTTGTTGGATCATCTGACGTTTCACTAAGCCTTCTTCCTCTGTATGGATGAACAGTCCTTCGCTTGTCAACGCAAATACTCCAAGTAGTGTGTAGTCTGCTTGATAATTTTTCAACTGTTCCACTGTTTCCGTTCCAAATAAAAACAACTGTTCTTTGTGTAATCTACCAGGTAATAAGGAAATAGCTGTTTTCGGATGATGGGCTAGTAATAAAGCGTGAGATAAAGAATTGGTGACCGCATGGATTTTTTTGTCCGGCAGTTCTCTAATCACTGCTTCCACTGTGGTCGAAGAATCAAAGATGATCGAGGAAGGATCTGCCATTATTTCAAGCGCCTGCTCAGCCATTTGTTTTTTCACATCATTTAGGATCGTTGACCGTTGCTCATAATCAAAGATCGTTGCTTCTTTTTGAATCGCTAAAGCACCGCCATGGGTCCGTTTGATTTGGCGCTGTTTTGCTAACTGGATCAAGTCCCGACGAATCGTATCTTTAGACACATCTAAGCGATCTGCTAAATCTTCGATCGAAGCACTTTTTTCTTGATCAATCATTGTTTTAATACGTTGGATGCGTTCTTCCTTCAACATGACCGCTCACTCCTTTCATCTAAGATACGCTATTTTGCATTATTTTGCAATATTCTGCTGTTTTTTTCGTAAAATAAGTGGGCCACTAATTCTTTACCACCTAAAACCGAATAAATGGCAGGAACAGAAGTAACCTCTTCGAAAAAAATAAGGCGCCAGCCACAAAAATTGGAAGAACGATTTTCGCGGCTAGCGCCTTATTTTTCAAGGCTAAACATTTCGGTCTCGACCTCTTGATGGTTGATTGATTCAATTCATAACAGCTTGCTTCTCTTCAATTGTTTCAATGAGTCTTGGCAAATCAGAAAACCGATCGATCACATAATCTGCGCCAGCTTCTAAAAATTCTTGCCGCACCCGCTCAAAAAGTTTCTCTTTTTCAGTAGACGATAATTACTGATACGTGTCAAAGGAATAACCAGCTTGTGAACTTCCTTCAATTACGCCCACAGAAAGAACTCCTGCATTCTTCCCTTCGAGTATATCAGAGATCGTATCTCCTAGTTTTAACACTTCTTGTCTATTTTCCTGTTTAAAATAATTCAAGTTCGTTAATAACATCTCTGGAGAGGGACGCCCTTTGCCGTCTACTTCATCTGGTGTGACGATGTGATCTGGCTGATACCCTTGTTCTTTCGCCTTCGCAACAACGATTGCCATCATTTCACTCGTATAACCAGTCGTACTGCCGATTTTGGTTCCTCGCTTACGTAAAGTTGCGACGGTGTCAAGTACACCCGATTTCACTTCTGCATGATTTGCCAATTGCTGGAATAATACTTCTTCAAATGTTTCATAGATTGCCTCGATATCAGTAGTTTCAGGCTGACGTCCGTGAGTTTCTAACCAACTTTCAGCAATACGAGGCATTTCTAGCATCATTTGGATATGCTCGATTTTTTTCATTCCCATCGGCTCTCTGATTTCTCGTTCAGTCACAGTGATCCCTTGATGTTTGAATGCTTCGCGAAACGCCGACACCGGTGCCATACAACCAAAATCGACTGCTGTTCCTGCCCAATCTAAGATGACCACATTAATCATTTTTTCGCTCCTCCATATATTGCTGGATCAACCCAGCTACTTTTTCGATATCTTCCAGATAGATTTCACCAATATTCCCAATCCGGAAGCAATCAGTATCACTGATTTTCCCAGGATAGATCGCGTAGCCATGTGCTTTTAAATAGTCATAAAATGCTTGGAATTCGAATTGGATGTTCTCAGGATATTTGAATGACGTGATGAAAGGTCCCTGATTCTCACTAACATAGGCTTCAAACCCAATTTCTGCCATTCGTTCACGCAAACGCTCATTGTTCATCTGATATCTGTCATAGCGAGCATCGATACCACCTTCTTCCGCCAACTCTTCTAGCGCTTGCCAAAATGCGAGAACAGTATGGGTTGGTGAAGTGAAACGCCATTTCCCGTCTACATCCATCACACGAAATTGATCATACAGATCCATACTCAACGTGCGTGCTTGTCCGGCACTTTTTTTTAATAGCTCTTTTTGACAAATCACAAAACCAAATCCAGGTACTCCTTGGATACATTTATTTGCACTTGAAACTAGAAAATCGATTCCTAACGCGCCAACAGGGATCGGAATGCCGCCAAAGCTTGACATCGCATCGACGATAAAACATAATTTGTGTTTCTTTGTCACTGCTGAAATCTCTTCTAAAGGATTCAAAATACCAGAAGTCGTTTCACTGTGGATCATTGCAAGTGCAGTAATACCAGGATGCAACGCTAATAGTTCCTCGATTTTTTCAGCTTGTGGTGTTTCATTTTCAGCCACTTGATAAATCACATGATCAATGCCATGGTATTGAGCCATTTGCACCATCCGTTCGCCATAAGCACCATTTGTACAGATCAGTAAACGATCGGTCGCGCCAACAACTGAACTTAACACAGATTCAACTGCAAAGCTGCCACTTCCTTGCATCAAAACAGCTGTATAAGCCTCATTGGAGACACCAGCAAGATCAAGCAATCGTTGTCGAATCGCCTGAGTGATGACTTTAAAATCATCATCCCATGTACAATGATCGACAAGCATTGCTTCTTTCACTGTACGACTCGTGGTCAGAGGACCTGGTGTCAGTAATTTATAATTGATTTTACTGTGATTGATTTCTTTTTCATAATGTTCGATCACCTTTGTTTTTCCACTCATTTTCTTTCTCCTATTCAACTAGACTGGCATGTTTTTTTAGCAGATCTGGGGTTAATGCTTCCGGGAAAACTTTTTGATTTTTGGCGGTTTCAACCCCCGCTAGATCATCTGTTTCATAAAGTTTACTTGGGTAGAATTGTAATAAATCTGCCCGACCTTCTTTAAGGATCACATTCAACATTTCTTCGGCTAAAGGATTCGTCGCTTCTCCTTTATCGATCACCGCGAGTGATTCTGTTAAAGCATATGTTCCTTCACTTGGTTCCACAAAATCGATCGGCAATCCTTCTTTTTTATCTTTGATTGCTTGATGACGTAACCCAAAACCCAACGCCAATTCACCGACGCGGACTTTTTTCAACGGACCCGAACCAGACGCTTCAATATGGTCGCCTGCATTGTCATAAATATCGGCTAAAATCGCTTGTGCTTTTGTCTCTCCATATTGATCAATCAATCCTTGGAACAATAACCAAGCTGTTGAGGAATGGTTGATATCAGAAATCGCTAGTTGCCCTTCATAGATCGGATCAGCTAAATCAGCTAAACTTGTCGGTACAGGCAAGTCTGCTTCTTCCATTGCTTGAGTATTGTAGAAAATGACCCCTTCTTGTGTCGTCATCGGTGCTTGGTAATTTGGCAGATCATCGATTGGTTGGACTTCTAATGCCAATTCTTTGAATATCGGTTCATTTTCTTGGACACCATCCAAATAGAACGTGCTCATTGTCACTAGATCCGCTTCAATATCTGTGCCTTCTGCCCAGAGTTTACCGCTCAATTCCGAAGTACCGAAGGATTGTAGCAAGTATTGGTTTTCAAATCCATTCGAATCAAGAACATCTTTGATGATTTGAACCGGCTCTTCATCTGCATTCGTGTATATTATGACTTTTTCTTCGTTACCGTTGGCATTCTCACTTGCGTTTGACGTACTACACGCCCCTAAAATTCCTAAAGCGCTGGCGAAAGACAGATAAATGAACCCTTTTTTGACTAATTTTTTCATTTGCTTCAAATCTCCTCATGATAGATTGCGCAAGTATTCTTGCGGTTAGATTGATCAACAATAATAAAATGGATAGGATAAAGATCTCAATGAATCTGCCGAAATGTTGTAATTCTTTGATTTTGGTCGTGATCACCATCGTTCGGGCACTTGTCAAAAACACCACTGCACTGATCGTAACCATCGAATTTGTAAAATAGTAACAAGCCATTTCCACGATCGTCCGCTTTGAATTTGGAAGAATGATCCGAACCACTGTATCAAGCCAACTATCCCCCATCATCTTCGCTGTGTTTTCCCAGTTGGGATTCATTTTTAATAAGGCACTTTTCGCTAACTGATAAGGGGTTGCAAAATAATGCACCATGTTGGCAATCACCAAAATACTGATCGTACTTTGAAGAGTTGTTCCGCTAAACACCAGCAAATAGGCAATCCCTAAAACCATTCCTGGAATCGAATTCGTGACAGAAGCAAGACTATCGATCATTTTCAGGATCACGTTTTGTTTTGCGGATCTAGCGGTAAAAATGGCTGCCAAATAAGCAATAACTGTTCCAAACAACGCTGTCCATAAGGTAACGAATATCCCTGTATTCAACGTTCTTCTTAAATCAGACGTTTGTAGGAACGCTTCGATATGACGTGTAGTAAAAGTCATATCAAAGGGCCACCCTTCTACAAAAGGAAGAAGAAACATCACGAGGAAGACTCCTAAAATAAATAAACCACCAACTGTCAGTCCTACGCCAAAGAATAAATCTCTGACAGGGTTGCTTTTTACTGACGTATTTGTCCCGGGGGTTGCATGATCATTTTTTTGGATCTTACGCAAAAACAGAATGCTAACGATCGAAGGAACTAACATGATCAATGCAATGACGGCTCCTCGATTAAAGTCTGGGATCGAACCCATAAAGTACTCATACAATAAAGTCGTGATAAACGGTTCTCGCCCCCCCCACCGCTACAGGTATACCAAAATCCGTAAAACTCATGAAAAAGGCTTGGACGAAAGCAACACCAAATGTTTTGCCCAAAGGTTGCAGGATTGTGATTTTCAATCCTCTAAAAAATCCGTCTCCCATCAATCTCGACACCGTCAAATAGCGTTTATCCAAATAATTCATGGCGTCATTCATCAATAAGAAAGTCACTGGGATCGTATAGATCAGTAATCCTAAGATCACACCTGATTTTCCATAGATCGAAAACAATTCTTGACCGACTAGACGTGTCCACAATCCTTGACGGCCAAAAGAATAGATCAACACAAACCCGTATGTGATGGTCGGTAATAACATTGGCAACATAAAGCATTTCTCAATCATCCACTTGAACCCCTTAGGTAGATTCGTAAAATGCATCCCGTAAGCAAACCAGAAGCCAAGAAAGGTGGCAAAAAGTGCTGTGAGCCCAGCAATGAGCAAACTATTACTTAACGCATTTAGCCAATCGAAGTTCCTTGCTAGTTCCCTGAACAACTCAAAGGAAAATCCGCCTTCAACAGTCAACGCTTCTTTCAAAACATTCGCTAAGGGATAAAACAATACGAGGACAAAACCAAACAAGATGAACGCTGGCAGTAGTGCTTCTATTTTCATCTTTCTCATGAGAAGCGAACCACTTTTTCATGAACTACGCCGGTTGCTTGAGTAATGATCCGTTCAATATTACGTCGTTTGATTTTTAGCTGATCGACAATAAATGCCTGTACAAAGGGTTCCATCGTGTTCGTCACGATTTCTTTTGGTGTACTGTATTGTGCGATTCGACCATCTTTCAAAACCATGATTTTATCAGAAAGGGTCAATGCCTCTTCTGGATCATGCGTAACGATGATCGTCGTTAAGTTCAGTTTTTTAGCAATCAATTGGATACGTTCTTTGATCGATTCTTTGATGACACCGTCCAATGCACTTAAGGGCTCATCAAGTAACAATACTTGGGGTTTCATAACCAGAGTCCGACCTAATGCCACCCGTTGTTTTTGCCCGCCAGATAGTTGGTGGATGCGTTTATCCAAATGATCATTCAAATCCAATAGATCGATCAATTCTTGCAATTCTTCTTTGGAAGTGATATTTTTTTGTTTTCGCAACCCGTACACCAAGTTTTCATAGGCACTTAGGTTAGGGAATAAAGCATAGTCCTGAAAGACAATATTAAATGGTCGTTTTTCCATGACCTGTTTTGTGATATCTTCGCCATCATAAAGTGGTTGACCATTTGTTGGTTGCTCCAATCCAAGGATGATATTCAATAAAGTTGTTTTTCCTGAACCAGAAGCACCGAGTATCGAAACGATCTCACATTTAGCGATCGATACATTGATTTCTTTTAAAACTTCATGATGATTAAACGTCTTACTAATACCATCTAGCTTTAACATGCGTTCACTCCTTTGTTCTTTCTATACTGCTAATTGTAGAAAATCACTTTTTACTTCTGATTAACTTTAAGTAAATTATTTGTAGGAATATATATTTTTTGTGTAAATTTTCTAATCATTTTCAGATAAGTATTTCTATAAAAAAACAGTGGCTTGCTTCAATGCGCTATCCTCAGCATTGAAAGCAGACCACTGTTTCAGTGATTACTTATTAGATCATTTTATTTATCTATTTGATGTAAATTTGGTTCAAGTGTAAGCTCGCTTCGTTCCAAATCGTTCTCCGGAAATAAGCACTTCTTCGACTTGATTATCGTTGCTCGGCAAGTGTTTCTTTAATATTTTTCACGATATTCTCTACTGTCAGCCCATTTTCCGCTAATAGTTCTGATGCTTCATAGCGATCATGAAAAGCTTTATCTAAGCCGTAAGTTTGTACACGAATCGTTGCATCTCCTAAATAGCCAGCGACCATTTGACCGTAGCCACCTTCCAAGAGACCATCTTCAAGTGTTACTACTATATCGTGCGTATCTTTAAGTTCATCCAGTAATTCAGTATCTAAACCAGAGATGAACGCTGGATTGATCACCGTAGCAGTTAGTTGGAGATGTTTCTTCAATTCAACAGCGACTTCTTCTGCCAAACCATAAAAATTACCTACACCAATGATTGCTACTTTTTCGCCTTTTTGGATGACTTTGTTCTTATATAACTGACTGTAATCTGTTCGATCTACTTTACCATAAGAAGTGATTGGGCCGACTGGTACGCGGATTGCCACTAATCGATCCGTTTGATCGATCGACCATTCAAGCATCGCTAAGTATTCTTCTTTAGTTGTCGGTGCTAAGTAGACTAGATTTGGGATATGACTCAAAAATGGAATATCAAAGATCCCTAAATGACTTTCATCATTCATTCCGTTTACAGAAGCAAGTGTCACGAGGATCGTACCTGATAAACGATTCAACGCTAAGTCATGAGAAATTTGATCGTAACTTCTTTGTAAAAATGGTGAATGGACTGCCCATACAGGTTTTACCCCGCCTTTAGCTAAACCAGCAGTCATCGTCGCCGCATGTTCTTCGGCAATCCCTACATCAACAAATTGTGCGCCAACTTGTTGACGTTGTTCCGGTGTAAATAAAATCATCGGTGTGCCTGCATTTACTGCCACAACTGTTGGATCATCCGCCATTTTGCGCAATAAGAAGTCTGTTGTTAGACCGCTATAGGTTTCTGCTCCTTTCGATCGCAGATACTCACCTGTTTCGAGACTAAACGGTCCACCCGCATGGAACTTTTCGCGATTTTCTTCTGCAAAGGAGAAACCTTTTCCTTTGACGGTATGGATATGCAACACAACTGGCTCTTTTTGATCTTTTACTTCTTCGAATAACTCGATCAAAGCAGCTAAATCATTACCTGCGTCAAGATAGCGATAATCAAGTCCTAATGCTTTAAAGAAATTGTTCGTGGCCTGACCATTCGTTTCCCTTAGCTCTTTGAGATTTTTGTAAAGTCCTCCATGATTTTCTGCGATCGACTGGTCATTATCATTGACGATAATGATCGTATTGGTGCCTAGTTCAGAAATATTATTCAAACCTTCATAGGCTAAACCTCCCGATAAAGACCCATCGCCAATCACTACAACGACATTATTTTTTTCGTTTTTTAAATCTCTCGCCTTAGCTAAACCATTTGCTAAAGACAATGAAGTCGATGTATGTCCGATCGTAAAGAGATCATGTTCACTCTCTAATGGGTTCGTGTAACCTGAGACTTCCTGATAATGTGCTTGGTCCAAAAACGCTTGCGCTCTTCCTGTCAACATTTTATGCACATAGGTTTGGTGTGAGACATCAAAAACAAATTGATCTTTTGGTGAATCGAACACATAATGTAGCGCTACCGTCATTTCAACAACGCCTAGATTGGGGCCATTATGTCCACCATATTGGCTGATTTTTTGCAATAACGCGGCACGTGCTTCCTCTACCACTTGTTGAAGCTCTTCTTGCTTCAATTTCTTTAGATCTTGAGGACCTTTTATTTGTTTTAATAACATGAATTTCCCTCCTTTATTTCTGCTTAATCATACACCTTGAACCGAACTCTAAGTCAAGTGATTTTTTTAACAAATAATTCTGATTTGCGAAAATGTTGAACCTGCTGTTATAAAGCTATTTTTTATAAAAAAAAAACCGTAGATCCTTCAATCTACGGTTTTTATTTATTTATTCGATGAATAGTTCACAATGATTTTACCCATTTTTTTTTTGGATTTCGTCGCTTGTCACGAATAATTTGATAACTAACAAGAACGATCAAAATCAAAATCACACCTGTCAAAACGTACAATACTTGTATTTGTTCTCCCAATGGTGGTAAAACGTTCTTTTTAGGCGGTGCGCTTGGTGTCACTGATTCTTTCGGATCATCGGTGTTCGGCTTTGTGGGGCTTGTTTCTTGTGTCGCATTTGAATCAAACTCTAGTTCTCCAGTGACTTCAATGGTATTAGAACTAGCTTCTATGTGCGTTTGTGGCAATCCAACGATCAATAGACTTAAAGCCATGAACAAACAAAGAATTGTTTGTTTTTTTTGTTTCATCCAATCACCTCACGATTTGAACTATGGATAAGGATCTCCAGCTTCATCTAGCGCTTCAATATTCAATGTCAACGTACTTGCAATTGAGATTGATCCTTTATCCGTTGGAAAATCAAGAACATCAGTATCAACATCCCCTTCAAAAGTAAACGTCGCTGTGCTTGCTCCTGTTAAATCACCAGGACGTGCATTCGGTGAAGCTAAAGTCATAAAGTCTTGTGATAAGGTTGAATTCACCGAACCATTTTCAATCAAAAGATTGCTGTCTCCTAAACTACCAACCAATGTTAACCGATCGATTGCTGAGATATCACCAGATGAAACTGCGTAATTTCCTAGAGTGATTTTTACTGGACGACCTGAATGATTGGTGATCGTATGCTCTCCACCTAGAATTGTCTTATAGTCTTCTGGTTCAGTGAAGAAGACCGCTTTTAAAGGTAACGTCACATTCAACCATTTATCTGGATTTCCTGGTTCTGGCGCTTCCGGATCTGTGTTATCAAAACCTATAGTTCCATCGATCGCCACATCTGCAGTCTTATCGATCGATCCACCTAATGAATTATCGATCGTTTGATCATCTCCGTTGATGACAATATCAGCTTGAACACTTGCCCCTGCTGCTAAAATCGTGCCGAACATCAAACCTGTTGCTAGAATATTTTTTGCTTTCATTTTGTTTTCTCCTTTATTTATGTCTTTATATCCTAAAGCATGATTGCTTTATTCCCTCTTTATTGATTGACATTGATGGTCACGTCAACCGTCGTTTTACCCATAAGCTTTTTATTTTCTAAATCATAAAACTCTAGTTCCACTACTCCTGGATGCGTGCCTGTCGTTAACTCTTTTGCTAATGTCAATTCGGTTACTTCATATCCAGGCTCCAATAAGCCTGTTTCATATAATGTTTCTTTAGAATCCTTCATAGACAATATGGCTTGTTGCCCATAACGATTGGTCGGCAAGTTTTGGATCCAGATATTGCCCGTTTTCCCATCCGCATTGACACTGACTTCTGGATACACATTGATAGTTACATTACTATCGTCTACTGCTTGATTGGCATATTTTTTCAGTTGATCGCCTGTCATTTTTTCCGCATGTTTGATTTCCGGAAAATCGTCCGACAAAATCTGCGTTGGTTGGATATTGACATACCAATACCAACCAATCGCAACAAACGCAAGCAATAATAAAAGAAGCGCCAGTAATCTTTTTTTCTTTTGTTGTTCATTTTTTTCAGTTATTTTCTGTGTTTCCTGTGTGATCATGTTCACCTTCTTGTGTGTGTTCAATTTATCTTCGCAGCAAGGTGTAAATTTAACTTGCCTGTTACTTTATTATTTTGTGTGGTATCCCCAAAATATTTTCCTGTAAAACCAAGAGACATTCGGGAATCTGACGGCACTGATTCCGCCCATTGAGTACCAGCAAAAGTACTTGCTTGTCCAACTAACGGCTTTTCAGATGGTGCCGCACCGATTCGTTGTAAATATAAAAACATCGATTCGCTCGTCGTCTCTTGTTCTGATGAATCTAAAAAGACAATATTTGAAGTACTTGCTAATTCCACATCGTTTTTGGTATGGAAGGAAACTGTCAGTTCTGTCGTCGTCGAATGATTGACCACCTCGTAATCATCACTAGTCACTTGATCGTCTAGGACATCAAAAGCCATCCGAACCGGTAACGTTACATGGATCGCTGGATCACTTTCCACCACAAAAGGAACGGTATATTCCCATGTGGCTGTTTCACCATTAACCAATGACTCGCTGACAACGATCTTACCAATCGTCGCTCCTTCTTTTGACGTATCAGGATATTGAGTGAAACCTTCAATTTTCAAGGTTGGATATTGACTGATATCTAAATATCGCCCAACTTGACGATCCATATCTTCACGAGACATTCCTAACACTGTTTTTTGTTCCCTTGGATTTAAACGATCGATGTTTATTCGTTCAAACCCCTTCGCAGTGATTTGATAACGACTTCGATTATCCGATATCCTTGACTGCACCACATTATCTTGGAAGTTGTCCAGTCTGCCATTGGCTTCTGCATGGAAAATTTCCACGATATCGCCTTTCGTAACTGATAGTCTTCGATTTGTTCCAAAACCATTCAATGTGTCTAACCTTTGATTGCCATTTACAGAAAAATCGAAATCTGGCGTTTGTGCATTCATTGGACCACTAGAAACAGTTGCTTGGTTATAGTGCCTGATTTGATAATACATATCATCTCCAAAATAGGGATGAACCGAAGTTCCAGCTAATGCACTATTATAGGTCGCAACAATTTGTGTTTGATCACTGTTCAAGCTTAAAGTTGCTGCTCGTAGGTCTGTTCCTTGAAAACTAATGCCTCTTACATTTAGCGAATGACCAAACTGATAAGTGACAGGAACATCGATCGTAGCTAATACTGTGCCATTTTTTGAAACCTCTACACGTGCAGCTTGACCATTCAGTGAATCAGGGAAACTTACAAAACGTGCATCATAATCCTCTGTTTCAGTTTGATCTTTGAAGACTGTGACAAAGTCTTTTGCCTGATAATCCGTTTCTCCATATCCATAGTTCAAAACTTGGTTCTTTGGCTGGATATCTGTATAATTTCCGATACCAGTAAAACCAATGATGCCTTGTTCATTGATGACCCCGATTGAAAAGCGTTCGGCATTATTCCGATTGATCTGGAATGTACCTGATGTGATCTCTCCTGCCAAGTCCGCTTGATATGGATTGAATAAGCGAACAGGTTGTCCTGCAAGATCTAAAGTTACTGTTACTTGGTTGGTTGAGACAGCTGTATCTACTTCTGGTTGGATCGAGTGGAAGAACTCGGCTGTTTGCGCTCCATTCGTCTGCCACCTCAAGTACGGATAAGTTCGATTGGCATTGCTCCCCAAAGCAAAACCTGTGAACCACTTTTCACCAAACCCAAGTTCAGTTATAGCTGTATCAATCAGCCCTATGGTGCTACTTGCTTCCCCCGCACCATTTGTCGTCGTTTTTCTTGTAGTGGTTGCATCAAAATATACATTGCTTGCTGTAATTCCTGTGGTAGTATTCGAAATTGGTTCTCCAGCAGTAAATCCTGCGACGAATAAATTCGTAAGCTTTGCGGTAGCAGTTGCACTTATCGCTCCGATCACCCCTTGTGCATTTGATGAACCAACACTATAATTGTCGGTCATCACTAACTGAGCATTGCCTTCGATCTTTCCGACAAAACCACCAGATCCACTAGTAACATTCCCAAGGATATAGCCATTGTGATAACTCTCATTGATCGTTACATTTCCTGCTAAACGACCAACAAATCCGCCAGCATAACTATTTCCACTTCGTAAATCACTCGAATTGATACTTCGCTCAATCTGCACTTGACCATTTTCTGTCACATAGCCAATCAATCCTCCACGATAGCTAGCAGTTAAAGAATTAACTGTCGAGCGAGTTTCACTATGTGTATCGATGATCGTAACTGTACCAGATACTTCACCGACCAGCCCGCCTAGATTCAAGGTATAATTATTACCACCAGTAAAATTCACTTTTGAACTAGCGTGATTTATGGTAAGCACGCCCGTCGTGCGACCGACGAGACCACCTAATAGACCGTTCGAAGTATTCGAGTGAAGATTACTTGATGCTTGGCTATTCGTAATCGTTAGTTGTCCATTGTTTTCTCCAATAAAAGCTCCACTTCCATTTGACTGGTTTGAAACAATGCTACTGTTACTGTCCATCCTGATATTCTCAAGTTCAACAATATTTCCTGTACCGATTTGAGCAATCACCCCGGCTGTATAGTTGGTATATGACTGTTCTCTAGTATTCGTCACTCTCAAGTTTTCAAATGTCAGATTCTCAATTCGTAAAGAATCATTCCCGACTGAGCGAATAAAGGCTAAGTCTATTTCTCCACTAGTCAAAGTCAAATTCTTGATGACCGCATGATTACCGATCAATTTCCCTCCGTATCCTTGTCTGCCAGAAAAAGTACCTGCATTTGCCATATCGATTGCTATCCCATCTTCTGGTTCAATCGAATAGTTTTCATCGTCTGGATCAAAAGGTGCTTGACTATTCAAAAAGCGACTTAGATCTTCTGATGTACGAATGACCGTTTGCACATAATTTGCTGTCACTGTTGCATCTTCTGTCCCCATCGTGAAAGTAGCCGTTCGATTTTTTTGATCAACATTTGTCACTGTACTTCCTGTGCCTGTCACGCTAAATCCAACAAAACGATACCCTGTATTTGCTTCAGCTGCCTGAATCATTGTTGTTTCCCCTTCGATAAAATTCGTTTGGTCAGCGTTTGGATCAGCTGCACTCCCTGCCAAGGGATCACGGGCCAGTGTCAAACTCATTCGCCGTGCGGTAAAGCCCACGACTCCTTGCTGATTGATGACACCAATCGACACTCTTGCAATAGATCCACGATTGAAAGTGAAGGTTCCTGCTGTCGCTTCACCAGCTAAGCCAGAACTATATGGATTGAATAGTTTCAATGGCTCGTTTTGTAGATCTAACGTTACCGACACTTGATTACCCGTTACTTGACGATCGACCATTGGATCGATGCTGTCAAAAAACATAGATGGTTGCGTATTTTGGGTCTGCCAACTCAAGTATGGATAAGTTTTATTCGTGCGTTGAGCCACTGAAAAGTCGGTTCGCCAACGACTCCCGAAACCTAGCGCAATAGTTGTTGACTCAATCAACTCTAGCGTAGTTTTCGCTTCACCTACTCCAGTCGTAGTTGATTTGTTCGTTGTACTGGAATCATAATACACATTGGTCGTAGTGATACCCATCGTATCTGAGGTAATGGGTTGTCCCCCTGTAAACCCTGCAACAAATAGTTGGCTGAGTGTCACTCGATCCGTTAATTGATTGATCCCGATCACACCATTGCTATTGGAGGAGCCGATGCTATAACTATCCACGATACCAAGTGCGCCATTGCCTTCGGTCATACCAATGAACCCAGCAGTTCCTAGACTTGTACTTCCTTGAACATGTCCATTGTGATAGCTTTCCTCGATTTTAGCAGTTCCTGACATCCTTCCGATAAATCCGCCCACATAACTGCTACTTCCTCGCATATCACTGGCATTGATACTTCGTTGGATCGTGACATCTCCTGAGAAGGTCACTCGACCAATCATTCCACCTCGATATGTCCCGCTCAATGAATTGATTGCTGTTTGGCTTTCACTCACAGAATCAGTGATTGTTACCTCACTGCTGGTTTCGCCCACTAGTCCACCGATATTTAATGTATATGAACCACCACCAGTAAAAGTAACTCGAGAAAGACTACTCTCAATGGTCAATGAACCGTCATTTTTACCAACGAGTCCACCCATTAGTCCATTAGCTGTGTTGGAATGTAACGTTCCTGAAACCTCACTGTTTTTGATCAATGCTGAACCTTGGTTGTTCCCGATCAATCCTGCACTTCCATCGGGTTGACTAGCAGTAATTTGACTGTTTTCATCGAGCGTGATATTTTCAAGCTCAACTGACTTACTGCTTACTACTTGACCGATGATTCCAGCCACGTTAGACCGCGTCCTCGTATCATTGACGAGTACTCCTTCTAACTTCAAGTTCTCGATTCGTGAAAGGTTGCCACCGTTTAACGTTTGGATCAATCCAAGAGAAACGCCGGAATCTACTAATGAGAGATTTTTAATGATCGTGCCATTTCCGATCAGATGACCAGAAAATTGACTACGTCCTGAAAAATCACCTTCTCCTGACATGTCGATCGTTTGATTTGATTCTGGTTCGATCGTGTAAGTCTGGTCGTTTGCATCATAAGGAGACTCACTTCGTAAAAATTTTCCGAGATCATCGGCATTACGGATAATCGTTGAGGCGTATTCTGCTGTGACTGTCGCATTTTCAGTTCCCATGGTAAAGGTTGCTGTTCGATTTGCTAAATCAACATTTGTGATCGTACCATTACCTGTCACATTGAAACCAGCAAAACGATAGCCAGGAGAAGGTACGCCTGCTGTGACTGTCGTCGTTGCACCTACTACTAGAGTAGTCGTTGGTGCATCTGAATTACTTGCACTTCCGGCCTGTGGCGAATGTGCCAGAGTCAAGTTTCGATTACTCAACTCATAACATGCGGTAACGGTCGCATTTTGTGATCCCATAGTAAATGTGCCTGTGCGATTAACTATATTCACATTCGTGATCGAACTTCCTGTACCACTCACATCAAACCCTGCAAATTGATACCCCGTCGCTGGAGCCGCTGCAGTCACTGTTGTTGTTTGGCCCATTTGAAGAGTTGTCTCTCCCGCTGTTGGGTTTCCTGCACTTTCTGCTTCCGGAGAACGTCCTAAGGTCAATGTTTGAAGTGTAATTGGTAGTTCAGTAAAGCTCCCTCGAATTGCCTGACGAACTGTCGCTGTGTCGTTCGGATAATATGCATGTGCAGGAAGGGTTCTCATATAGAAGTACGTATTAAAAATCCAATCTAGATCTATCGTAAATGAATTGGTTCGTGCACTAGTAATTGACGCAGCTCTAATTCGTTCCACAACAATGCTAAACTCATGAAAGTCTGCCAATACACCCTCTCTAACATCTGTAGGTGGTGATACAACTGCCGACTTTATATTGTACGGCGAGCTTTCTCGAACTGTAATTAAAAAGTCCCCTTGGTTATGTTCAATAACTGCATTTCCAAATTGATAGTCATTTCGAATAGGCATCGAATAGAAAGAAACCCCCGCTTGTAACAACGAGCCTATACTATCATTTGCGCTATCCCTATACAAATACTGCCTCGGCAAATTAACCGTGCCTTCAATCTTATCCCCTATCCTATTCCCTAATTGATCGCTACCATTCCACGATACCCTTGCACGGCTATCATTGGCAAAGAAATTAGCATATGTCGTTGGGAATTGCGTACGGCCGGGTGCATTCGCATTGCCTTGTAAAAATCTAGTAATAAAATGATGATCTAGACTCGTGAGTAAATTAGGTACATTCCGCAGACCGGGATCTAATTTTATTACCCCCTCATCCCCCTGGGTCTTTTCTTCCGAAGCATAGGTCTTTTGGGCGTCCCCGCTCTCTACAGGTACTTCTCTTGAAAGTTCATCGTTCTCTGTTGGGGAATCATCATCTGTTGATTCACTTATTTGTCCAGCAGTGCTCTCTTTTGTTGTTTCTGCTATAACACTGATACTATTTCCTAATGACGAGAAAAGCAGCAAGATAATTACAATAATATGTAAACTTTGTTTCTTATAAAAATGAGTCATTTCCTCCTCCTACTCTACACGTATTATTTGACGTGACGTAATCTGCTGATTTTTGGCAAAAAGTTATACTCAATGTATGGAATCTACTAATTTATAGTGATTCATTTTCTACTTAGTGTCTTCTATTGCACGATTGATTTCCTAAACAACTGTTCTTTACATTAGAACATGCCTACTTTTTTTAGATATCGCTAGTTATATGTTCGACTAATTAAATAGCTGCACCCCTTTCTTAACCCAGATGAAACTACGATATTAAATAACGACGTAACAAAGCTGTTATTTTTTCATCTTTTGATTATAATAACACTAATCTACCCTTTGTTTATTTTTATTTTTTTTCGAACAAAAAAAATAAAGCACTGCCTTATTTCTATAAGTTCTGTAATTCTAGTAATAGTCATTGGTTGCAATACATATATCTATAGCCAAAACTATTTTTTTATTATTCAGAAAAAAATATCACACTATACACCTAAGAAATTTTTGTATACTTTTTATTGAAAAAACAAAATATCTTCACTTATAAAAAATAACAAAATTATTTAAAAAACAATTATTCGATAAAAAACACGGCAGTTCCAACTATTTCCCCTTAATTTAAAACAGATTATTTTTAAATTATAATGATTTTTTATTTCAAACGTTTGTTTTTTTTGTATACTTATAATATGCACATCTTTCCCTGAGCCTATCTAACTATGTGTTTTAACTTTAAAGAGAGACTATATTTCTTACATATTTATAGAAAAATAAAGATTGGAAGCCAGAATAATGGAAAATTTACCCATCACCTTACAACTTGATAATCAGTTTAAACGACAATATCAAATTTTAAATTTAGTACATAAAAATAAAATCAACCAGTTAACGCTCAATGATCTTTCTCTTAACTTAGAGAAGTCAAAACCAACACTAAAAAAAGACATCGAGGAAATCAACCATGCGCTGAATGAGCAGTGCGTTTCACTAAAGATTGATCACAAAGGACTACTATCGTTTCACTACAAAAAGGTAATGACGATCGATTCAATGATCACCTTATTAGCTAAAAGGACCATCACCTACCAGATCATGGATCTATTGCTTCATAATGTAACTTACTCAACCGATGAATTAGCCGATGCCTTGATGGTCTCTAGAAGTACAATTTTTAAAACGATCCGTCATATGAATAATATCTTGAAGGAATTCAGTGTGACGATCACCACTGGACCATTGAGTTTATCAGGTAGAGAAGAAGATATTCGTTTTTGTTTTTTTGCCTTTTACTCAAGTTTTGGCGATAGTACGATCATTGATTCAGATAGTGAAATCGATGCACAGTATTTAGTCGACGAAGGCCATAAAAGAGATCATGCCTTTTTACATTTTAGCCATTTTCGTGCCGCTTTATGGCTGTCGATTGCAAAAGCACGTTGGAAGTGTAAAAAACTTTGCAACTTAAATCGAAGTATCAAAGTGTTGATCAAAAGCAGCAAAGGCTTCTCTTCACTTGAGCCATTATTACAGGATTACTATCTTTCACGCTCCAATGAAACACTCTCATTAAATGAAACGATGTGGTTATACTTGGTCTCACTTCATTGTATTTCCTACACACGACAAAGTAATTTGGACGATGGTCGCTCCTATGCATTTTATCGAGAAGAAAGCCCGGGTGTCATCGAAGCGATCCAACGTTTTCTAGCGACTGTTTTCCCGGAACACATGATCAAAGACGGGACACTAGAAAAAATGGAAGCTTACTTGGTCAATGCGCGTTTACTTTCTAAAATGAGCCATACTTATGAATTACATTCACCCACGATGGTGACACAAATGAAGGTACGTTATTCTGAGCTCTACCAAGTATGGCTTGAAAAACTGACGATTCTAAAAAATAACCCATTATTTGGTTTTGTTCATATCGACTATCTTGCAGCTGCGTTGACAACGTTTCATGCTTCGCTGTTGATGAAGCAGTCGTATCGCCCTTTACGCATTTTGTTTACGATCCAAGGACCGCAATCTTTAGATGATTATATCCTGAATGAGATCGAGACACTTTTTATGCAACGGTCAACGGTCGAATTTCAAATTGAACATGCTGTCACAAAAGAATCGATCGAAACCTACCAAGCTGATCTCGTAGTTTGTAATTACGATCTTCATTTGATTGATGAACAGGTTTGTCGCATCCATCGAATCTCCAATGTACCGACGATAGCGGATTGGCGTCTTTTAATGGAGACGATCACTTATTTGTCTTTGCCTGCGTATTCAGAAACTAACTAAAGGAAAAACACTCCCTATCCTTTAGCCGTGATCTCAAAAAGACGTCGAAACAGACATGTTTAACCTCGAGAAATAAGGCGCCACCCACGAAATTTGTTCTCCAAGTTTTCGTGGGTGGCGCCTTATTTTGCGAAGAGGTTTCTTCTATTCTTGCCGTTCATTCGGTTTTAAGTGGTACGAGAGGACGAATATCACACTCTCTTTTGATTGTCTCAGCCCTCTAATGGAACATTGAAATTTAAAAATATTTTCCTTTTTTTCTTTTCTGCTTCTACTAAAGCCTGGCGATACTCAGAAATTGGATATACGGGAGCGGTAGTTAGTAGATTCAATTGTCCCTCTTCAACCAAACGGAATAGTTGTTGAAATTGTTTTTGCCATTCTTCATTGGAAACCGAATCCGCCCAATGCCTTAGATGATAGACTTTAGCTTGGATCGGCAATGTTTGGATAAACGCCCAATCAACTTGTTGACCAGAGAGTAACCCGATCGCAACGAACTTCCCATACGGTTGAATCGCTCGCGCCATAGTTTCACCGCTTTTCCCACCTACTTGATCAATCGCCGCCCTTACGCCTTTCCCCTTTGTATATGCTAAAATTTGCGGCAACGTTGTTTCTTCATCCCAAAGAACGACCAAATCTGCTCCTAGTTCAGTTAACTCTTCTTTATATTTTTCGTGGCGAACGATTACAATGACTTTAAATGATAAAATTTTACTCAATTGGATAAAAATTCTACTAATTGAAGAATTTCCTGCGTTGAGCAAAATATGATCTCCTTTATTCAGGTTCAATTCTTTTGTACAGATCAACCAGGCGGTTACAGGATTGATGTACATCTGGGCAGCTGTCAAAAGATCGACCGAAGAGGGAACAATAACTAATTCACTCTTGGGTACTGTGTGATAGGTTTGCCAAGTTCCTTCCCCTCGTAGAGGTAAAACGTATTGTCCTATCATTTGTTCATCCTGAGGATCAGTGACTTGGATCACTTTCCCGACACCTTCATACCCAGCAATTTGTGGCAAGTTGATGCGATGTGCATAGGCGCCGTGGATTGAAATCAAATCAGAAGGATTGATTGGAGCCACTAACATTTTGACCAAGACTTCTCCTTGTCTTAAAGAGAGTGGTTGCTCTGCTAGTTGCACAACCTCTTGTGGCAAGCCAAACGCTCGGTAAATCAGACAGTGATTTTTCATTTTTTTCTCCTTTGATGATCGTTGGATTCTTTTCACAAGTGTAACATTTACCTAAAATAAAAAGAAGACTATGCGCGCCTTAGAAACGAATAAACGGCGGAAACAGAAGTACGATCTTCAAAAAAAGACGACGACCACAAAAATTTTAAGAAGCGATTTTCATGGTTGTCGCCTTATTTATTGAGCTTGAATACTTTTATTCCCACCTCTTGTGGTATCCGTGAGATATCATAGTAACCGACTTCGTCTTTGACTGTCGATGCTTTGATCACTGGTCGTGCGTCGACTGGCTGACTAGATAAATCTGTCACAGTGGCCCGACTGCCGTTAAGATTGATTGATCATCCGTCTGTCCGACAGTCACAGCAGCATCCGCTACATTTAAAATGTACTCTTGTTGTGGAACTTGCTCCCCAACAACTGTGATTTTCACTGTTGTTTCCACACATTCATCTTGTTCAAGACCAATCGTCACTTCATATTCTCCTGGAGTATTTGTCCTACTAGTACAGTCACGTCTTTTGCTAAAATCGTATATTTTGTTTCTTCTTATTTCTCATTTAAAACTGTTACTTTTACTACTTTTTCCACACTGACACCTTCTTTTAAGCCAATGGTTATCTGGTATTCTCCTGGATTTGATTCAACGGTTGTTGCTTTGATATAAGGCGTGAAATCACTTAGAGGTTCCCTTCTCCATCAACAACTTTCGCATCTGCAGCCACTAAGAGTGACTTAGGATCAATTTTTTCAGGCAAGACAGTTGCATCATAAGCGACTAACTCATACTTTTGTTCTAAACGATTGATTTGTTCTCGGTTAGAAGTGATCGATCCTAGTCAAGACTGATTGCGTTGACTCGTCTGTATCGAATCATTCCCCTTCCTCTTTTCTACTGATTGAATTGTTGCTGACACATGGGAAACTGTCACCATTGTTGTCGACACAGAGAGAGCGAGCAACATCAACGGACACATTGTTTTCTTTTTTTCATAATGTAAATCATCCTCCTAAGGAAATTTTACCCACCAATTATCTACGGATAGATTCTTCACCCATTCATAGTCCCTTTTTATTAGCGGTTTTTTGCAAATAAATAACAATCTACATCCTTTAACCAAGAATAATAACACCATTCATCAGCGTTATCGTGCTTATTATTTCCTATTATATAAATAAACACCAATAACTTAGAAATATTCGTCATTGATTATTTCTATTAAAAGAACATTCAATTATTAGAAATCTCCCAGTATCATAATTTTTTCAGAAATAAAAAAGAAAAATCGAAATATCCCAGCTAAGATTCGATGGCTGCTCCATCATGGAACAGCCATTTAATGTTATACTGGATTTGTGAAACCCTTACCAAATACTTACAATAAGCAATTGAAGAAATCATACTTTTATGGATACAGCTTATTGATTAAAAATGAAAATAGATCAAAATGAACCGATTGAAGATTCCATGCTCTATCTTGAGCAAACACTGATCGTCAAATAATATGTACAACAAGAGAAACTATCCGCGTTAGGGAAAATTTTTGCTTTGGTTGGTTTAGCCGAAATCACCTATACCAGTCAATTACCGGTTACCCAGTCATTCAGTATGCGTCGCCAAGACTGTCCTTGAATCACTGAAATAATTTTACATTCCATCCGTACAAACTCGTTAAAATCATTTAAAAAAAATAATCAATATAACAAAGAAACCTAATTCGTTTTTTTGAAAATGTTATTAAAAAATGAACATTCTGCATAATTACGTTATCACAATCCTATATATATCAATCTTTCATATTTAAAAACCACATATTTTCATTTTAAAATCAAAAAAAATATTTTGTTATGATACTATTAATAGTTTTAAAAATAACACAAAAATGGTATTATTTGATTACGAAGATTATAGAGGAGTGAATGATGTTAGTTCAGTTAAGCAAGTTTTTATTTTGGTTTCCTTTAAGTATTGCCGTGCTAGCATTTTTTTATTTCTTTAAATTAACTAAGCGCACTTTCCTGGTGTTCCTAGCTGCATGTCCAGTGATTTATTTTATCACTAAAATCATGGCGTATTACTTTTACGATTCTCTGAGGGTGTTTGTATATTACGAAATCGGCCTTCTAATATCTGTGATTTTTTTCATCAGTGTGCTTTATTATTTCTATAAAAAACGCTAACTGACAGAAAGAGATTGTGATCCCTATGCTAAGACTCGTGTTAACATAAGGATCACAACCCCTTTTGGTTACTCTTCTTTTTTCTTCTTACGTATGAATAGAAAATAAATGATCAATAGAAGGATGATCCCAAGTAAGACACCCACAACTACATAGACCCAAGTTGGGATTGACTGCTGATTCACTTTAGAGATTGCTACCTTATTCACTTCTTTCGCATCACTCTCACTGATTGAAAAATCGCGATCGAATACCCATTCGTTGTCTTTTGCATCTGAGATTGTCAAATGTAAGGAATAATCTCCCGCTTCCAGTCGTTCATTGTCCCAATCGATTGCAAATCGATACGTTGACAAGGGCGCCATTTGCATCTCTTTATCATAAGATACTTCTTTTATGACTTCCCCTGTGGCATCTTTCACCTCAGCTGCATATTTCAAATGACCGATCGCATCCATCGTTGGATTCTTCAAAGTTGCTACCACACTTGTTTTCCCAAATGAAATGGCTGGTTCGACGCCTTCTAATTCCACCTTTCTTTGCACTTCATTCGTATTATTCGTTAATTTCAATCCTAAGACATAGCCATAATTGTTAACGATTTGGCCCTCTTGTTCCGCTTGACCTATTTTCATGACATGGATGGCTGCCAAGATTTGTCCATCAAATTCTTTTTCCGGCATTGTGAGGTCAACGCTAACTTCTTGTGACTTCCCACCAGCTAAAGTGATGCTTTCTGGGACTTTCGCAATGTTGTTGATTTGAAATTCCTCCGGTATATCTGATTCATCAGTTGGTTGCGTGTAATCAATAAATCCTTGATCATTCGTATAGGCTTGGTTTACTGCAACCTGATAAGTTGACTCTTCATTCGATGTATTTTCTATCAGGAACTTGATCGTTTGTTTTTGACCAGGTTCTAGTTGTAAATCAAAATAAGTTAATTTTTTATCGGCTTGATTTTCTGGAATAATTGCTTTGATATGAAAGCCCACTTCACTCTCAGTCTCTGCCTCGGTGACTAAGGGGAAGCAAAAAGCAAACATGAAACAAATGATTAAAATTATTTTCCGCATCACTACACCTCATTTATCGATTCATTTGGTTTTTCCCAGAGATTTGATCATGAACAAAAACCTATAGAAAGAATTGAAGCAATCGCTGAATGCGATTGCTCCAATCTTCTCAATTTGGACACAGCCATTAAGAAGCATCTGCCGTATTGTACAATTGATAATTGATCGTACCGTTCAAGACATTATTTACTTGTAAGACATTGCTCGGATCGGTAAAACCAATTGCGATCGATGTTACCGGAGTGGTGATTTGACCGGTATTATTTCCGGCATCTGGTGTAGTCGCTGATCGAGCGACAATCCCAGTTGCGCCTGTACCAACTAATTGTGCGCCATTGATTTGGAATGAATTCACATCAAATGTGGCTGGTGCAGCTGCTCGTGTCAATTGATTATTCGCAACAGTTGCTCTCACAGACCATGCTTGAGCGATACTATCATTTGAAACAACGATATTTCCTGGTGTACCGATCGTTCCAGTACTAAGTGAATACGTGCCATTTTCGATTTCCGTCTCAAACGCATAAGTCGCTGGAACGGCATCGAGTCTTAAATCTCCTGAAGTAGCATCGGTGATCGTTACAGTCGTTGGTGTACTTCCAGTTTGTCCTGGTACCTCTGCTGCGAATGCTGCTACTCCACCTATATTTACTAAAATCAACCCTGCGAATACTGCACTTAATGTTTTTGTTTTGTGGTTCATTTTTATTCCTCCTTGATTTTCAATTAATCTACATCGGCAACCACATTTACGAGGTTGACCGTCTGTATCGCTTTATAGGTACCACTTGGACTATTAGCAGGAACACTCAACTTAATACTTTCTTTCGGGATGATCAATCGAAAGTTTTGTTTCGTTCCTTGACTGACTTTGACGAGTTCTTGCGTTTCACCATGACTGATATTTTCTATATCATTGACTTGATAGACACTGTTTTTTTCTGTCGTCAACTGTCCATCTTTCATAGAAAGTTTTGCTGTATATTCCTGCTGATTTTTAAAAGCAGATAATGAATAATCGAGTTTCCACCCGTTTGTTCCAGAACGATTGTCAACCACTTCGATCACTAGATCTTGCTTTGCTGGTACTTCAATGTCCGTCTCAGGGACTGGGTAGCGATCAAAAGTTGGGGGTATTACTTTCTTTAAATAAATAGCAGGTTCGATGATTTGGACATTCACTGCTGATTTTTTCTCTTCACCAACAGAAGACGCTCGAATCTTTGAAGGAGAAACAAACATCAGGGGCAAGATAAATAGTAGCAACCATTTGATTTTAGGCTTCATCGCTTCTGCCTCCTTGATCGATACATCAGTCCGACAAATCCAATCAGCAATGTACCGAGAAATGCAGACGTTCCATACAACAAACTACCTGTTTGCGGAAGCATCCCTTCCGCTTGCGGTTTGGTCGTTCCACTTTCACCCTTATCTATGGGACTCACTTCGTCTTTTTCATATAATTCAAACTGGATTTCTTGCTGATCGGAAGCAATCACCTCGTCGGCAAACGTAGGAGCGACTCGCACAAAGCCAGTGAACAAAACAACACTAAGCAGGAACAAAAGATTCATAGTTATTCTCTTCATCTCATCGCCTCCTTATTCGATCGTAGCCGTGTTATATAGCTTCCAATTGGCTGTTGCTCGTCCACTATAATCACCTACAGGCAACAGTTTTGAGCTATTTAACAATACACCCGCATTTTCACTCATATTCAGCGTATAAACATAACCAGTCGGGGTCACACTCGCAGAATCAAACACTTTGATTGGTGAATTACCCAGATTTTGAACCGCACTCGTAGGACTTGTTTTCCAGACGAAAGAAAAAGGTGCGTTCGTTCCACTCGTGATCGAAAGTCCAACTGACCAATTTCTTGTTGTTCGTGGATCTCTCGAATCCCATACCTTTAATTCTAAGCTATTGCCCGCATCACGATCCAAGATCCCTTTACTTTGACGAACCTTTCGATTCGTCCATTTGAATGTACTTGGTGCCTGCTCAAGTCTTAATTCTCCAGTGTAGTTTACCGTCAGATTCAATGACGCTGCCGGTTCTTCAGGTTTCGTCATTTTTCCGGAGGAGTAGACTTCAATGACAAATTTATTCTCACCATAATCAAAATATTTTGTTGGGATCACTAACTGTGTATTTGCGTTAAAATTTGTCGCCCCTGTTGTCGTGACATCAGAGAATGGAACATCAGTGAGATAATTCGTTCCTTTTCTCACTTTGAAACTCAATCGATCGCCGATATCTAAATCTTTCCAATAAAATGTTCTTTTGTACCCAGGATCGCGATTCGCAGAGATATCCAACGTCTCACTAAAATTGGTCACCGTATTGACATTTTCCCATGACAAAGCAGTAAATTGATCCGTTTTTCGAACCCAATAATACACGGTATCGCCATAGTAGATGATGTTTGTTGTATCATTTGGTGTCGTTCCCACTGGATTTGCCAAGACTGAACTTCCGTAACTAGTTAGTGCATCCGCTGACAATGTTCTTGTTGGTGCTGAATAACTCAGTGTCGCTGAATCTCCTGGATTGAGATTGATCGCGTTATTGGCTATTGTCGTGACCACTGTGATCACGCCAGTCGTTGTATTATTTGTCACGACTGTTGCTAAATTTGCTGGGGCAATCGTTGACGTCACCCCTGCAGCAGTCGTTTTCGTGATCGTCGGTGTGACTGTCGCATTTGTTGCCAAATTGACTGCTTTCGCATCAAGTACCGTCGTCCACCTCGTAGTATTCAAGGCTGCTTCACCTGTATTTACCTTGATCGTTGATTGGATCTTAGCTGGCTGCTCACTCATCAAATATTTACTTTTACTTGTATCTGTACTTGGAACAGTCACAGATGTATTGGCGTTGTCCAATACATTACTCGTCACTGTCGCGCCTATCGGTATCGGCGGCTGAGTAAAAGCAAAACGAACTTGTCCTGATACGCTACCGTTGGCCGCTGTAAATCCCCAGTAGGCTCGATTGTTGTTGGTCGCTAATTGTAATTCCGAGTTCAAATCCCCCCAAGGTATCGTTGTGTCAGCAGTTTTTGCTCCATTGACAGGATTTCTAAATGAATACGTAAAGTTCCGTGTGTTGCTATTAAAGCTATAATTGAACTCGTACCATGTTCCATCTTGGACATTGGTACTGACAGCTCCATTAAGTGGGATCAAGCTGTTGTGTTTGATCCGTCCGGGATTGGCGAGGGTCAAAGTGAACCACTCATTTGCTCCTAAATCACCATTCACTGCATTGATTGGTTGATACGTTCGGCTTAGGTTACCCGGAAAGGTATACGCCATATGTGGCGTACTTCCAGCAGGAATCTGTGCGTCATAGCGTGCTCTACCAGTTACTGCTTCATTGGCAAATAAATCAAATTCAACCGCAAATGAATTACGAATAGCTGTCGTTTCTGGCGTTCTCTGAGCCAATAACTCATAGTAGCCGCCAGTCGCTCCGTAGACACCCAAGTTTTGACCGTCGACACCTACCGCTCGTGAGTTCGTAATGGCCGTTGTTTTTCTTGCATCGTTATGCATGACAAACGCCACGCCATCTGCTTGTTGTGTGCCAAAATTGACGTAGACACGTTGCGAAAAGGATTTTGTGAAATCCAAGCGATACGCGTCATTTGACCAAATCGACGTCCAGTTATTACTCCCCGAAAGAGAGATTTGTGAAAATGGTTTTCCGCCATTGTCATTTGTATTCGTGACATTTGAAACGACAGCCCCACCATTTGGTGCGGCAAAAGCGCCACTGATAGGGATAGCTCCCGGCGGTACGTATTGAGAACCTGTACCTGTTGCAAAAGCTTGGATTGCTCGTGCCTGGGGTGGTTGATAGTCAGAAGACGTCGAGCTTTGCTCTTCCGCTACTTTCGCTTCACTGGTTGCTTGCTGTGTCTCAGTTGTTTCCTGATTTTCTCCAGTTTCGCTATTTTCTTCAATGGTACCGCTCGTTACTTCGGTTGGTTGACTCCCTGAAGTACCTGACTGATCATTATTTTCTGGTTCAACAAGTGGAAGAATTTCTCCTTCAGGTGGTGTCAGATCCGTCAGTGTTCCATTTGCGGACTTGTACTTGACAAATAATCGAACAGGTTCAGTTGGTTTGGTAAAATGTAGGGTAGAAAATTGTTCTTCTGTCAACACCTGATTCTCAGTAATGGATTGATCATCTATCATAAGTGGGATTTTTTCACCCTTAGAATCAATCAAATTTACGGAAAATTGTAACGCTTCAGATGAATTTTTTTCTAGTTTAAAACGCACCCCTTTATTCGTGTCTTCGAGTGATAACGCCACTTCTCCATTATCGACCAACACATTTTTTGACTGCCTTTGATTGACATCAGCAAAAACAGAAGAGCAAACGCCTCCAATAAAGAACACCACAATAATAATGAACGTTATAAAAAACGGTCGCGTATTGGTTTGAATTCCATTCCTTATCCCCACAAACTTTACCTCCTTTGTCCAAACTATCGCAATTTGAATATAGAAGACTTTTAAAAAGTCGTTACTTTTATCATTTTTTCAAATAGCCTTTGAGATCAGGTCCATTTCTACTAGATTTCACTAGAAAATGAAAATTTATCAAAGACTATTATGTAAAAACAACGGAGAAACTAAGCGAGTTACCCAAAATAAAAAAATAAAACTATGTATAATCTAACTATTCTCTTACGATATCTCTCATCAAAAAAATAATAACATACTTTATTTTTTAAATGAATTTTTATGCTTATAACATTATGTATTTAGAGAACGATAACTATAATAAAACACTTCAATACCAATAGTTGGAAACGCAATCACAAAACATTAATATTTATGAACAAACAATGAATGCGATGCTCATTGTATGCACGACTCGCTTTTTTAATCAACTAATAGGTTGCTTTGATTTTCCCCACACTAAAATTCTGCAAAGCAACTAAATTTACGATTGCTAAAAAAACACTAGTAAAGGCAGATAGATCCGCGTTTTACTAGTGTCATTCTTAGTTATTATTCCTTCACCCGAGCTAACTCCGTCCATTTCCAGTTTTCCACTACTGGCAGATCATGACCTTCTTTCCGAATATACTCTCGATGTGCTTTCAATTGTTGCGTCATTTCCTCAGAAAAAGCTGTTGCTTCTTCACCGTACACAGTTACCGCTGCATGTTGCGCTAAGTGGAAACGATCCAACTCACTAAAGACACGCATATCAAACGGTGTAGTGATATCGCCATTTTCTCGATAACCATGAACCATCAATTGGTGATTGTGCCGTAAGAAGAAAATATCCCGGATCATGCCTTCATAGCCATGGAAAGCAAACAGAATTGGTTTGTCTTTCGTAAAGAACGTGTCAAACACTTCATCACTTAGTCCTCTCCGATCAACGGATGGGTGTCTTAACTTCAAGATATCCACCACGTTGATAAAGCGGATTTTTAGTTGTGGAAATGCTTGATTCAATAGCGAGACTGCCGCAAGTGCTTCAAGGTTTGGTTCTGTGCCTGCTGCTGCGACCACTAGATCTGGCTCTTCATTCGCAGAAACCGTACTAGCCCACTCGATGATTTTCAACCCCTCATTGGCTAGTTCTTCTGCTTCTGTTGCAGAATAAAATTGCGGACGTGGATGTTTACTGGAAATAATCAAGTTGATGACTTGCTCTTCTTGCAACGCACGATCCATCACAGCCATCAAACTATTCGCATCTGCAGGCAAGTATTCGCGAATAAACTCTGCTTTCTTCTCTGCTAGATGGGTCAACACACCAGGATCTTGGTGGGTATACCCATTGTGATCTTGTTGAAAAACAGTCGATGTGGCAATCAAGTTCAATGAAGGATAGTTTTTCCGCCAAGGCTGATCACTAGCTTTACGCATCCACTTGAAGTGTTGCGTCAACATCGAGTCAACCACACGTAAAAAAGATTCGTAACTAGCAAAGAACCCGTGTCGCCCTGTCAAAACATACCCTTCTAAAAATCCTTCTGCTTGATGTTCCGACAGTTGTCCATCAATGACCCTTCCTACAGAAGACTGCCACTCATCTGAAGCATCTTTAGGTTCCAACCATTGTCGATCTGTCACTTCAAAGACTTTATTCAAGCGATTGGATTTTGTTTCATCCGGGCCAAAGATCCGAAAATTGGTTGGGTTCTTCGTGATTACATCTCTGGCTTGTTCTCCAAAGACCATCATATCTTGCGCAACAACAGCTCCTGGTGTTGCAGTATCCACGGCATAGTTTTTCCAATCAGGCATAACTAACGGTTTGGGATCGATTCCGCCATTTGTGATTGGATTTGTCGACATCCGACGATTGCCTTTCGGTGAAAGATCTTTGATTTCTTGTTTGATTCTTCCTTGTTCATCAAACAGCTCTTCCGGACGATAAGATTGTAACCAATCAATCAAATGATCGACGTGTTCCATATGCTCAGAATCGACTGGAATCGGTACTTGATGCGCACGAAACGTTCCTTCCACTTGTTCATTTTCCCACGTCTTTGGTCCTGTCCAGCCTTTTGGCGTCCGAAAAATAATGACGGGCCATCTTGGCATCGTGGCTGATTCCGCAGGTGCTTGTCTTGCTTCGTTTTGGATTTCTTTGATTTCTTCGATCACTGTATCTAGCGTTAAAGCCAGGATGTGATGAACAACCTCTGGATCTGTTCCCTCAACAAAATATGGTTTCCAACCCATTCCTTCGAAATACTTTCGAAGATCCTCATCACTCTTGCGGGCAAGGATGGTTGGATTAGAAATTTTTCCGCCATTCAAATTCAAAATTGGTAACACCGCACCGTCATTGACCGGATTGATAAAGACATTTGAAAACCAACCGCCAGCTAATGGACCTGTTTCTGCTTCGCCATCGCCTACAACTGTCGCCGCGATCACATCCGGATGATCAAGGATCGCACCTGTCGCATGGGCAAGTGAATAGCCAAGTTCTCCACCTTCATGGATCGATCCTGGTGTTTCCGGCGCAGCATGGGATGCAATCCCGCCAGGATAAGAAAACACCCGACATAAATGTGCCAATCCGGCTTCATCTTCTGTAAATTCAGGATAGATCTCACTGTAACTGCCATCAATATAAGAATTGGATACCATCACTTGTCCACCATGACCAGGGCCCTCTATGTAAAACATATCCAAATCGTATTTATTGATGACACGATTTAAATGTGCATACACAAAATTTTGTCCAGCAATCGTTCCCCAATGCCCAATAGGATGTGTCTTTACATCGTCTTTAGTTAATGGACGGCGTAATAATGGATTATCTTTTAAATACATTTGAGCAACAGAAATATAATTTGCAGCCCGCCACCAAGCATCTAATTGTTCGAATTCTATTTGTTTGTCTACGTTTGTCATATCGAACACCCCTTTAATCATTGCTAGTCCTACGAAAGAACAAAAAATGAGTCTGGCCTTTACCAGAGTGTCCAGACTCATCTTCGTCGCTTCTTTCGACTGCTCGTATGTGCTATCCCTTAATCAGCTGATAACATTACGGTATTTATTTAACTTTAACTTGAATCTCTAAGAAATGACATCATAACGCTCTACTTCTTTGAAAAAGAGTGTTTGACGTAAGTTTTTCTAAAGTCCCAAAGTTCTTCAATTGATCATTTCACTTATTTGATGACGATATCTTCTAAATCAACCAAGCGCGCCCATGTTTGGATCTGATCAGTAGTAAGGTGCAATGACACAACGGTATGGTGTCCGCCACCTGTGCGGATCCAAGCACCTACTCCCTCATGGAAATTCGGTTTGACTTTCCAAAGTACGCGTGCCACTGGTAAATGTGGGGCTTCTTCTGTTGGTTCGAAGGCTTCCACTTCATTGATCAGCAATTTATAATGCGTGCCAAAATCTGCCATGGAAACCACGACACCATCGCCTGCTTTACCGTCAAACACCAAACGAGCCGGATCTTCTCGATCACCCATCGATAATGGCGAAACAACGATTTTTGGTCGATTGACTGCCAATGTCGGATCTACTTCCATCATGTGAGATTGTAAAATTGCTTCTTTTCCTGGCGTCAATTCATACGTGTAATCTTCCATAAAACCTGTGTCTTTGTTTTGTGCCATGATTTTTAACATCCGATCCAAAGCAGCTGTTTTCCAATCCCCCTCACCGGCAAATCCGTAGCCTTCTGCCATTAACCGTTGGACTGCCAAGCCAGGTAATTGTTGCATACCGTAAAGATCTTCAAAGTTTGTTGTGAAAGCATTATAATTGCCCGCTTCCAAGAAACGTCTGATCCCGATTTCTTGTTTTGCTTGTACTTTGACATGTGCTTCCCAAGTGTCATGGTCATAATCTGCATAATCAAAATCATAAAGTTGTTTATATTCTTCAAATAATGACGCTACCTCTTCATCAGTGACTTCATCGATCACTTTGACTAAATCGCCGATCCCATAATAGTCGACCACCCAGCCAAACTGGATCTGTGCTTCTACTTTGTCTCCTTCGGTCACAGCCACATTACGCATATTGTCTCCAAACCGAGCAACCTTGATCGAGAAGCTTTCATTATAAGCCACAGCCACGTGCATCCAGTCTGAGATCTGACGTTGCACATCTTCGGATTGCCAATGACCTACCACGATTTCATTTTTCTTATTGAGTCGTGCATTGATAAAACCATATTCCCGATCCCCGTGGGCTGCTTGGTTCAAGTTCATAAAGTCCATGTCGATCGTTTCCCAAGGAATACTCTCATTAAATTGCGTAGCTAAATGCAACAAAGGCTTTTGTAATAACTGCGTGCCACGAATCCACATTTTTGCTGGGGAGAAAGTATGCATCCAAGTGATCACACCTGCTACTCGCTCCTGGTAATTCGCTTCTTTCATGATCGAGGTGATCGTATCAGCAGTTACTGCTAGTTCTTTTAGTACGATCGGATAAGGCAACGTTTGTTGATCATTTAGTGCCGTAACGATCGTCTCTGCATTCTTTTTGACCTGCGCTAACGCTTCTTCCCCGTATAGATGTTGTGAACCTACGACGAACCAAAATTCTTTTTTACTGATTGCTAACATGATTGTAACTCCTCTATTTTTTATTTTTTTGGCCATAATACGCATCTTTACCATGCTTGCGTAAATAATGTTTATCTAATATTCGTTGGGGCAATGGTTCAGAAAAACTATTCAATTGGCGAGTAAATAAGTTCATTTTCGCCACTTCATCCAGTACAACGGCATTCATCACCGCTTGGGAAGCATCTTTCCCCCAAGTAAATGGTCCATGGCCATGTAACAACACTCCTGGAATTGCTATGATATCAATATTTCTATTTTGGAATGTCTCAATGATCACATTGCCGGTTTCATGTTCATAACCAGCATCGATTTCTTCTTGTGATAAAAATCTTGCACAAGGAACGCTCCCATAAAAAGTATCTGCATGAGTCGTACCCATGGCGGGTAGATCGATACCCGCTTGTGCCCAGATCGTTGCCCACGTCGAATGCGTATGACAAATCCCACCAATTTCCGGGAAATGTTTGTAGAGAACCGCATGTGTCGGTGTATCGGAAGATGGATTTAGTTCACCTTCGATGACTTGATTATTCAAATCAACAACGACCATATCTGCTGCTTTCATTTCCTCATAACTCACGCCGCTAGGCTTGATGACAAAATAACCCGTTTCCCGATCAAATGCACTCACATTCCCCCATGTGTATTTGATCAGTCCTTGTTTTGGTAAAGCTAAATTCGCTTGATAAACAGATTCTTTCAGACTTTCTAACATTCTCTCACTCCTTCTTCCATTGATACGATCGCGGATGCTTCGATAGGCAATCCTTTTTCATACAGCTCAATAAATTTTTCGTAACCTTTTAAATCTGCCTCTTTAGGCTCGATCGTCAGACCTTCACTAGTTGAAAATACCTCTTTTGCTAAAAATTCTTCCAAAGTCATGCCGTCTGCCGATCGGAGATAAGCAGCTAATAAGGCAATCCCCCAAGCGCCTCCTTCTCCGGCTGTTTCCATGACTGTGACAGGTGCTTCCATTGCTGAAGCTAAAATCGTTTGAGCAACTTTCGGCGTTTTAAAGATCCCGCCATGTGCGACTAAACGATCGATCGTGACTTGTTCGGATTTAAGAATCTCCATCCCTAGACGCATCGCCCCAAAAGCACTTGAAAGGTGCATCCGCATAAAATTCGCTAAATCAAACTTACTATCCGACTGTCGCACGAATAATGGTCTTCCTTGTTCCATTTTTGTGATGTTTTCTCCTGAGTGGTACCCGTAGCTGAGTAATCCTCCACAGTCACTCTCTCCTTGTAGCGCTTTCAAAAATAAGGTTTCATAAATCTGCTGTGTATCGATCGTCACGCCAAGACTCTCACTGAACTCTTTGAAAATCTTGACCCATGCGTTGATTTCTGATGAGCAATTGTTTGTATGCACCATTGCAACAGGGCTTCCGTCAGGTGTTGTTACTTGGTCGATTTCTGGATGGATATTTACTAACTCTTTATCCAATACGATCATTGCAAAAGCCGATGTCCCAGCTGAAACATTCCCTGTGCGTAGCCCCACACTGTTCGTTGCGACCATGCCGGTGCCGGCATCCCCTTCTGGTGGGCAAACAGGAATCCCTGCAGATAAGTTACCGGATAGATCTAAGAGCTTGGCTCCCTTTTCAGTCAGCGTCCCTGCAACCTCACCAGCTAAACGAATTTCTGGAAGAAGCGTTTCTAAAGGTTGCATAAAACCTTCTGCTTGTGCCAATTGATCAAAAATAGCAATCTTTTGTGCATCATATCCCTTCGTTTGACGATCAATCGGAAACATTCCTGAAGCATCTCCAACTCCTAATACTTTTTGTCCGGTCAACTGCCAATGGATATACCCAGCTAATGTTGTAAAGTAACTAAGATCTTTTAGATGTGTTTCTTTATTTAAAATTGCTTGATATAGATGGGCAATGCTCCAACGCTGTGGAATCGTATAATGAAAGGCTTTGCTCAATTTTTCTTCTGCCTCTGCGGTAATGGCATTGCGCCACGTGCGAAAAGGAACAAGCAATTCATCGTGCTGATCAAATGCTAAATAACCGTGCATCATTGCGCTAAAGCCGATCGCTCCTATCGTAGTCAGTGTCGTATCATACTCTTCAGAAACCACATCGACTAATTGCTGATAACTCGATTGTAACCCCTTCCAAATCTCGTCAAGTGAATAGGTCCAAATACCGTTTTCTAACTGGTTTTCCCAATCGTAACTTCCAGCTGCAATCGGCTCATAGTGTTGATCGATCAGCACTGCTTTGATTCTCGTCGAACCTAGCTCAATACCTAGTGCTGTTTGTCCTGTGCGAATCGCTTCTATTCGTTTCAGCCTAGTTTCTTTCGCTTCGATGTCAAACGCCCCCTTAGTTTCTCTTTATGATAGTTACAGTATAAAACCTTTTGTACGTACATGTCAATACAAACATAGTTATTTGTTCGTACATAAATCCTTTTTCTTTTTCCTGATAAATTCACATTTATCATAAAAAAAGGCAAAGAGAGTAATTTCCTCCTCTTTACCTTTTTAAGAGCAAATAATCTTGCTAGACATTGACTAATGTTCATTAAATAAATTTTTATCGTATTTGGTACACTTATCGTTTTCCCTCAGCTACTCGCCATTCTTTGTTGCACTTACTGAATCTCTGATCACCATACTAGGTTCATAGACGATATTTTCTCCTTGATTGCCCGTTTGGATCGTGTGAATGATCCATTCTGCTGCATCTTTCCCCATCCGCTCTTTTGGATGAGTTAAAGTGGTCAGTTTCACTGCGCCCATCTGACTCAACGAGGAATCATCATTTCCGATGATCGACAATTGCTGCGGTACTTGATAACCCTTTGCGATCACCTCATCAAGCAACTGGCTAGCAACTTGATCGTTGTAACAGATGATGCCGGTGCTTGCCGATTCCTTTAGCTGTAAGAGGACTTTTTCACCTAGTTTCCCACGTGAATCAGTCGTGTAGGTAATGATATCTTCCGGCGAAAATTGGATACCGTAGGCTTCGCACGCTTGAATAAATCCTTTCATCCGATATTTCCCTTGTAAATCATCGATTTTCGTGATGAACAGTAATCGCTGATGTCCTTGCTGGATCAAATACTCCGTCCCTTTAAAGCCAACTTTTACATCGTCGACACAAATCGAGGCGACCGCTAATTCTTCATAGACAGCATTGATCATGACCATCGGGATCCCTTGTTCTCTCAATCTGACATAGAGCGCAAGGTTCGGATTGTATTCATTACTTTTTGTCGGCTCTACGATTAAGCCATCTACACCAAACTGCAACATTTTTTCCAAGCAGTTTTTTTCTTGTTGATGATCATTATTCGTACTGGCTAGTAAGAGGGAATAGCCTTGTTCACTCAACGCTTTTTCAATTCCTCGGATGATCGAGGGGAATATATAATCCGATAAATACGTCGTGATGACTCCAATCGTTTTTTGGTTTTTTCTACTTTGTGATGTTTTCTTATACGTGTCATCGACATATGTTCCAGAGCCTTTCTCTTTACGCAGATATCCTTCATTGACTAACAGTCCAATCGCTTGTCTTACCGTATGACGGCTGACTTGATAGTCTTTTTGTAATTGGAGTTCAGGTGGTATCGGTTCATTTAGTTTGAAAATTTGGTCAATGATCTTATCCTTTATCTCATCTGCGATCATTTGATATTTTGTTTTATCCATGGTTACTTTGCCAATCCTTTCACTCCGACGTAAGTTGTCCGAACAATTATTTGATATCATTGTAGCACAACTTGTTTTGGAAAGGCTTGTTAACACGAAAAAATATTTACGAGTTTCTTTTTATTAGCGCTTTGTAAGGAACAACTGCTTTTTTTCAGCTTTTAGTTCAAGTGATTTCAAAAGAATTGTAAGATATCTGCTAAGACAGATTCTCCATCAAATGATTCGTAATCCTCTTTACGAATCAATTTGTAAGGAACAGCTTTCACCGTCAGAAAATCTTTTAATCGTTCCACTTCATATTCTGATTGTGGACCGATCATCAGTCCGTCAATCTGCTGGTTTTGGATCGCCTGCTCTGCCACGATTGCTGGTGCAGAGTATACATGTAGAGGTACACCTTTTTCATTTGCTGCATTTTGGATATTTTTTACTAGCAGACCTGAAGTGATCCCAGCGGTGCAAATCAATAATATCCGTTTTTCCTCTGTCGTTTCCATCCGTTCACCACCTTAAGAAATTTTGCGTTTTTTATTGTAAATATCCAATACGACAGCAAGCAACAAAATCAAGCCTTTGATCGCTTGTTGCCAGTCTACTCCAACACCCATGATCGACATCCCATTGTTCAGCACGCCCATGACTAAGCCACCGACGATTGCTCCAGTGATCGTTCCAATCCCTCCAGAAGTGGAAGCTCCTCCGAAGTAGACAGAAGCCATCGCATCCAATTCAAGCGAAGTCCCTGCCTGTGGGGTAGCAGCATTTAAACGTGCGGCTAAGATCAGTCCTGCTAAAGCAGCCATGACGCCCATATTCACAAATACCCAAAAAGTGATTTTCTTCGTCTTGATCCCAGATAATTGAGCAGCTTTCAAATTACCACCTGTGGCATAAATTTGTCGTCCCGCAACTGTCCGATTGGTCAAAAATCCATATATCCCAACAATCACACCTAAAATGATCAATATTACTGGAAATCCTTGGTAGGAAGCAAAGATATAACTTAATCCTAAGACAAGAACGATCGTCAATGCCGCTTTGATCAAGAATGCGTTCATTGATGGTACTTCAAATAAATTTTCTTTTCTTCGCGCTCTCGCACGCCATTGAGCAAATACTAAACTAACAGCTAACACGACACCTAAAATCAACGTCAATAAGTGCATTCCAGGAACACCAAAGATATCTGGTAAATACCCCGTCGAGATTTTTTGGAAACCTCCAGGGAAAGGCGCTAAAGATTGCCCTCCTAAGACAACCTGTGTCAAACCACGAAACATCAATAGACCGGCAAGTGTCACGATGAACGCCGGAATCCCTACATAAGCGACCCAAAAGCCTTGCCATGCGCCGATCACTCCACCGACTAATAAACATAAAGGAACGGCGAGCCATGGACTGATGTTGTTGTTGACCATCAACATACCGGCCATCGCTCCAACAAATGCCATGACTGAACCTACCGATAGATCCACGTAGCCTAAAAGCACGACCAACAACATTCCCGCAGCCAAAATCAAAATATGGCTGTTTTGCAACACGATATTCGTTATATTCAGCGGTCTTAAAAAGATCCCGCCGGTCATTAGTTGAAAAGCAATCAATAAAGCAACCAAAATAATGACCATACTATATTTACTAAAGATATCTAATATCTTTTCTTTTACATTCCAAGCTTTTTTTTCCTGACTTTTTTTTGTGACATTTTCCATCAGCCCACTGCCTCCTCTTCTTTTGTCATCAGGTTCATCAATAACTCCTGATTTGCCTCTTCTCTAAGCACTTCTCCCGTCATTTTCCCTTCATTCATGGTATAGATCCGATCACACATACCGATGATCTCAGGTAGTTCAGAAGAAATGATACAGACACATTTTCCTAAGGCAGCCATTTCTTCGATAATCGTGTAGATTTCATACTTTGCCCCGACATCGATACCACGAGTCGGTTCGTCCAGAAATAAAATTTCCGGTTCTGTCATCAACCACTTAGCTAAAACGACTTTTTGTTGATTCCCACCACTTAAACTACCAACGTTTTGGAACACATTAGTGGCTTTGGTCCTCATTTTTTTCCGGAAGTTTTCTGCTTCGATCACTTCTTTTTCTTGATCTAAAATACCACTTCGACTAATTTTTTTGAGACTAGCAATCGTCGTATTTTCTCTGATGTCCATCAAAAGATTCAAGCCAACAGACTTACGATCTTCGGACACATACGCCAACCCATGATCAATTGCTTGAGAAACATCTTTGATCACTAATTCTTTTCCATCTTTAAAAATCTTACCGCTGAGATTGCTTCCATATGATCGACCAAAAATACTCATGGCAAATTCAGTTCGTCCTGCCCCCATCAATCCGGCGATACCAACAATTTCTCCTCGTCGAATCGAAAAATCGATATGATCATTGATGATTCGGTCGGTGGTCAATGGATGATGGACCGTCCAATCCTTGACTTCAAAATAAACCTCGCCGATATCAGGATGACGATCAGGATAACGATTCGTTAAATCACGACCAACCATCCCCTTAATGATCCGTTCTTCACTGATTGCTGTATTTTCTAACGTTTCAATTGTTTGGCCATCTCGTAAGATCGTGATTCTGTCCGCCACCGCAACGATTTCATTCAATTTATGCGAAATGATGATCGAAGTGATCCCTTGATTGCGAAACTCCTTGATCAAGGCTAAAAGATTGGCACTTTCTTCTTCATTCAGTGCTGCTGTCGGTTCATCTAATATGAGTAATCGAACATTTTTAGAAAAAGCCTTCGCAATTTCCACCAACTGTTGATGCCCGACACCGATTTGTGAAACTAAGGTATTTGGATCGATTTTCAAGCCCACTGTTTTTAGTAGATTTTCTGTTTTTCGTTCCGTCAAGTTCCAGTCGATCACGCCATGTTTTGTTTGTTCGTTCCCTAAAAAAATGTTTTCTTTGATGGATAGATAAGGACTCAAGGCTAATTCTTGGTGGATGATCACGATCCCTTTCGCTTCACTATCTCTAAGATTTTTGAATTGGCATACCTCACCGTCATACATGATTTCGCCTGAATAACTGCCATAAGGATACAAACCGCTCAACACATTCATCAACGTGGATTTTCCTGCACCATTCTCGCCACAAAGGGCGTGGATCTCTCCACGTTTGATGCGGAGATTGACATTGTTCAACGCACGAACACCAGAGAATTCTTTGATGATTTCTTTCATTTCTAAAATATAATCTGCCATTTTTTCACTTCCTAATCGAGGGTGTGATAGTAGCGCTCAACTTCGAAAAATAAGCGCGAAAACTGAAAATTGTTCTTCAAATTTTGAGATCTCACGCTTGTTTTTGAAGGAGCTACTACTGAAACACTATTTATTGAGGTTGTGCCAGAAGCATTTTGAACTTAGCAATAAGAGAGAAAATTGAAAAATAGTTGGTTATATTTCCCGTTTTTTTGCTTAATATTGAAGGTCAGCTTCTAAACACCGTTTATTCGGTTCTAAGGAGTACAAGAGGACAAATGTTCCAAAGCCCTCTTATTGGCCTAAATCACTTTCGCTGTAATACTCAGTATCGATCAGCTCTTGTTTATAATTTTCTTTATCTACAGAAACTGGGTTAGCTAGATAAGTCGGAATGACTTTCACACCGTTATCGTAGGTTTCCTCATCATTGACCGGCACTTCTTTATCATTGTTGATTGCTTCGATCATCTCTACCGTATTATCAGCTAGCACCCGTGTATCTTTAAAGATCGTTTGTGTTTGCTCTCCTGCAATGATGGATTTCACTCCAGCAATCGTTGCATCCTGTCCTGTGATAACTGGAAGTGGTTTGTCGGCTGAGCCATACCCTACTCCTTTTAAGGAAGAAATGATCCCTAAACTAATTGGATCGTAAGGAGAAAGAACTGCATCTAGTTGATCATCTGTATAGTTAGCACTTAATAAGTTATCCATACGTGCTTGTGCAGTTGAGCCATCCCAACGAAGCGTCGCGATTTGATTGAATTTCGTTTGACCTGATGAGACGTTCAATTGTTTGCTGTCGATATAAGGTTGAAGAATCGACATCACACCATTGTAATTGATCAATGCGTTGTTATCGTCAGGCGAACCGCCAAATAATTCGATCGTAAATGGGCCAGCACCATCTTTTAAGTCTAATTTATCTTCGATATAAGAAGCTTGTAAAACACCTACACCAAAATTATCAAATGTTGCATAATAATCGACATATTCAGAGTTCATCAATAAACGGTCATACGCAATGACTTTGATATCCGCCTGATGTGCTTTTTCTAAGACATCTGTCAATGCTGAACCGTCAATCGAAGCAATGACCAACGTATCCACTCCCTTTGTGATCATATTTTCGATTTGCGCCACTTGGTTTTCTACTTTGTCTTCTCCATATTGCAAATCCGTTTTGTAGCCTTTTTCTTCTAGTTGCTTGACCATATTGTCGCCATCTGCGATCCAACGCTCTGCAGATTTTGTTGGCATCGAAATACCTACGAACCCTTTTTCATCTCCGGCTGCACTGCCATTGCTACAACCAGCAAATACTGTCACTGACATTAATAAAAAAACAATTGCTACCAACCAATTTTTCCCAACTCGTTTCATGTGTGTCCCTCCAAATACTTATTTGATGAATTTATCATAGTTGAAATATAAAACGCTTTCATTGATTATTTTTCTGTGTTTCTATAAATTCCCTCGCAAATTTATGTAAACTTTTGATTTTTCTTCATTTTCTTTTGACGATTCTTGATTTTCTTACGAAATTGACAAACATGCTAATATGAAATTTGAAAACGCTATATGATATAGATAAAAGGGGAGATTCATTATGAAGAACAAAAGTTTTTTTATCCTGGCAGCTTTTTGCCTGTTGTTGACTGGGTGTGCTTTCAACTCTACTGAGCCTACAAAAAATGAGTTGACTATTGGTTTTTCTCAAGCTGGCACTGAAAGTAATTGGCGCAAAGTTCAAAATCAGTCCATCAAAGAAGCACTGGAAAAACAAAATTTCCAAGTCCTTCACCGAAATAGTTACTCTGATCCAAAACAACAGATACAAGATGTGATGACATTTATTGCCTATCAAGTCGATATGATCGTGTTATCTCCTATCGAAGAAACTGGCTGGGATTCTGTTTTGGAAGAAGCCAAAGAAGCGAATATCCCAGTCATCATCGTTGATCGTAACATCACAACGGAAAAACAAGATCTCTATTTGACCCATATTGGTTCAAGTTTCAAAGCACAAGGTAGTCGAGCTGGCCTCTACGTCACCAATCATTACCAGCAAAAAACACAAGAATCGATCCAAGTATTTGAGATACGTGGTTCAGAAAACACATCTCCCACTCGCTTACGATCAGACGGCTTTTTAGAAACTATCGGTCGCGACCCAAGAATCCATGTCAGGCAAGTGATCACCGGAGACTATATTCGCTTAAAAGCCAAAGAACAATTTTCAAAAGCCATTGATGAGGGAAAACTTCAGGGAATCGATGTCATTTATTCTCACAATGATGAAATGACACTAGGTGCCTTAGATGCGATCAAGGAAAAAAAGCTCGAAAAGAATTTTGTGATTGTCAGCATTGATGCACAAAAAGAGATGATTGATCAATTAAAAAAAGGAAAGGTCAACTGTGTGGTAGAATGCAATCCTTTTATGGGTGAACTAGTAGCCAATACAGTCAAACGCTACTTCGAAAAGAAAGCGATTCCACAAGACATCTACGTTTCTGATACGGTGTTCTCAGATCAAAATGATTTTTCAACGATCCCACCGCGGGGATATTAGGAGGAAAAATGAAAAAGAACGAAAGCATTAAAGTACTACTTCGACATACAAGTTGGCTCATGTTATCTTTAGCAATCACGCCTTTGATCATTAGCATTGCACTTTATACACATTATCTTTTTTCCTATGAAAAAAGTATCCATAATATCTCGATTGCTAATCAAATCGCCAGTAATGTAGAAGAAACGATCATCGAAGAAGCTCTTGGATTAACTTATGGACAGATCACACCTGAAGAATTCCAAAAGAGCAACCAGATCAATCGCATCAAAGAAGAAATCAGTGCAATCAAGGTCAGCACTCAAAACTCACAAGAATTAGCAACACTCAATATCGTTTTGCGCTCCCTTGATAATGTTTCTGACTATTTAGACAAAATCATTGCAAATATCCATCAAAAAGAAACATTCGCAGAGAATCAAGCATTGATGTTACATGTTGAATCTGCGGTCAAACTTGCCCATGACATCTTACAAGATTTTGTCAAAATCGAAATCGATACAGCTTCCGTAAAAAGTGAAGAAGTTCGCAGTTCCTTGGTGATTCTCTCCACCATCGAGGCTGTTATCATCGCGCTGATTTTCCTAATGACAAGAAAGTTCAACACGAAAATGATGTACCAAATTCAACAGCCTATGGATGAAATGATCAAAATGGCTGATGCTTTAGCAGAAGGACATTTAAATCATCGGATCAAAACTCCACAAAATAATGAGTTAAAAAAATTAAGTAATAGCATGAATGATATGGCTGATAACTTAGTGATTTTGTTAGAGGAAAATGCGTTGAAACAATATAATCTTGCGCAAAGTGAAGTCAGGACACTACAAGCTCAGATCATTCCCCATTTTATTTATAATAGTTTAGATGCCATTTTGGTCTTGGCAGAAATGGGTCAAATTGAAAAAGTCAAAGAAATGACATATTCCTTATCTGACTTTTTCCGCATTTCATTAAGCCAAGGAAAAGACTGGATACCAGTCGAACAGGAAATTCGACATTGCGACAATTACCTGAAGATTTTGCAAATCCGCTATGGAGACCAATTATCTTATCAATTAACCATTGATCCAAAAGTCAATAATCATCCAATATTGAAAATGATTCTTCAACCATTGATTGAAAATGCGGTCTATCATGGAACCAAATTGGTACGTCGGCCAGGAAAAATCATCGTAAAAGCGTATATAGACCAAGAAGAATTTATCCATTTTTGGATCATTGATAACGGAAAAGGGATTACTGAAACCAAGTTAGAGGAGATCAACCAAGAACTCGCAGATGGTCTAGATACTAATTTCCATAAAGGATATGGACTCTTTAATGTCAACAAACGCTTGCTTTTATACTATGGAACCGATGCAAGTATCAAGATTACTAGTCGGATCGATCATGGAACGGTCATCCATGTCGTTGTCCCTACAAAAAATATAGATAGGAATGAAGCAAATGTATAAAATTTTTATTGCAGAAGATGAACATTTGATTCGCGAATCATTGAAGAGGATGATCACTGAATTTTCAACCTTTTTACCTTTGGGCTCTATTGAAGATGCCAGCGATGGCGAACTTGCTTTATCAATGATTGCCGAGCAGAAACCAGATATCTTATTGACAGATATTCGTATGCCTTTTATGAATGGGATTGAATTAGCCAATGAAGTAAAAAAACTTTTGCCTGATATCCAAATCATTTTTATTAGTGGATATGATGAATTTACGTATGCAAAAGCTGCGATTCAACTTCAAGTAGCCGAGTATCTGTTAAAACCGATCAAACCTAATGAACTACAAAAAAGCCTAGAACAAATCATTCAAAAACTAGAAGCTGACTCCTTATTGAAACAGTCTAAAGAAACAAATGGCTATTCCTTAGAAGTACAAAAAAACTTCTACTTGAATGCCCTGTTCAATAATCAGTTACTACTTTCAGAAGCAATTGAAGAAGGTCGAAAACTTGAACGTGAAATCGCCGGAAATAAATATATGGTTCTTTTGATCGCAAATCATACAAATAAATTTTTTTCAGATTATGATATTTTTCATGAAAAGATGGCTGAGCTATTCGATCACGATAAACAAATACTTTTTTCTTCCCTTTCTTCACGATTTATCAAACTATTGATTTTTGATCCAAATGAAGATCTATTACAAAAAAAAGCAAATCAGGTTGCATTGCTTTCTCACAAAACATTAGGGCATACAACAGATGATTTAGTTATTGCAATCGGATATCCTGTGAAACGAATCAGCGAAATTCCACATAGTTATCAGACTGCTGTTCATTTGCTCAGTTACTTGAAGATCGATCCTAAAATAAAAATTCTTTCTTATTTAGATTATGAAAAAAAGCTTGGCAATTACGGACAATCTTTTGATCTAAAAGAATCCATTCGTTTACTAAGAAAAAGCGAAATTTCTTCGTTTGTTGAGAAGTTGGTCAAACAGACCAATCAACATGCCGATCCACTTCTCGTTAGGCATCTGATCATCAATGAGTTGAATGAATTAGTAACGATACGTCAAAACCAAACCAATCAAGTCGTTTCTTTTACCACTACAGAGGAAATTCCGAACATTCTGTCAGAGAGGCCTCTCTTCATCCAATACCTTGAACAAATGATTTACTTTTTAAAAGAAATGGTACTTGAGAATCACATGAATCAATATAAAGAAGTACTCGAACAATCCATCACGTATATTGAAAACCACTATTTTGAACCAGAGCTTTCTCTTAAAGAAGTGGCTAATCATGTCCATTTGAGCAGCTCACATTTCAGTACGATTTTTTCTCAAGGAATAGGACAAACATTTATTGACTATCTTACTGAACAACGATTGAGCATGGCTAGGCGACTTTTGCGGGAAACCAATTCAAAACTATCTGTCATAGCCTCAGAAGTGGGATACAATGATCCAAATTATTTTAGTTCTATTTTTAAGCGAAAAGAAAAAATCTCACCAAAAGAGTATCGAAAAATGAAAAAAAATCGTACACATTCTTTACAAGAAAATAATTATCTAGTCAACAAATAAGCAACAAAGTCGCGGAGTATTTTTTTCAGTTTAGTCTGAAAAAGTTGTTACTTTCTTAACTGGACTACTTGCTATAATTATAGAAATAGTGAAAAAAGAAAGGAATACGCGTGTGAAAGCAGAAATAAAGAAATTACCTGTGATTATTGTTGGAATCATTAGTATTACTGTGGGACTAAATATGTTTTTGCTTCCACATCAAATTGCTTCAGCAGGCGTAGGATCAATTGGTTTTCTTCTAGAAATGGTCTTGCTGATCGACCGGACATTGATTGTTTGGGCAATCAATCTAGCGATGCTGTGTTTAGCTTTTATCTTTCTGGAAAGAGCAGTTTTTTTTAAAACTCTGATAGGTAGTTTGATATTTCCGATTATTTTAGCATACACACCGGCTTTGGTAATCACCCAACATTTCCCAATCGCCTTAGTCGCTGGCAGTTTTCTATTTAGTCTTGGAATATTCATTCTTTATCAAATCGGCGCGTCAAACGGCGGGGTTACGGTTCCCCCATTGATTTTCAAAAAATATTTTGGGATCGAACATGCTCTAGGCGTTTTACTGACAAATACCGTGATCATCGCTCTAAACCTTGTGATTCTTGGGATAAGACAAGCGGTTATCTCTGCCATCTCTATTTATCTCATTTCATTTTTCATGAAAAAACTATTACAATTTCAAACTCAATTTTTAGCTATTAAGCCGATTGATTTAGTGAATGAGAGTTCGCCTATTCTAGATGAACAACCTAATAAAAATCTAGCAGAATAAGCATTGTAACTAATAGCTATTAGAAAACAACCCATGAAATCCAAAAATAGGAAACTATTTTCGGGGTTTCATGGATTGTTTTCTATCGTTTTATTTTATCCATTCTTTAGTTGGAATGAGTTGAATCAAAATGACCACTTCCAAATAAAGTGTCTGGACATTAGTCCTATCACACACCTAAAACCGAATAAACAGCAGAAACAAAAGTAACATCATTGGAAATAAGGCACCATCCACTAAAACAAATTTCGTGGATGGTGCCTTTTTTTCGAGGCTAAGCACTTATGCTTCGATTTCTTGCTTATCGAGGTAAAAGTACTCTATTGTATCTTATCTTCTACTTTTTATCCTTATTTTCCTCTTTATTTTCTTGTTCTTCATCTTCCTCTTTGATCACACGTTCGACACGATCTTCATCCTTTTGTAATTCACGACGTTTACGTTTGAATAGTCCAAAGAATCCCGCAAAAGCAACAAGTATTCCACCAACAAATTTTCCAAAAATCCCTGAAGTTGAACCAGTCTTAGGTAATTGCTTACCTGAAACATCTTCAGAGTCACTTGTTCCTTGTGTGTTAGTCGTTTGGTTATTACTAGATAATCCATCGTTAGAGCTGTTATCACTTAGTACTTGGGTTCTTACAATTTGATTATCTGTATTGGTAGTCTCAGTTGTTGTGGTACTACTTAAATCAGTTCCTCCACCACCGGTTCTTGGATTTACCTCTGGTGTTGTCGTGCCTAGGTCGGTTTCGCCGTCTCCTGTACCTGGATCGACTTCTGGTGTGCCTGTTCCTGGGTCAGTTTCTCCGCCTGTGCTTGGGTCTACCTCTGGCGTGCCTATTCCTGGATCGGTTTCCCCGCCTGTTCCTGGGTCAACTTCTGGCGTTGTTGTCCCTGGGTCAGTTTCGCCGCCTGTACCTGGATCTACCCCTGGTGTACCGGTTTCGGGATCAGTTTCCCCGCCTGTGCTTGGTTCTACCTCTGGCGTAGTTGTTCCTGGATCAGTCTCGCCTCCACCTGTTCCGGGATCGACTTCCGGCGTTCCGGTGCCTGGATCAGTTTCGCCGCCTGTTCCGGGGTCTACCTCTGGCGTAGTTGTTCCTGGATCAGTCTCGCCTCCGCCCGTTCCTGGATCTATTTCCGGCGTTCCAGTGTCTGGATCAGTTTCGCCACCTGTGCCTGGGTCTACTTCTGGTGTGACTGTTCCTGGATCAGTTTCGCCGCCTGTGCCTGGGTCTACTTCCGGTGTTGTCGTTCCGGGATCAGTGTCACCACCTGTGCCTGGATCGACTTCTGGTGTGACTGGGTCCGGGTCAGTCTCGCCTCCACCTGTTCCTGGAACGACTTCCGGTGTGCCTGTTCCTGGTTCGGTCTCGCCTCCGGCACCTGGATCGACTTCTGGTGTGACCGTGCCGGGGTTAATAGGTATTAACGGATCAATTTCTGGCGTGACCGTGTTTAGACTTTTATCTGGTATTACGATATCTACACCTGGAATACTTGCTCCTGGTTGACTTGGTAAAACTGGATTGACACTTGGAATACCTGCATCTGGCTTATCTGGAATCGTTGGGTCTACCTCTGGCGTGCCTGTCTCAGGATCAGTTTCATCACCTGTGCCTGGATCGACTTCCGGCGTTGTTGTACCTGGGTCAGTTTCTCCACCTGTGCCGGGGTCTACTTCCGGGGTTGTTGTCCCTGGGTCAGTTTCGCCGCCCGTTCCGGGATCGACTTCCGGTGTTGTCGTTCCGGGATCGGTTTCTCCACCTGTGCCTGGATCGACTTCTGGTGTAGTTGTTCCTGGATCAGTCTCGCCTCCACCTGTTCCGGGATCGACTTCCGGCGTTGTTGTACCTGGGTCAGTTTCGCCGCCCGTTCCGGGATTGACTTCCGGTGTTGTCGTTCCGGGATCGGTTTCGTCGCCTGTGCCTGGGTCTACTTCCGGTGTTGTCGTTCCGGGATCGGTTTCTCCACCTGTGCCTGGATCGACTTCTGGCGTGCCTGTGCCTGGATCAGTAGTTTCTCCGCCACCTGTGCCTGGATCGACTTCTGGCGTGCCTGTGCCTGGATCAGTAGTTTCTCCGCCACCGGCGCCGGGATCTACCTCTGGCGTAGTTGTTCCTGGATCAGTAGTTTCTCCGCCACCTGTGCCTGGATCGACTTCTGGTGTAGTTGTTCCTGGGGTCACTTGTGGGTTGGTTGCATCCGGTGTTGTTGCATCTGGTGAAGCCATATCCGTCATTGAGGAAGAAATATAAGCAAATTCTCCCCCGATTTGGTAGATATTAAAGTTCGTATCTTTCACAACGATCGTAAAATCACTGCCGCTTCCGTTTGCACCAGTTAAATAACCAGCATACTGAACCCCATTGACCATGATTGGTTGAGCAACAAACTGATTATAAGACACACCGTCTACTGTTATATTGACCGTACTTATAACTGAAGAAAAGTTTGTCTGAGAAACCTGTCCTGTTTTCACAGTTACTGCCGAATTCGCTGTAATCGTGTGTCCGCCATATCCACCACCAGAAAACGTCGCTGTCTGATTCCATCCTGCTAATCCAGCTGCGTCTTCTGCGAGATTACCATCAACTGCTCCCCCAGGACTAATACCTGATTGAGAACCACTATACGTTGGCATCGACATCTCATCTGCGTATGCTGTAGTTGAATCAGTGGCTTTTTGCTCGTCTAAACTAACGGTCACATATTCATATTTCAATGACTCGATCACTTGATCTTTTGCTTGGATTTCATAGTAAGTTGTATTTTCATCCGCTAATTGATCAACGAAATTTACTTTTACATTGATATTGGATTCATCTGTATTTAACCAAGAATCTGTGTTCTCAAAACTCCGTACACCGTGCAAGGATAAAGACGTTTTCAAGCTGTCGACTGTACTACCGAACTGAACAGGTGAGACCAAGTAATGACCATTGATCTCTAAAGGCAATCCATGTGTCGACGAAGAAAATGTGAAATAACCATCTGCTTGATTTTTACCATGGTCGGTAGAAATAAACTCATCATGATAAACTGCATAATAGGTACTACCTTCATAAGTGATGGAAAAATTCTTCTCCATTGCATCTTCAAAATCGCTTTTGATTTCATCTGTTAATTTTGCTTGACCATTTTCTGCTTTCACGTTCAGAGAAAAGCCTGTATCGATTTTCATATTTCCTAATACTGCACCATCATCCGCGGTAAAGTTGGTGCTTTCAGGTTTCGTTTTAGATGAGAAACTTAAGGATTTTTCTCTCGTACTTGCAACTACTTTTGAATCTTTCCAGTTTGCAGAATCTTCATAAGCCTTTTCTTTGGATTCATATAAATGAGGAGAGACCGTTTTATAATTATCTTGTGAAGTTACCTTCACATTCGGATTTGCTTGGATCAATTGCCGATAGCTTGACATTTTCATTACTTGCGCATCACTTGTAGATAAAGTGGAAGTTTGGTAATAAACGTCCGCATCTTTGATTCCTAGAATTTGTTGGATATCATATGCCGTATGACTATCACTGACTTTGATCCCTTCTCCTTCATACATAGAAGAAAGTTTTTCTTTACTTGGTAGTTGATCCATTAACTTAGCTACAAAGCCAGTATTTGTCTTCACACTGCTACTTTGACCTTTTTGTAAGGATTGATTCAATTCATCCACAGAAGTATGTTCAATATCTTGGATGGTCTCATCTTCAACAAGTCGCTTTTCGGACAAAGAGGAACTGTCTGCAGAGGCAGAAAGATTTGGAATCGTGACGCCACCGATAAATGCACCAGCACCTACTGTCAACAGTGCGCCAGCTTCAATCATTCGCTTTTGTTTTTTTGATATCTCTTTATCTGGTTTATTTAATTTCATTTGATCTTTCTTCTTTGCCATCACGACCACTCTCTCTTTCTTTTTCCCTAACTAAAGAGGCTAATATTTTTGTAAAACCTAGAGGATTCTTGTAGCCATGTTCATAAAAGAAATCCGTAAATTCAATTTCTGGCACGGTCACATTTTTTTGGATTGCTAAACTGATGATATTGACATATTGAGAAATATCAACTGTTCCTAGAACCTGCAATCCTAAGATTTTTTTTGTTTTCTTCTCATAAACTAGATAAATACTTGAATAATGATTCTTTCTGCCTTTTTCAATTGGTGAGTATTTGACAATCGATTCATGCACAAGCTGTCCGCCACGCTCTAGATAACGATTCTGGTAGTGTACTTCTTCTGCATCATATCCGAATTTTCTTGCTTGATTCAATGTAATCCCAGTATTCGCAATGGTAAATCCATCCATATTGAATTTATAAGTCCCTGTGGTCATTGCTACTTCTTGCTTTTTCTCGTGGATATTGACAGCAGCGATCAGTCCTTGACGAAAAGCATCGGAAGCATGAGGATTATAAATATTTTCTTTGGTCAAGTCCATATAAGTCGTAGAACAATCCCCTATCGCTAAAATCGAATCATCTGTTGTATACATGTACTTATCAACGACGATTGCTCCACGGTCACCGGTTACGACTTGTCCAGCTAATAAGAACGAATTTGGTCGGAAGCCAACAGAAACAAAGACGCCATCTGCACGGATAGTCAAATCAGAAGAAGTTTCAACTTCGATTTTAGGTCGACTCCAGATTTTTTTATCAATTGTATGGTAGCTTGTCACTCTAGTACCTAGTAATAGTTGGATACCTTCTTCTTCTAGTTGCTTCTCTACTTCGATTGCGGCATTCTCATCCAAATATTTGTCAAGGATTCTTGCATTTGATTGGATCAAAGTGACTTTCATTTTTCGTTGAGCTAAGATACGAGCAATCTCTACACCGACCAGTCCAGCGCCAATCACTACCGCATGATGGGCTTCTGATATAAATTTTTCAATTGCTTCAGCATCCTTACGCTCTTTCAAAAGAAAAAGTGTCTCATTCAGTTTTCCGCCAGTTGGAGGAAGGTTGGGATACGAGCCCGCAGCCATGATCAATCGGTCATAAGTTATTTCGTGCTCATGTTGACTTAACACATTTCTAAAATTCAACGTCTTCTTTTTCGCATCGATGTTGGTTACTTCTTTTTGAATGCGTAAATCCACTCCTTGAGCAATAATTTCATGCGGTGTTGCATAATTTGCTTGGGAGTGGATATCTTGATGTCCCATCAAAAATAATGGGATTGTTTGGGAGACAAATGTTATTTCATCTTTTTTTTCAAATACGATTACTTCATCGTCTGGATATTCCTCACGAATACGAAGTGCTGCGGCAATCCCCGCGTGGTTTCCTCCAACAATTATGATCCTCATCAACTGCCTCCTTCATTAATAAAAGCATGCTATAAAATATACATACGGTTATTTTTAATCTACTATTTATATAAATTATATCACTTAGAAAGACTAGTTGTCAGTTATAAAGGTCTAACCACTGAGACGCAATGAAGCAACTATTTCCTCTTCCATTTATTCAAATCGGTATATTAAAGAATATAATCTTTCTTGCTTCAACGGATGAAATATACCGTTCATTTTTTTAGTAAACATCCAGTCATAAAGTAGATATGCTTATTTGTTGAATATCATAAAAAAATAATTTTTTACGATATCAACTATATGTAGACGGACATATGAAGTTCCCATTCCATTGTTGGTTTAACTACACGGTGACTATTTGATTATGGATGAATATAATAAATATAACGTTATTTAAAAAAGAGCCATAGAACGGATCGATCAACCATTCCATGACTCTTTATTCTTTTTTATTTAGTAGGACTTATCGCCCCTGTTGCTGCTAATGCTTTCACATCTTTGACACCGAATGTCTCTTCCCAATCTTTCCTAAAATCTGTCACTGCCTTATGAATGGAAGGCATACCGAATACTTGTGCAAAAATATCTGGTGACGCAGTAATACTGTGCGCCCCTTGGCGACAAGCATGATTGACTTGTGCAACATTTTTAAAACTAGCAGCTAAGATCTTGCTCTGAGATTGCGTTCGTTCGATTTCCATTGCTAATGCTTTGATAATAGCAACAGCATCGATATTCAGATTTTCCATACGGTTATAATAAGGTGCCACATAATCGGCACCTGCGGCAATTGCTAAGTATCCTTGCATTTCAGAGTAGATAGCGGTTGCAGTGACATATGCTCCTTTGGCTTTCAGTTGTTTGATGGCAGCCAGTCCTGGTTCGTTTACTGGTACTTTAATGAAGATATCCTTACCAAGGTGATCCATGATTACTTGGGCATCAGTTAAGATTTCCTCCGTTGTTTCTCCAACTACTTGTACATGTAAACTTGCTTTTCCAATGAGCTTCTTGATTTCTTTCAAGTGAGCAAACAAATCAATCTTTCCTTCTTTTTTGATGATTGAAGCATTCGACGTTACTCCAGATAGCGGAAGGATCGATTGGTAATAACTAATTTTCTCAATATTGATCGTATCTAACATAAATTCCATTTTATTCATCCTTTCAACAGATATGTTGCTCTGTATTTTACTTAATACTGATTTTAGTCTTGATACCAATCTCAACGATTTCTTTTCCTTCGACGTATAAAGTACCTGGAAGTTCAGGTGTTACCGCTCCATCAAATTTAATTGTGATATGTCCAAGCTCTTTTAGATTATCATTGACCAAACTTCCGACAGACGTGATGCGATAGCTTGTCTCATCGACGAAGAGCTGTTGTCCTACTTTGATCTCTCCGTGGATTGGCTGAAGTTCAATATGGTAACAATAGGCTGATAGCATATCGGGTGCATCTTTTCCAAATAGTATCACGAGCTTCTCTTCTTTAAAGAGCGTAGCTTCTGCGCCAATCGAAGTGACTTTTGTTGAATAAACTGACATTTTTTTCCTCCTAGATTCAACTATACATTCCAAAGCTTGCTATCCATGCGACTAACACCCTAGGTACACCGTTTAAAAAGCGTGAATATAAAACGGAAGGTACGCCAACCTCTACTGTTTCAGCCTCTGCTTCTTCTAAGCCTAATCCGACAGGGATGAAATCACAAGCATTTTGAGTATTGATGGCAAATAACGCAGGTAAAGCAAGCTGTGGTGGAATATTGCCTTTTCCGATCTCCACCCCGATCAGTGTCCCGATGACTTGGCTGATTACTGCCCCAGGTCCTAATAATGGAGAAAGAAACGGTAAGGAACAGATAAAACCGATGATCATCAACCCCCAAATATTCCCTGCTAAAGGTGCCATAATATTGGCAAAGAAATTACCGATACCAGATCCTTGTATGATCCCGATCAACAAAGAAACAAATGCCATGAATGGAATGACCGTATTGATCATCGTCTGTACACCTTCGCGCGCGGACTGATTAAAAGTTGCCACTACTTTTCCTGCACCCATGCCGATTTTTGCAATAAAATTCTGCTGTTCAGCTTTTTGTTCAGTAATTTTTTTGCTTGTATCGTATTTATATTCACGTGCTGCTACACGCTTATTTTCTATGTTATCAGATTGACCGACTGTGCCTTCTTCAGTAGTCAGTGTGATTTGATTGATCCCTACTGCCGAGACGTAAATGTCTTCTGTAATGTATTGTGCTAATGGTCCGCTTTTTCCTGTTGGTACGACATTGATCGTAGGTATTCCTTTTTTTGGATAGATCCCACAACGCAACGTTCCTCCGCAATCAACGATTGCTAAAGCGATTTCATTATCTGGGATAGAAGTTTTAAAGCCATTGACTGCTTCCATGCCTGTCAATTCAGCAATTTTATCGACGATTGCTGGCTTTTCTCCCCCACCAGTAATATAAATGAATTTGTGTTTTTCTTCTGTTGGTGTGATCACTAATGGCCCTCCGAACCCACCAGTTCCTCTTACAATTCGAATACTATGATAGCTCATTTTCTCACTTCCTCCTTATTCTGTCGCTGTTTCTACTGTTTTACTCAGGGTAACCCCTTGTTGTTTACAAACATATGCGGTGGTAAAATCTGTCACCCAACCACCAATAAAATTCATAAGAATTCCGACAAACATATAACGTACAGCTAATTCCATTGAATTTAATCCTAAGGTTGTGATTCCTTGGGCGATTCCTAACCAAACAAATAATTCACCCAGATTGATGTGGGGAAAGACGCCATTGCTCGTATGACAAAATTGTGCTTGAGAAACATAATAGCTTGGCTTGTAATATTCAGGCAAAAAGCGAGCCAATGTAAAAGACATCGGATTCCCCAACATAAAGGCAGATAAAAAAGGTAAGATCAAATATCTTGTGACGGGATTCTTCGTTGATAGTTTGGCAACTTTAGTTACTCGTTCTTCACCTAAGAAAGCAATCAGTGTATTCATTGCGACCATTAGGATCAACACTACAGGGACGATACCAGTCATCCAAGATATAAAAGTTTCCGCACCCGTTTCAAATAAACCGATGAAGCCTTCCGCAAATTTTGTGATATATTCCATTATTCAACACTCCTTTTTTTTGATAGGTATTTTTTTTTCCATAAACTGAATTGAATGCCAAGCATCGTAAGTGGGGAAGGTAGCGATTCTTCTTGATAATTGCCTAGTTCTACCCGCAAATAGATTTCTCTGGCATTTGCCATTGCTTGTTGCACCAATTTATTTTCTGTTCGTACCAAAGGATGATAGTTGTCGATGTAGTGGATATCTGTTCCGATATATTGTGGCAATAGACGAAATTTTGCTAGAACAGTCACGCCCTGCATCTTTCGCGCATCAATAATGATCCCTTTTTGATCGACAGCAAACATGACGATCGTTCCTGCTTTGATTTTTCCAGATCGACGACCGAAAGCCACCTTCCCTTTTCTGCGCATTTCTAGATAGATTTGATTAAAGTGCTTGATTTGTTTCATTCCAAATATTACTTGCAGTCCGTAAGCAACAAGTGCAAATGCGCCGAATATATATATGAAATTCATGTTATGACCCCCTTTCGTATCATCCAATTTTGTAACCCAACTAAATCATCCAAACGACATAGTTCACTTCTAAATTCAGGATCGCCAATAACAGCAAAAAGCTGATCATACAGTTTTAGCAATTCTTTTTCTTTTTCCATCGTTAGATCTTGTGGAATGGCTAACAACAAGACGACTTGTACTTGTCCGTTGATCGTGGAGATTCCTTTCCTAAAGATACCCACTGATAAAATAATTTCAGCCGATTTTTTATTGATGGCATGAGGAAAAGCAATGCCATATTCAAAAATCGTACTCCTTAACTTTTCTCTAATAAACAGTTGCTCCTTAAATTCTTGATCGACTAAGCCTTTGCTCTCAAGAGATTCAAGCATATGATCAAGATTTTGTTTGTAGGGTTTCTTTTCATTTAAAATCTCAAAATCTAATTTTAAGTGATGAACGTTTGCGGCTCTCAACTTTTCTGCTTTACGCCACTCTTCTTGCAACCAAGTTTCGTTGAATAGATTGATCAATCGAATGATTGGGGTATGTTTCTTTACATTTTTCAGCGGAATGGTTGTAAAAACAGCAAAATATTGGTCTAAGTCTTCCTGCTGATACTCCTCCTCAGAAAAATGGACCATGCTGATTTGCGGACCCAAAACCCGTTCCAATTGACGGCGAATAATCAAGGCTGTTCCTTTTCCGGTATTACAGACGATTGCAATTTCTTTGTGTTCGTTGTTACTGGTTTGTTTCCTCAATGCAAGTTCAAAATAAAAGGCAATATAGCTGATTTCAACAGTCGGAACCACTCGTTGTAACTGCTCCCCGATCTGCTGTAGACCAATTTTTGCCAGTTCATAGGCTAGAGGATATTGGGATTCGATTTCACCATAGAACAGATCTTGAAGCTCTATTCGAAAAATCAAACGATTGAGCATGTAAATGAAGTGCTCTTTTATTTCATGGACTAAGAAGGTTTCATCAAATTCTACTAGTAAATTTTGATGAATTGTCTCTATCATTTGTTGAAATAACTGTTCGATTTTTTGCTCATCAATAGTAGACTTATCCATGCCAGCAGTAGCACTTATATTAAGAGGAAAACTGAGAAAAGCTTGTTCTGTTTGGCTTAATGTGATGCTATATTCATATTCCAAATGATGGATCAATTCGACAAAAGCAGGATGACTCGTCATAAGGTCCATATATTCATTTGGCAAATCTACCAGTATATTTTCTTTAAGGAGTCGTTTCATTGTAATAGAAATCGTTTTTTTCAAAAGAAGGCCCTGATTTTTAGGTAAATTAAATTTTTGAACTAAGTGTTCTACGAAATCTTGTGTGCGTTCTGATAATGGACGTTCGGCAAAATATTCTTGTACATAATGAAGGTGTAACAGTCGTAGATCCAGTTCTTCTCCACGCATACGTAGTCCACGATTCGGCGTTCCAATCACTTCGACATTAAAAGAGGAAATCAGTTTTTTCATCACTCGTAGATCTTTAACGACAGTACTTCGGCTGACCCCTAATGCTTCTGACAGATCATCGATCAGCAAAAAATCTTTTTGCTCGATCAGCTTCTTGACGATAAAGAAAACTCTTTTACTGCAAGAATTAAAATCGCTCTTCCGCCTCAAACTGCCGTTCATTATCAAATCAAATTTTTCAAAATTTTCAATTTCGATATGAAAATCATTCTTATGTTGAACGATTTCTGCAATTCCAATCAATTCTTCGTTTAAAGATTCAATGCTGGTTTTTACCGTTTGCGTACTTGTATTCAGCTGTTGTTTCAAACTGCCGATCCTCATTTCTTTGTGGGTAACCAGTAATTGTAGAATTTGATACCATCTGTTCACCACCGTCATTTACTTCCCCCACTTTTTATCCTCTAGTTTTTCCTCCTGCCACATTTGTGGTTACTCCAGTGATATAACTCGAACGATCAGATAGATAGTAACTAACTAAGTCAGCGACTTCTTTTAATTTCCCGCTTCGACCTAATGGAATCGTGCTCGTTTTGGCATAACCTGCTCTAAGCTCTTCAATCGTGATGCCACGAGTATAGGCCAAGGCTTCTTCATAAGAAAGTGTGCGTAGTCCGGTTTCCTCCATGATTCCTGGGGCGATCCCTATTACCCGAACATTTGATTTTCCTAACTCTTTTGCCCAAGATCGAGTAAAGCTGTTGACAGCGGCTTTCGTTGCCGCATACGCACTTTGCCCCTCTGAACCTTCAAGTCCTGATTCAGAAGACATATTGATGATTACTCCTTCTCCTTTAGCAACTAAGATTCTACTTACTGCTTGAGTCATCAAATATAATCCTTTTTGATTGATTGCGATGATTTTGTCAAATACTTCCTCGGATAATTCATATCTCCCATGCGCTTGCTTTTTATCCACTAATAAGCGTGGAATATTGATGCCTGCATTGTTGACCAAACCATCTATCGTACCAAAGTGGTCCTTTACTTTTGCAACTCCAGCTTCTACTTCTTGTCGTAATGTTATATTGGTTTTTACAAATAATAATCGTTGATGTTTAAGTGTCGAATCTTTAATATCAAAATTTGCTACATTGACATGTTGTTCCAATAGACTTTCTACGATACTTTTCCCGATACCAGAAGATCCTCCGGTTACAATAATCGTTTTCCCCTCAATGTTCAGCCAATTTGTCATAAGCTATCCCCCCTTTTTTTTGTTTACGCTTTCAGTATAGCTACGTAGAAGAAAATAATTAAGTCAGACTTTTTTTGAATTTCCAAAAAAAATCTGACTTAATGTCTTTTTATGAGTGATGTTTTTTTTATTTACTAGTTCTTTCCTTTATAATATTTTTTTACGTGAGGATTATCTTTCAGTTTTATCGGCTACCTTCTGATTTCGAACGTTTTAACCAGCATATTCCTATTACGAAGACTATAAACATACCCAAGCCAACCATACTAGTCGAATACATCGATTGTTCCGCCGTTTTTGGAAGATGACTCACTTTTCTAGGTTGTTTTATGGGTGTACTATACGTAACTTTATCTTTTTTCATTACTTTAGTTATTGCTTTAGTTGTTTCAGTTGTTTTTACTGTTTCATACACTTTGTTTCCTTCTGGTTGTTGGATCGATGGTATCACCGGTTCAATGATTTGCGGTAATTTTTCCCATTGTGCGGTATAAGTCATATTACCTTCCACAAACTCGCTGACAGTTGGCGTCCAACCGATGAATTTATAGCCTTCTCTTGATGGTGTTCCACTAAACACAGGGGTTGCTATGCCTTTAATCAATTTTGAAAATACTTGGTTTTCAAAAATGGGTTGATTTGCAACACCGTCTGTATAGATCACTTGATAAGTGACAGTTTGTGGAATCACAGGTTCCCAAATGGCCGTATAAGTGCCATCACCAGTCACTGTATTAGTTATTGCTTTATCCCATCCTTTAAATATATACCCAGCTCTTGTAGGTTGCCCACTAAATATGGGTGTCGCAGAACCGGCGACTAAATTGTTAAAGACTTGATCTGCAAAAATCTCTTCATCTGGTACACCGTCTGTATAGTTGACCTGATACGTTGGAATTGGTTCCCATGTTGCTGTATAAAGCGCATCGGTTGTAACTGTCTCGCTGACAGTCGGACTCCAACCAGCAAATGTATAACCTTTTCTTGTTGGTTCTGCACCAAAACCTGGTGTAGCAGTTCCAGATTCAATACGTTTGAAAGTTTTATCCTCAAATACAACGTCATTCTCTACACCATCTGCATAACTCACTGTAAACGATTCAATTGATGTGAATGAAGCATTTACAGTAATTGATGCTAGTCAAGAAGCATTTGACGCATCTACTGGTAGCGAGACATGAATTTCAAGTGTATTTATATCACCGACTTCACCTTCGATGGTAAATGGGACGCCGATCATACGAACACTTGGATCTAGGTACGGGCTAGTATTACTGAATAGGTCGCCGACCTGATATTTTCCTAAGGAGGTCCCATTTAGAAAAACTTCCAGCTCCATCTCACTAGGATTTCTTCTTTCCGCATCAGTATTATCTAGCGTGCTTAGATCAACCATGACCATTGCTCTGCCACTTTGTTGGTTTTGAGATAACAATTTCACTTGTGTTGAAAATATCCCTGGAGAACTTCCAGGATTGATTTGTGCACCATTAAAACGCCATGGGATCATTGCATCTTCCCCGACATCATAATAATCAATGCCATTTGCAGAATACGACACTTCTGAATTGATTCCTAGAGTTGCCGCAGAAATAGTTGGATTGAAACCTAAAAATACCAGTAAAACAATAAAACAAGCGACTATCTTTTTCATAATGATCCTCCATTCTGACATGAAGTCAAAATCACATTCCCTTTGCATATTAAATTGCTCAATAATGATCAATAAAAAAATGAATGTTTTCCGTTTTGTAAACCCTCTTTTTTTGAAAAAAGTAATGATAGTAAATTCGATCACAAATTTAATCTCCTACCTTTCTATTTAGTTATAATGTTTCATTCACTTTTAATTTATTATTAAAATTATAAAAATATAAAAGCCTGCGATCATACACCAAAATTGTTATATTTTTTTGTTTATTAGCTATTTTTTAGTGGTTTACAAAAATGAAAGTTCACTTAATCTCAAGTAAATCATAACAAATTTTAAATTAAAATTGCATGGATTTTAGCATACCAAATCCTCATAATGCTAGTAAACCAGTAATTAAATATATTCTATTTTTTGTTCAAGTTCTCTTTTTTTCAAATCCAATCAACTTCATCGCTTCTTCCTAGCAATATATATTTCTGTTAAAAAGTTATAAAAAAACTAAATATTGTTATTAAATTCACACAAAAATATTCTTTAATAATTTCGTATTTTCTATCTTCATCGCTTATTTTGATCAGAAAAGTAAAACAAAGATTGCTTATCCATCGATAGCAATGAACTTTTTTTAAAAAAATTATACAAAAATAAGCAACGAAATACGGAACAAGCCACAATTTCCGGATTTCATTGCTTATTATTTTAGCTTAGGCTTCGATAGAATTGCTTTAACTTTTCTTTTTCCTCTTTTGTCAAAGCTTGCATAGGCTTGCCTTTTCTCGCTCCTTCGATTCCATATAGCATATGCAGACAGGCGCCACTGTCCACCTTTTGACGAATTTCAAAAAATATCTGTTCCGTTCCCTTTTCTTTAAATTTTTCTTCCGTTGTCACACCAATCTTTCGCAAATTTTCTTCTAATACTTTCCCTATATTCGGTAGATTACTTAACTCTGTCATAAGATTCCCTCCAAAAGTTTGGCTTTGATATATTGCATCGTACACTTAGAATATTCTATCGTTTTTCTTTAGTATACCATCTTGAGAAACGCACTAGCAATTCCTATAAGAACGCTACTTCGAAAGAAAGTAAACTGTTGCTTTTAGCTACTCAGTGTAGGCTTGCTCCTGTAAACTTGAATCTTCTGCTTTTTTCAGATATCATTGGTTCGTAACTAAATATGATTTTGTTTGCAGGGGGACGTTATCGCGTTGAGAAGGTAAAACCTGACCCTTTGAACCTGTTGGTTGATACCAGCGTAGGGAGCAAATGTCCTTTTTGTTGATGCGAAATCGAAACAATCAAGGCATTCTTCTATACTGGAAGAATGTCTTTTTTTCTAATTTAAGGAGGAATTTGATGAAAAAAGTACTAAGTATTGCTGGCTCAGACTGTAGCGGTGGCGCCGGTATCCAAGCCGATTTAAAAACATTTGCCGCTCATGGTGTTTATGGAATGTCTGTGATCACCTCAGTAGTCGCTGAAAATACCGCTCGTGTGATCTCATACCAAGACATCGCACCAACAATTATCAATGAACAAATGACAGCTGTTTTCGAGGACATCTATCCTGATGCAGTTAAAATCGGTATGTTGTCGTGTGCAGATACGATGTTAGCTGTCGCAAGCAGTCTACAAGAATGGCAACCTAAAAATATTGTACTAGATCCTGTGATGTATGCGAAAAATGGCGATGCCTTGATGGAGCCAGAAGCAATCGACACATTGATCAAAAACGTCTTACCATTAGCTACTTTGATCACCCCAAATATTCCAGAAGCAGAAAAAATCGCAGATCGCTCGATTACTTCCCTGGAAGAAATGGAACGAGCAGCAAAAGCTATTTATGAAACATGTCACGCTGCAGTTTTGATCAAAGGAGGCCATCGCACAGGTGAAGCCACTGATATATTGTATGATGGGAAAAATATTTACTCCTATACATCTGGACGAATCGTCACAAAAAACACCCATGGCACTGGTTGTACCTTCTCTTCAGCGATTGCCTCACAACTCGCTTTGGGCGTACCATTAGACCAAGCAATTTCCAAGGCTAAAAAATATATCACTACTGCAATCGCACATTCACTAGAATTGGGCGAAGGTCATGGCCCAACCAATCATTTCTATTCACTCTATCGCAATGGTCTTAAGGAGGAACAAAGTCAATGAATACATTTTTAAAAACAGCTGTAGAAACGGTCCGTATGAAAAATCCTTTGGTCCACCATATCACGAACTATGTAACGGTCAATGATTGTGCGAATGTCACACTTGCGATCGGTGGTTCACCGATCATGGCTGATGATGCGTTAGAGGTAGCGGAAATCACAGCAATGTCACAGGCATTGGTACTAAACATGGGTACTTTGAATGAACGTACCGTAGCTTCGATGCTTTCAGCTGGGCAAACAGCCAACGAAAAAGGTATCCCGATCATTTTTGATCCAGTCGGTGCAGGGGCTTCACAGTTTCGTAATCAAACAGCGAAAACGATCATAGAAAACTTGAAATGTGCAGTGATTCGTGGCAATATTTCAGAAATCCGCTTTTTAGCGGGAATCGCAAGCAAGACGAAAGGTGTCGATGCCTCGGCAGATGATGCAAGCTCCATTGAAGAAGCCCAACGGATTGCTGATCAATTAGCAACCGCTCACAAATGTATCGTAGTGATCACTGGTGCGACAGATGTGATTTCTGATGGGCGGCGTAAAATCTTAGTGCACAATGGTTGTCCAGAAATGAGTCGGATCACTGGCACTGGCTGTATGCTCACTTCATTGATTGCTAGCTTTTGTGGAGGTTCTCCTGAACATCTTTTTCACGCCACAACCACAGCCGTTCTTACCATGGGAATTGCTGGTGAGCTTGCGTTGGAACAAACAGCTGGTACGGGAAGTTTTCGGATCGCATTGATTGATGAAATCAGCCGCATTAATAGGGAAACATTACTACTGCGAGGAAACTATCTTGAAAAATAACATCGACTATTCCTTATACCTAGTGACCGATCAGTCACTGCTGAAAAAAAAGTCCCTCCAAGAAGCAGTGCAACAAGCCCTTGAAGGAGGTATTACCATCTTACAGTTGAGAGAAAAAAAAGCCAATTCACGAGATTTCTATGAGGAAGCGATCGCATTAAAACGATTAGCTAAACCATATAATGTTCCATTGATCATCAACGATCGAGTAGACATTGCGTTAGCTTGTGATGCAGACGGTGTTCATATCGGCCAAACAGATCTTCCTGTGGCTGAGGTGAGAAAAATGATTGGACCTGAAAAAATCATCGGTGCTTCCGTTCAAACACTCGAACAAGCAATTTCTGCTGAACAATTGGGGGCAGATTATTTAGGTGTAGGGACGATGTTGCCAACCTCTACTAAAACAGATGCCATCATCGTATCAAAAAAAGAACTCAAGAAGATCCTTCAACACGTTTCGATTCCTGTTGTTTTGATCGGTGGGCTCAATGAACAAACGATTGCAGAATTCAAAACCTTCCCTGTCCAAGGTTTTGCTGTGGTTTCAGCAATCCTAGCAAAAGAAGAAATCAAAAAAGCAACTAAAGAACTTGCTGTACAAATCAATACGTTTATCAAAAAACAGTAAAATCACAACCACCATTAAAAAAGGTGATTTACATTTCGATTGATCCTCGATGATATTCATTCAATTTAAATTCACGAACCCTACTTGTCGTAAAGAAAAAAAGAACCCTTGAAAATTCAAGGGTTCTTCCTCTGTCTGATAATAAGAAATTAACGACGGATTTCTTTGATACGAGCTGCTTTTCCGTGTAATGCACGTAGGTAGTACAATTTCGCACGACGTACTTTACCGTAACGGACAACTTCGATTTTTGCAACACGTGGTGTGTGCAATGGGAATGTACGCTCAACGCCTACACCGTTAGAAACTTTACGTACTGTATAAGTTTCGCTGATTCCAGCACCACGGCGTTTGATTACAACACCTTCAAATAACTGGATACGTTCACGAGTACCTTCGACAACTTTCGCATGAACACGTACAGTGTCACCAGGGCGGAAAGCTGGAATGTCAGAACGTAGTTGTTCTTTTGTTAATTCTTCGATTAATGGATTCATTGTTTTCTTCTCCTTATTCCAAACATTCTTATGAGTAATTTCTCACAGCGGAACATCGTAATAGTTAAGTGTTTTTACACTCACCATAGAATACTATCATATTCTATGGTGAGTGTAAAGAAAATTTTCATTTATTTGTTGCAACTCAAGCTTCTTCTTTTTTGATCTCCGCTAGCATTTTTTCCATTTGCGGTGTCATGTCTAATTTTGCTAACATGTCTGGACGTCGAAGATATGTTCGGCGTAAGGATTCTTTTAGTTGCCATTCTTCAATCAATTTATGATTACCATTGGTCAATACTTCTGGTACCTTCATGTCTTTGAATTCTGCTGGTCTTGTATATTGAGGATGTTCCAACAAGCCAGTAGAATGCGAGTCTGTTTGGGCAGATGTTTGATTACCTAAAACATCTGGCAATAGCCGAACGGTCGCATCGATCATCACCATGGCGCCTAGCTCACCACCGGTCAATACATAATCTCCCAATGAGACTTCATCTGTTACGAGTGAACGGATGCGCTCATCATAGCCTTCATAGTGGCCACAAATAAAGATCAGATGCTCTTCTTCCGAAAATTCTTCTGCCATTTTTTGATTAAATGGTTTACCAGCTGGATCAAGCAAGATCACACGTTTTTTTGTTTCTGGATGTTTTTCTTCGATGGCTTTGATATTGTCATAGATGGGTTGGACTTTCAATAACATCCCTGCCCCACCACCATATGGATAATCATCGACTGTTTGGTGTTTGTTGTCCGAATACTCACGAAAATTAGAAACATTGATTTCTAACAATTCTTTTGCTACTGCTTTACCAATGATCGATTCCCCCATCGGACCTTCAAACATTCGTGGAAACAGAGTCAACACGTCAATCTTCATCATCGATCAATCCTTCTAATAATGTCACACGAACCAAGCCATTTTCAAGATCGACTTCTTGAACGACGGAATCGATATACGGGATCAGTGCATCTTTTTTCTTTGGTCGTTGGATGACCCAAACGTCATTTGCGCCTGGAGATAAAATCTCTTTGATCTTTCCTAGTTCTTTTTCGTTTTCATCAATGACCTTCAAGCCAATGATTTCATGGTAGTAATATTCATTTTCTGTCAATTCAACTAAGTTTTCTTTTGATACACGTAAGATACCATCACGGTATTTTTCAACGTCATTGATGGAAGGATGATTCTCAAAGCTGAGTAAATCAAAGTTTTTGTGTTTACGGTGACTCTTTACAGTCAATTCTACAGGAGCTTTTCCTTCTTGGAAGAGTGTCAAAACTTCACCTTTTTTGTAACGTTCTTCAGGGAAATCTGTGGTTGAGATGACACGGACTTCACCTTTGATTCCTTGTGTATTGACAATCTTGCCAACGTTTAGATATTCAGTCAACTTTTGTCCTCATTTCTTTCATGATTCTTGTCACTCTGCTTGGTCCCGATTTGCTTTTGGACTCAGAGTGTTCTATCGTTTCCTGTCTATTTTAGCATGTGGTTCTTGGCAATTCTAGTCTTCTTTTATTGTTGTTCCATGGAAACAGCCATTTTTAATGCATTCATCGAATCTTGATTCGTGATGGTATAGACAGTGGTTGGTTTTTGCCAAATGATTCGAGTATTTTGATTCGTGCCATCGGTCATATTGATTTCGATCGTTCCGACTTTTTCCGGTGCAGGTAAGCGGGCAGACTCCAAGTAAGTCACGATCTGTTTCGCCAAAGGTACAGGATCTTGTCCGTCAATATTGCTGGCACGTATTCGTAACCGCCAATTTCCTTCTTGCCATTCAAGAATCGAAGAACCAGCAGCACCTTGTTGATAACCGACAATGTTATAACCGAGATCGACTTGTCTTCCTCCAGTATCGACCGTAAATGGCTGAATCGTGTTCAGTGTTTCTTGGGAAGATGCAAAGTCATCTTGATAAAGGTAAGAAGCGATTGGTTCTGCTTGGTTCAATGAGGCGTCGTTTAGTGGTAGCGCTTGTTCTGATTGATAGTATAAGACAGAAAAGCCTTGTTTTGTCATCGTTGCTGCGATGTTCAAGTTAGATGACCCAACTGGGATCTCTTTGGGTATCGGTGTGTCTGGATACTCTTTTTGCAATTGCTCAAAGGCAGTTTGCGTCGAATTTTCTTGCGTACTCGTACTTGTTTCAGCTGATGAGGCTGTCTCATTGCTACTCACGGAAGATGACCCTATCTCTTCTTTTGAAGTACTTGTTTCTGTCGTACGAACTGTTTCATTTGTCGTTTCTTGACTCGTTTCACTTGGTGATTGACAGGCACCGAGTAAAGCGACTGCGAATAAGCTGATCAAACCTATTTTTTTCATTCGAAACACTCCTCTCTTACTATTAAGGATACGCTTTGTACCTGTTTTTGCCAAATATGATCTCTAAAGAACACAAAAAAACTGTTTCGCGAAAACGAAACAGTTTATTCTTTATTGTCGATGATATTCAAACGCACTTTTTTCGGTGCATTGATTCGTACTCCGTAAACGATTGTGCGGATTGCTTTCGCAACGCGTCCTTGTTTACCGATGATACGACCGATATCTTCGGGAGCCACAGTTAGATTGTATTCGTAAAAATCTTCCGACTCAACGACTTCTAGCTGGACTTGATCAGGATAAGTAACTAACGGACGAACGATTGTTAAGACTAAGTCGCTTAAATCTTTCATATCCGGTCACCTTATTTCTTTGAGAATTTAGCTTCATGATGTTTTTTCATAACGCCTTCTTTTGAAAGGATGTTACGTACTGTATCTGAAGGTTGTGCACCTTTTGATAACCAGTCAAGTACTAAATCTTCTTTTAAAACTACTTCTGCAGGGTCTTTCAAAGGGTTGTAAGTACCTACAGTTTCGATGAAACGTCCATCACGAGGAGAACGTGAATCAGCTACGACGATACGGTAAAAAGGACTCTTTTTAGAACCCATACGTTTTAAACGGATTTTAACTGCCATTATATATTTCCACCTCCATTATTTTATTCACAAGATGTAGTGTACCAGTTTTTTTTTACCCTGTAAAGCTTTTTTTCTTTACAGTCTGATTTTTTTCTATTTTTATTCTTTCTCTAAGTAGTTTGTTCCTTTTCTACGGATTTTTTCTTACTTTTTTGAATCATCAAGGTTGAACATAGGAAGCTTGTAAATCCCCTATCCATAAGCATTTCCTATGTTTTCGATCACACATTAAAATAACCCAAGTGTTTTTATTTGCTCAGTTTACTTATTTTTTGTAAGATAAATATAGAAAGATTGAAGGAGGAATTGTTTTATGACAAAAAAAATTGGTTTTTTCATCGGAAGTTTAAGAAAAGATTCATACAATAAGAAAGTTGCAGAAACTTTTGCGGACTTATTACCGGAAGGATACGAGAGCGTATTTGTAAAAATCGATGACCTTCCTTTTTATAACGAAGATATCGAAACACCTGAGCAAACACCTGCAGAATGGACACGTTTCCGTGAAGAAGTCAAAGATCTAGACGGCGTGATCTTTGTAACTCCTGAGTACAACCGCTCAGCGCCAGCTGTATTGAAAAATGCCTTGGATGTTGGTTCTCGTCCTTATGGTCAAAGTGTTTGGGATAAAAAACCTGGTTTAGTGGTCACTGCTTCTCCTGGTGGAGTCGGTGGTTTTGGCGCAAATCATCACTTACGTCAATCATTAGTCTTTTTAAATGTCCCAACATTACAACAACCAGAAGCGTATATCGGAAATATCACTAACTTACTTGATGAAGAGGGCAACATTATCCAAGGAACCGTTGATTTCTTCCAAACGATTTTAGATGCGTATCTAGATTTCGCGGGAAAATTGAACGCTTGATGTCTTGCTAATTTTACAAAAAACCACGAAACAGCATGTTGTTTCGTGGTTTTTTGTGTGACCTACTATTCTTTGTGCTCTTCTTTACGATAGTGTAGCTCGATGAACTCGCCAAAGCGTTTCGTGTCCACCAATTGATACCGCTGTACATAATCCCCTTCTTGAAAAAGACGAATCCCATTCCCAAGTAAAACCGGCGCAATTTGAATGTACCATTCATCGATCAGTTGCTGTTCAATGATTGGTTTGAGCAAACTGCCCCCACCAACTACCCAGATCCTTTGTTCACTTGATTCCTTCAACCCCTTGAGAAAGCTTACGGGATCTTCGTGAACGACCCTAGCATCCTCCAGCTTCAATTCTTTGTCTGTTGAAAAGACATAATTGGTTTTTTCTGGATAGATCTTGGCTGTATCTAAATATTTTTTGGCTTCTTGATATGTTTTTCTGCCCATGATCGTTGTATCGATGGTTTGATAAAACGCATCATAGGTTGTTTTTTCCCCAGTAGGCGTATCGAAGAGCCATTGTAAGTCATCATTAGTTGTTGCTAGATAGCCATCCATACTGATTGCTCCGTAAAAAATGATCTTAGACATATTATCCTTCTCCTTTAGCGTTTGACTTCTTGGTGGCGAAAACAAGTGATCAGGTGATCGTTGATGATCCCTACCGCTTCTAAAAAGGCATAAATAGTCGTACTTCCAATAAATCTGAAGCCGCGTTTTTTCAAGTCCTTTGAGATACGATCAGAGAGTTCACTAGTAGTTGGCACTTCACTTTGGTCTTGGTAGTTTCCGGTTACTACTTTGCCATCCACAAAAGACCAGAGATAATCCGAAAAACTGAGTCCAGTGGCTTGCATTGCCAGAACAGCTTGTGCGTTCGTTATTGCCGCTTCGATTTTTCGACGATTGCGAATGATCCCCTTGTTGTTCATCAATTCTTCGATTTTTTCTTCATCATACTTGGCAATTTTTTCGAGTTCAAACTGGTCATAAGCTTCATCAAAAGCTTGGCTCTTGTTCAAGATCGTTTGCCAGCTGAGACCTGCTTGATTGATATCAAGCATTAATTTACGGTACAGTCGTTGATCTTCATATTCAGGTACCCCCCAAATCGTATCATGGTACTCACGCATCATTTCAGTTGATTCACTCCATGGACAGCGTTTCATCAACTCACTCCTTTTAGGATTTTCAAACAATGTATGAAAAAACTCCGAAGACAAAATTAAATACGTCTTCGAAGCTTTTTTGCACTTGATTACTGTTTATTTCTTTTTCTTCTTTTTCTTTTTGTTTTTCTTCATCATGCGATTCATCGCCATTTTTCCTAGCTTACCTTTGACACCTGTACCGAACATTTGGTCCATGCCAGGAATATTCATGTCCCCTTTAGACATTTGTTGCATCATCTTACGGGATTCTTTGAATTGTTTGATCATACGATTGACTTCCACTACGCTGTTCCCTGAACCAGTAGCAATTCTGCGTCGACGGCTTGGATTCAATAGGTCTGGGTTTTCACGTTCTGCAGGTGTCATTGAATAAACCATTGCTTTTTTACGCTCAACATCTTTCGGATCAACTTTGATATTTTCGATTCCTGGCATTTGATTCATTCCTGGGATCATTTTTAATAAGTCTTCGATTGGGCCCATACCCATGACTTGATCCAATTGTTCAATGAAATCATTGAAGTCAAATGAGTTTTCACGCATTTTTTGCGCAAGCTCTTCTGCTTTTTTCTCATCATAGTCTTGTTGCGCTTTTTCGATCAGCGTCAACATATCCCCCATACCAAGGATACGACTTGCCATGCGATCTGGATGGAAGACTTCTAAGTCAGTCAGCTTTTCACCAGAACCGATGAACTTGATCGGTGCGCCTGTCACTGAACGGATTGATAGCGCCGCTCCCCCACGTGTGTCTCCATCTAATTTTGTGATGACGACCCCGGTGATCCCTAATTGTTGATTGAAGCTATCCGCAACGTTGACGGCATCTTGACCAGTCATCGCATCGACAACGAGTAAGATTTCGTTAGGTTGTGTTAAGTCTTTGATTTGTTTTAATTCATCCATCAATGTTTCATCAATGTGTAAACGACCGGCTGTATCGATCAATACGTAATCATTTTTCTTTTCTTTTGCGAGTTCCATCCCTTGACGAACGATTTCTACAGGACTCACATCTGTTCCCATATCAAAAACCGGAACATCCAATTGCTGTCCTAAAACTTTTAACTGGTCGATGGCAGCAGGACGGTACACGTCACCTGCAATCAATAAGGGACGAGCATTTTCATTTTTCTTTAAATAATTCGCTAATTTACCAGTAAACGTTGTTTTACCTGCCCCTTGCAACCCAGCCATCATGATGACAGTCGGGATTTTAGGAGATTTAGTCAATTCAACTGTTTCAGAACCCAAAGTGATCGTTAACTCTTCATCCACGATCTTTACGATTTGTTGTGCTGGAGAAAGACTATCAAGTACTTCTGCTCCAACTGCACGTTCGCGCACACGTTTCGTAAAATCTTTGACTACTTGTAAGTTGACATCGGCTTCTAATAGCGCAAGACGGATCTCGCGCATCATTTCCTTGACGTCAGCTTCAGAGACTTTTCCTTTTTTTCGTAACTTTGACATCGCCTGTTGTAGGCGTTCAGTTAAGCTTTCAAATGCCATATTTTATTCATTCCTTTTTGTTATTCTTCGATTTCTTGAATTTTTTTGATGTATCCTTGTAGCGTTTGATCTTCAGGATACTGTTCATTGATATAGTTCGTCAATTCTGTCAACAACTGTTCACGAACGACATAGTCAGAAAAAAGGTGGAGTTTTTTTTCGTAATTCTCCAAGATCTTGCTCGTTCGTTTGATATTATCATAAACTGCTTGGCGACTGACTTCATATTCTTCAGCGATTTCTCCAAGTGAGAAATCATCTGCATAATATAATTCCATATAATTCATTTGTTTCTCAGTCAACAGTGTCGAATAAAATTCAAAAAGAGCATTCATCCGATTGGTTTTCTCAATTTCCATTCAACTCACCTCGTTGATCCATCCACTCTTCTTCTGAGCAGACACTGATTTTTTGTTGGAGAAAATAGGCGGTAGCTACGCCAATGCCTTCTTTCAGACTACCAGTGAAACTACCATCATAGATAGTTGATGAGCCGCAGGAAGGACTATTTGCTTTTAAGATCAACGTTGAGATCTGCTTTTCCTTTAGCACTTGATAAGCATTGATCGCACCTTTTTTATAGACTTCTGTGACATCTTTTCCAGAGATCGTCATGACCTTAGCCTGATGATCCCAGACATCAAACCCATCACCACCAACGATTTCTGCTGGTTCTCTTGGAATGGGCAAACCTCCTGCTACTTCTGGACAGATCACGATTGCTTGACCTTCTGTCACGAGTTTTTTTAAGGCAGGGATTGTTTGTTCCCAGCCATCATAGCGACATGACACGCCACCTAAACAAGCACTGATACCGATCATCGGACATTTTCTCCTTTAGCTGAGCAAATTGCTTTTATATTATACCATTTATTTAGCTGGTTAAATAGTCCTTGCCCCCGATTCTGTGCTAAAATAAAGGAGATGAAATTTATCAAAAGGAGAATTTATGAAAAAAGTACTAGTTGTTGATGACGAACCCTCAATTGTAACATTACTGACATTCAATCTTGAAAAAGAAGGATATAAAGTAACCAGTGCTGCAGATGGTCAAGAAGGTCTTGATCTTGCATTGGAACATTCATATGATTTCATTATTTTAGACGTGATGCTTCCTTCGATCGACGGAATCGCGATCACACAAAAACTACGTCAAGAAAAAAATGACACACCTATATTGATCCTAACAGCTAAAGATGATCAAGTCGATCGAATCATTGGACTGGAGATCGGTGCGGATGATTATTTGACGAAACCCTTCAGCCCTCGGGAAGTCCTTGCACGGATGAAAGCCATCTTTCGTCGGATCGAACCCCGTAAAACTCAATCTGATGAGGCAGAACCAGAATACTTATCCATTGGACAAATCAAAGCCGACTTGACGAATTATCAAGTGACGATCGAGGACCAACCGATCGAACTTACGCCGAAAGAATTTGAGTTGCTTGTTTATTTCATGAAACGCAAAGATCGAGTGATCGATCGAGATACACTGTTGGATCGTATCTGGAATTTTGATTTTTCTGGACAAAGTCGTATTGTTGATGTCCACGTCAGTCATTTACGTGAAAAAATCGAGCGTGATCCGAAACATCCTAAATATTTACTGACTGTTCGGGGCTTTGGTTATAAATTCCAGGAACCAAAACGATGAAAAAACAATGGAAAAAATTCTCCGAGCGCTTATTTTTCCTCGTCTTGTTGCTTGGCTTATTTTTTGGCGGATGGCAGATCATCTCCCATTATTTCCAACAACAGATCATTGAACAGCAAGAAAGTTATTTGACTAAAAAAGCGCAGTTATTGGCTCGTCAACTAGATGTTGAGAATCCTGCTTCCGCTAGTAATAAAGCAGTTCTGGATGAATTTGTCCATCAATCCAATGAACGAGTGACGTTGATCGATCAAACTGGCACGATCATTTATGACACGGAAGAATCTTCTCTGCATGAACAAAGAAAAACACGTCCGGAAATCAAAGCGATCTTAGAAGGCAGTACGCTTGGCACTTCACTTCGTAAGAGTACGACATTGAACGAAGAATTACTTTATGTCGCCTTGCCTATCAAAGTCAATGGGAAATTAGTAGCGATCATTCGCATCGCTGAACCTACAAGTGGCTTTCTTCCTCGCACGGAAAGTTTTCGCCGTTGGGTATTTGGTTTCTTCTTAGTTTTCTTTCTTTTATTGACATTTATGATCTACTATCTGATTTACCAACGGAACCAACCACTCAAAACAGTGATTCCTGTTTTGAAAAAGATGGTCAAGAACCCGGAACAAACGGAAATCATTATGCAGACTTCTGATCAATGGGAAGAATTATACCAGACGATCAATGGCTTGAGTGAACAGATGACCAAAATGTATCGCGCCTATACGACGACGGAAGAGCAATTATACAGCTTGTTGAATGAATTGATGATCGGTGTCTTTCTGATTGACTCCAATGCGACACTGCGTCTGCTTAATCCAAAAATGCAAGTCCATCTAGGTGTGAAAGATTATCAAGAAAATCAACATTACACAGAAGTGATCCGCGAACCAAAATTGATCCAATTGATCCATCAAGTTTCTCCGACTGAACCGATCGTTCATCAAGAAGTCACGATTGCTGACGGTACGCAAACACTGGATATCAGCTTGCGTTATTTCAATAGTTCAGAGGATACTGGCCAAATTTTAGGTGTTGCTTATGATCTGACAAAAGTCAGACATTTAGAAAAAATGCAAAAAGATTTTGTCGGCAATGTCTCACATGAATTAAAAACACCTGTCACTTCTTTGATCGGGTTTACTGAGACTTTACTGGACGGTGCAAAAGAAGACCCCGACACACTGACTGAATTTCTATTGATCATGCAAAAAGATGCGATTCGTTTAGATAAGCTGATCCGAGAAATTATTCAGTTATCAAAAGACGAAGAGAGTTTACATGAAACCCAAACGATCTATATGGAGCCTTATTTCCAACAAGTGATCCAAAGCTATCAACCAATGATCCGGAAAAAACAGTTGACGATCAAATTGATTGGAGAAAATACTGCCTTTACGACACATCCTGATTTGCTTTACCCGATCATCAAAAACTTATTTGAAAATGCGATCCAATATTCAAAAGAAGAAAGTGAGATCATCATTCGCTACGAAAGCCACGATCAGCTGATTTTCTCTGTACAAGATTTTGGTATTGGTATCGATCGCGAAGATCAAGAACGCATCTTTGAACGTTTTTATCGTGTAGATAAAGCGCGTAGTCGCCATTCAGGTGGTACAGGATTAGGATTGTCGATCGTGAAAGAATACGTGAATTTACTTCATGGTACGGTGGAGATCGAGAGTCACCCTGGTATCGGCTCTACCTTTATTGTGAAGATCCCTAAAATCAATTAATCGTGAACCTGATAGGTATAAATGAAATAAGCGTCAACCTCCAAGAACATTTCTGTTTTAGGAGGTTGACGCTATCTCTTTGTACCCAACAATTCTTCGCTCATTTCTTGAAAAATGGAAATACTTTTCTCCAACGTTTTTTCGTACGTGTCGTATCGATCTTATCTAAATGCAAATATTTTTCCACGAAAAAGGTCAACTGACGAAAGATGGATTCTGCTGCGAAAAAGAGCATGACCACCATTAAGATAGACACTGGCGAAATGGCTGAGATTGAAAATAGTTTATGCAAGAAGACAACAGAAAAGACGATTCCACTTGCACAAAATAGTATGATCCGTGTTCGAAATTGATTCAATGGTTGACAGATTTTATAAAGGACTAAAAAGCCAACAACGATCAGCAACATGGTAGAGGCTGTCGACGTATCGGTTTTGTTCAGATTTAAAATTGAACCACCCACGACTAAAGCGCCTACCACCATCATATCGGTCAGACCACCCGGAATGGCTTTTTCCAAGACGTTCTCAATGAATCGGCCTTTGATTCGGTTTTCATTTTCTTCCAATGCTAATAAAAAGGAAGGTAACCCGATCGTAAATAAACTGATCAATGTGATTTGTGAAGGTTCTAATGGATAAGTGAATGCAAAAAGAACAGAAAAAACAGACAATAAGAATGAAAAAATATTTTTTACTAAGAAAAGACTGGCAGAACGTTCGATATTGTTTACGACACGCCGTCCTTCGCCAACAATCTCTGGCATTTTAGAAAAATCTGATTCCAACAAGACCACTTGTGCAGCTTGCATCGTCGCTTCATTCCCTGATGCCATCGCAATGCTACAATCGGCTTCTTTCATCGCCAAGATATCATTTACCCCATCCCCAGTCATCGCCACTGTATGCTTCTCTTTTAGTAAACGAACAAATTCCTTTTTTTGTTCTGGTTTGACACGGCCAAAGACGGTATATTTTTCCATGGCTTCTGGAAATTCTTCTTCCCTTAACGAGGAGACATCCACATATTGCTCCGCGTTTGAAATACCCGCTTGTGTGGCAACATGAGAAACTGTCGCTGGGTTATCACCAGAAATCACTTTGATAGCAACATCTTGCTTCTTAAAGTAATTAAACGTCGCTTTCGCTTCTTGACGGATCGGATTAGCAATCAATAAATAACCTAACGGGATAACGGCTTCTTCCAAGTCTTCTTGTGACAGTATCCCTTGGTATTCACCGAAAACTAATACCCGATAGCCTTGATCCGTATACGCGCTAAATTCAGAAGCATAACTCGTGAACGCTTCACGTAAGACCATCTCTGGTGCTCCAAGGACATACGTTTTATCTGTAAATGTCACGCTGCTATATTTTCTCACAGAAGAAAAGGGTAAACTTGCTGTTGCCTCTCTGTCAGAATGCTTCGTGAAGTAATTTTTGATTGCTTGCATCGTTTCATTGTCAGCTTCGATTGCCTGTGCGTAGTCACCAAGTAATTCATCCAACTGATCTGCTGTTTGTTTTGCTAAAGGATTTTCAGGAATCAGCACACGTTGAACGTCCATTGAATTTTCAGTGATTGTTCCTGTTTTATCGACACATAATACATCCACTCGTGCTAACGTCTCGATACTTTTCATGTCATGAAGCAACACTTGTTGTTTCGCTAAGCGTGTCGCACTCATTGCTAGAGCAATCGTCGTGAGTAGGTACAGTCCTTCAGGAATCATACCGATCAACGCAGCTTCCATCGAAACAATACTTTCCCTCAACGTATTGCCATTGTAAAAATAGCTTTGAGAAAATAAGGTCAATCCAATGGGGATAATGATGATCCCTACCCATTTGATGATCCTATCTAACGAAGCAATCATCTCTGATTGTTCTCCAGTACCCATTTCTTTTGCCTGCATCGTTAATTTGGCAATATAAGATTCATTGCCGACTCGTGTCAACTGAACCTTCGCTTTACCCGCGACGATGAAGCTTCCCGACATTAGTTCGTCGCCGATTTCCTTATTTATCTCATCCGCTTCACCAGTCAATAGCGCTTCATTCACTTGTAGATTGCCGTCTATGATCTTTCCATCTGCGGGGATCTGGTCTCCTGTTTTTAGAATGACGAGATCATCTAGCACTAACTCTTCGATAGTTATCTTCTGTTCTTGACCATTCCGTAATACTTTGACCGTTGCGGCGTGTAACATGCTCAACTGATCTAAAATTTTCTTGGAATGGATCTCTTGATAGATTGCGATGCCCGTATTTGCCAATATGACAGGTAAAAAAGTCAAATTTTTATAGGAATTGACGACACATAATAGAATCGCTAAGACTAAAAAAATCAGATTGAAATAAGTAAAGACATTCTCCATCACGATTTGCTTGTTCGTTTTAAATGTAGGACTCGTTGCTTGATTGACAGCGCCAACACGTATTCTTTCTTGTACCTGTGTGTCTGTCAGCCCTTCATTTTTGTTAGGATCAATGCGTTCTAATTGTGCCAACATTTGCTGCATCTGTTTTTTTCGTTGTTTTTCTTTTTTATTCATAGCTAATCCCTCAACTTTTTTTCTACTCTTTAACCATACGTCATTTTGTCCAATAAATCCTCAGATATAACTGATATTCTTCTTTCAAAACTGTCATATGAAAAAAAACGAAACCGTAGAGTGGGCAATAAACAAAAAAAGCTTAGATCCTCAACGAGGAACTAAGCTTAATGATCAATGGTAGTCGTTTTGAATAAACATGTGATTGAAAGATGTATTCAATCTTATGATAAGTTACCTTCTGCGTCACGTTCAACTTTCATCATGCTGATCGGTAGGTAGCCTAAATCTTGTACTGGTCCTTCTTGAACGGCATCTGTCATCATGAAGTCTAAGAACTTCTTCACTTCTGGTTCAGGTTCGCCATTTGTATACATATGCTCATAAGACCAAATTTCCCAGCTGTTGTCTGAGACATTTTCAGGAGTTGGTTCTACACCGTTGATTTTCAACGCTTGAGTAGAATCATCTAAATAAGAGAAAGCTAAATAGCTGATCGCACCTGGTGTTTGTGAAACGATTTGACGAACTGTTCCTGATGAATCTTGTTCTTGAGATTGTATTGGTACAGCGCCATCTAATGCCCAGTATTCAAAGGTTGCACGAGTGCCGCTTCCGTTTGCACGGTTGATGACGTTGATTTCTTGATCTGCTCCGCCTAGTTCACTCCAGTTAGTGATCTTACCAGTGAAGATGTCGATCAATTGTTCTTTTGTAATATCTTCAACACCTGTATCTTTATTTACGATTGGTGCCATTCCAACAACTGCTACACGATGGTCTACCAATTTACTTGCATCGATTCCATCTCTTTGTTCTGCAAATACATCAGAGTTTCCGATTGTTACAGCACCTGACGCTACTTGACTAAGACCTGTTCCACTTCCGCCACCTTGAACAGAAATCTGATAGTTGGGGTTATCTTGGGTAAACATTTCTTGTGCAGCATCAACTAAAGGTTGCAAAGCGGTTGAACCGACCGCTACGATTTTTACTTGATCATCTGAACTAGCCGAGTTGCTGGCTGATCCATCCGTACTTCCTGAACCAGAACCACATCCAGCTAAGATAAAACCTAATACTCCTAAAGAAAATAAAACTTTTTTCATTTATATGCCCCTTTCTTAGTTACAAATTGATTGTATCAGGGTACTGTAAATCCTAGATATTGAATATGTAAAGTTATTGTTAAGTTGTGTAAATATATCGTAAAACAAAAAAACGTCCGAAAATGGACGTCCTACAAAAAACTATATCTTTTCTATAAGTAAAGATTGTTCACGGATCTCTGTATAATAGAATAGGCCGACTGCTAACGCAAAGGAAGCAATCGCTACATAAAAACAAGGTTTGATGGTCAAAAAATACATCGCAGAATAGCTTGTATCTTTTAGTCCACTTTCACTTAATCCATTCGGACCGATGATGATTCTCGGTAATATCGAGAAATAAGATGTAAAGACCAGCATAGAAGAAAACTGGATCAAATGCCAATTATACTTTTTTATAAATGTTTTTGAAACGATCAAATTCACACTGATCAAAAAATAAAAAAGGGTCAATGTCGGAAAATTTTTGGAAATAATAAAGCCACTTCCATTGATGATGCCAAGAATCTCAGCACCTTGTACCACTGCATTCACCCATGTAAAAGGCAAAAGAAAAATTGGGAAAAACCAAAGAAACAAATACAATTGTTCTAGTTTTATTCTCTTTTTCATACAAAACCTCCCAAAAGACACTCCATCTATCATAATATATTCTATTTCTCTAAAAAAACTGAGGGGAAAGACTAGTTTTTTAAGAATAAAGCAATGAGAGTTTATTCATTTTATTCAGAATATTTCTAAAAAGAATTGATTATTCATTGTTTGATTTTACAATTAAAACCAAGGAGAACTGATTTGGAGGAATGGACCTTTGCAATTATTCTACATAAAAAAACAATCTACTTATTGATGTGTGTGCCTTATTTTTATCTTGCTCTACTTTTTGATTATTATTATCATTCAGTCATCCTATTTATACTATTGATATTTTGGGCTTTTTTCCTTGGTTTTACGTTGAGACGAGCCAATCGTTTAGGAACATTGGTTCTTGGCAATCTTTGTTCTACGATCACCTCTTATTTATGTTTTGCTAAATGTACTGAATGGCATTTTTTATATCATCCTTTTCCCCCTGAACAGATCATCTTACTGCTCGCTGGTATTTACTTATTTCCACAGTTATTAGGGATCATTTGGGGTAGTATATTTGCCTATTCGCGTAAGCAAGTAAAATAAGCTTTCACTTTTTTAGATAGCAAAATAAAAGTAAAACCCCCAGAGACGGCTAGTGGTCGTTAGAGGGCTTTACTTTTATTTTTATATTCTTTTTGGCCTAGGTTCGATGTTTAGCGAAGCAATCAAGGCAACACTTCGTAGTTTTTTATATTTCATGTAAATAGATTTTTTTGATGATCAGCTTATCGAATAGTTGAGATTGACTATCTTGTTCACCGATGATCTCTGCGATCACGATTTTACCATTTGGTTTTTTCCTTAATTGGTAATTGATTTTACCCGTTTCTGTTAATTCATTGAGCATATCAACAACCCCGCCAAAACCAGTTTTCTTCGTAATGAATCCCAATGCCACCATTCGTTCATCAAGATTTTTAGCAGAGATAGATACACCTGTAACTAAATATTGTTTTAAGGCGCTAACCAATTCATCTAACGATTCAGAAGTGGATACGATGGCCGTGCGATTTTTTGTGAATGGTTCGTTTGTCCCAGTTCCATTTGTTTTTGCCTCTTCTGTTTCTGTCGCAACGAGTTGGCGAAGCGTGGCTAATTCTTGCAACAACGTCTCATATTGCTCTTGGGTCAACATCACACCAGCAACTTTTTCACGATTAAAAATATATACGCCTGTTTCAGCTTTTCTAGCTTGGTCAAACACATCCATCGGCGATCTTTTCACTTCTGTAATTGAAGATGTAGGTACTTCTAGTTTCTTTAATTCCAATGGATTTTCCTCCTTTGTTTTTCCAGTCCATTATAGCATATTCTAGCGTTCGATGATTCGTTTACTCGTAAAAGTTATCTTTGTGTTGATCCAATAATCGATGTCTGATAATAGTTTTTCGATTCCAAGTGAGTCTTGATAAAAATAAGTTTTCTGATCATTAGTGAGACTAGCAGAAAAAAAATGGTCTGTGATGACAAGCTGAGCATAACTAGGTGGCTTACTCCTGGTACATACGTGGATCGATGTGCGTTTGCGATGACGTAACGTTTTATCTAAAATTGCTGCAAGTCGTCTAGCTTCTTCATGGTCATAGCGAAAAAAGAATACGATTTTAACTTCCGGTGCATACATCTCCAGATAGCCTCGTTCATTTAATAATTTCAGCAACATCCTTGCCCAATCGGTGGTTGGCTGAAACAAAGCTTGTTGCAAAGCGATACGAAACTGGTTTGATTTTTCAATAAAATTAGGGATCGTGTCTGCTAATGCTTGGTAGGCAACAGCTTCTTCATGGATAAAGCGATCATGAAGACCAATTGAATATTTTAACCACTCTTGGAATAGTACTCTTGTTATTTTCTTTTTGTTGGAACTTTCAAAATCATTCGTCAACCAAAATAATGAATCTAATTTTTCAGTAACGATCGATAATTTTTGATAGACGGAGGTTTTTTCGATCCTTTCCCACCGCTTGTCTGTGATCAAATGGCTATTCAGTCGCAGGATAGCCCGATAATTCTTTTCTTTTGTCGGAAGCTTTTGTTCAGAGCGAAAGAGTAGTTCTGGAAAAATCTCATAGAAGAACAATTGATGATTTGTAAAAATCTCAATATCTGTATGTTTGGGACGTTGGTCTAGAAGTTGGATGAATAGTTCTGAAAATGTTTGATCATGGTCTTCCTTAAAAAAAGTTGGGAACTCTTTGAGAAAACAAAAAAGTAAATATCTGATTTTTCGTTCAGAACCATAGATTTGTCGCTTTTTGTAGGAAAAAGAAAGATGATAATCCCCTAGCCATTTTTTCAATCGTTCTTGTGCGGAACGATCGTATTCGAAGGAGTATTCCCTTTGTAAAATCAGATCCCGTAATAAACAGAACGAATCCGATCGGATCAAAAATTCAAACAAAAGAAATGGCTCATTGTATGCTTGATGATAAACCAGTTGGACTTCTTTTTTGTCATACGCTAGTTCTAACGGATAATCCTCTGATTTCAATCGCTTCAAATAACGATCGATCGTTTTGACATCGACATCCATCCTTTTTGCTAAGTCGCTTTTCTTCCATGTCAGATCTTTCATTTGGTTGATCAGTAAAAAGATATTCTGTGCATTTTTTGTTAGTAATGTTTGCCAATTCATTGCTTAACCTCACTCTATCAATAGTTTTTCCAGAGTGGTTCATCAATACTCTGAAAATGTCTCTTATATAAAGTACGCAAAGAAATATTTTTTATTTTTATTATTTTACTAATTTACAAAATTAACCAGAAATTAATCCAAAGTCTCTCGTTTGTGTAAATCATACCAACGACAAAAAAGAAGTGAGCCCTTCGTTCTCTCCCACCACCTAAAACCGGATAAACAACAGGAACAGAAGTAACTTCTTCGGAAATAAGACGCCAGCCACAAAAATTTGAAAAACAATTTTCGTGGCTGGCGCCTTATTTCTTGAGACTGAACACTTCTGTCCCGACCGCATTGACATAGTCATATTCACTCTTTATTCAATAATTATTTACTAAAAATGATCATTCTTTGATCTTCAACGTCAACGCATTCAGTGCTACAACTACGGTACTCAATGACATCAAGACAGCTCCAATCGCTGGGCTTAACAAAATCCCGATCGGTGCAAGAATCCCTGCTGCTAAAGGAATGGCAAGAATGTTGTAACCAGCTCCCCACCATAGGTTTTGGATCATTTTCTTTCTCGTTTGTTTGGCTAGATCTAAGAAATGCAAGATATCTTTTGGATCACTGTTGATCAAAACCACATCCGCTGAGTCGATCGCAATATCGGTTCCTGCCCCAATCGCCATCCCGATCGTCGCACGTGCTAAACTTGGGGCGTCGTTGATTCCGTCACCGACCATGATGACTTTTTTCCCTTGTTCCTGATAACGTTTGACGATATCTTCCTTGTCATTTGGTAAAAGTCCGCCATAATACTCTTCAATACCTAAGTATTGTGCGACCACTTCTGCTGCATGTGGATTGTCACCAGTCAACATAACCGGAGTGATATTTCTTTCTTTGAGACTTTGAATAAAGGTTTTTGCTTCTGCTTTGATGATGTCGCCTAAAGCCACTAATCCCACTAAACGATCATCGATCAATAGAAAACTGACAGTATTCCCTTGTTCTTCGTAAGGAGTTAATCGCTCCTTTGCAATTTCAAGTCCTAAACGTTTGATTTCTTTTTCGTTGACTACTTTTACATTCTTATCTGCTACTGTGCCAGTTAAGCCAACCCCTGAAAGATTTTTTTGATTCTCTGCTTGATAAGGAGAAATATTTTGTTCCTTCAAATAACGCATGATCCCAATGGCTAAAGGATGATTGGCGTTCGCTTCTAAGGCACCTAGATATTTCAATAGTTCTTCTTGAGGATAATCATCGTCTAAGCTTTCGATACCAGTGACGGTGAACTTTCCTTCCGTCAACGTACCTGTTTTATCCAGCATGATGACATCTAACTCATTGGCTTGTTCTAAGGCGCGACGACTTTTGAGCAACAACCCATTTTTAGCAGCAATCGATGTCGAACGTGCAACAACTAAAGGAATCGCCAAACCTAACGCATGAGGACAGGCAATAATGAAGACGGTGACCATTCGTTCTAAAGCAGTTGGTAAATCGGTTAAAAAGAGCCACACAACAAATGCCAATAGACCGGCGATCAATGCGACATAAAACAACCATTTGGCTACTTTGTCAGACAAAGATTCTAGTTTTGACTTTTCACCTTGTGCTTGACGGACCATATCCATGACTTTTGCTAAATAGCTATTTTCACCAGTTCCAGTCACTTCGATCTCAATAGTACCGTCTCCATTGATCGAACCACCGATCACTGGATCAGATGTTTGCTTTTTGACCCCTTTGGATTCGCCAGTTACGGCAGATTCGTCCACGATCGTTTCACCTTTCAGGATCTTCCCATCCGTTGGCATTTTATCTCCTGCTCGAACGACTAAATGATCGCCCTCTTTGACCTCTTTTAAAGAAATTGTCTCTTCTGTCCCATCTGTTCGTAATCGTTTGACCGTTTCCGGTAATAATTCTGCTAATTTCTGTAACGCATTACTTGCATTAGAAACGGCACTCATTTCGATCCAGTGCCCTAATAGCATGATGACGATCAACGTCGCCAATTCCCAGAAGAAGTCCATCACATGAGTATGGGGATTGATGAGATTTGCGATAAAAGAATAGACACTATAAACATAGGCGACACTGATCCCCATAGCAATCAAGGTCATCATTGCTGGACTTTTTTGTTTCAATTCCATTTTAGCGCCACTTAAAAAGGGTTGTCCGCCATAGATGAACAAGATGGTCGCCAGGATCAAGACGAGCCAATCAGAGCCAGGGAAAGTCACTTGAAAGGGGAATTCCATGCCCATCATGGGAGAAAACAAGATGATCGGAATCGCTAGCAACAAGGACAACCAAAATTTTTGTTTAAAATTCCCCATGTGCATCGAATGATCCATCCCGCCGCTCATATGGTCATGATGATCCATTGAACTGTGGTCCATTGAGTGATGCTCATGTGCCATGCTCTCGTGGTTCATTTTTGTATGGTCCATACTCGTATGATCCATTTTATGGTGTGTCATGTTCGTTTGTTGCTTCATTTCATCATGATGATGCTCGTGCATCGTTTGTTTTTTTTGCTCGTTCATTTTCATTCTGTCCTTTCCTTTGTTGAACCGTTTATTTCTTCATTTTTTGGTTTAGACTTAATGAATTGAGTAACACACTGATTGAGCTAAAGGCCATCGCTCCTCCGGCAATGATTGGATTCAATAAGCCAAACGCAGCAAATGGAATGCCAATCGTGTTATAAATAAATGCCCAAAATAAGTTTTGTTTGATTTTTTTCAAGGTCACACTTGAAAGTTCGATCGTTTGTCCAATCGACGAGAGTTGACTATTCATTAACGTTACATCTGCTGTTTCCATAGCGATATCGGTGCCATTCCCCATGGCGATACCGACATTTGCTAAAGCCAAGGCGGGGGCATCATTGATACCATCACCGACCATCCCCACTTGTTTTCCTTCTTTTTGCAATTTTTCGACATATCCTGCTTTTTCATCAGGTAATACTTCAGCAAAGATGTGTTCTTTTGGAATACCAACTTCTTGTCCAATCGTCGTTGCAACTGATTGATTGTCCCCTGTGACCATATAAACTGCCAATCCTTGGGCTTGTAATTGTTGGATTGCTGATCGTGCGTGTTCTTTGATCTGATCAGCCACAGCGATCATCCCCAATACCTGTCTGTCATCTGCAAGAAACATCACGGTTTTTCCTTGTCGTTCTAATTGTAACGCTTGTTCTTGATACGCTTCAAATGAAACGTTCAGCTCCACTAGTCGTTTTCTCGTACCAATAAAATAAGATTTTCCATCTATTACCCCACTGATCCCAGCACCCGGATGTGCTTTTGCTTGAACCACAGGCAAAGTCGCGATCGCCTGTTCTTTTCCATAAGTCACAATGGCTTTGCCTAAAGGATGCTCTGAGCCTTGCTCTAATGTGGTGGCGATCGTTAACACTTCTTCGTCACCAATAACGTCTGTGACCACTGGTTTACCTTGTGTGATCGTACCAGTTTTATCTAAAAGGATCGTGTCTAGATGTGTTGCAGCTTCTAATGCCTCGCCGCCTTTGATCAAAATACCCTTTCGTGCGCCTAATCCTGTACCAACCATGATAGCAGTTGGTGTCGCTAGTCCTAACGCACAAGGACAAGCAATAACCAACACTGAAACACTATGGATCACTGCCAGTTCCCAGTTGCCACTGATGAGTCCAGTGACTATTAAGGTAAAGAAAGCAATGACTAAAACGATAGGAACAAAAATACCAGAAATCTTATCAGCAATTTTTTGGATCGGTGCTTTACTTCCTTGGGCATCTTCCACCATTTGGATGATTTGTGAGAGGACAGTTCCTTTTCCTACTTGGGTCACCGTCATTTCAAGAATCCCTGTGGAATTGATGGTTCCGCCGAAGAGTAGATCCCCCGTTTTTTTCTCAACTGGCACACTTTCTCCAGTCAACATTCCTTCATCGATCGCACTATCTCCTTTGATGACTTTCCCATCTGTTGGGATTTGTTCTCCCGGTCGGACGAGTAAAATATCCCCAATCTCTACTTGCTCGATTGGTATGGTCTTTTCTTCACCATTTTTTATGACCTGTGCTGTTTTTTTCTGAAGAGACATCAACTGCTTGATGGCATCGCCGGTTTTACTTTTGGCTGTGTGTTCCAAATATTTTCCTAACAAAATCAGTGTGATGATCATATTGCTACTTTCAAAATATAAGTCCGATGAATGTGTACTGAAAAAACCATTGTATACACTAAGCGCAAATGCGGCGGTCGTACCGATTGCCACTAACACATCCATATTGGGTGCGTTTGTTTTGATGGCATGATACGCTCCTTCATAAAAGCGCCAACCAATATAAAACTGGACAGGGATTGCTAAAATCAGTTGGACCCATGGATCATGGAAAAAATGGACAAGCGTTCCGTGAAAGCCTAACATCATTGCAATCATCGCGATCATCATAGGAAGCGTCAAGATAGCACCTATGATGACATCTCGCTTCATCTTTGTTAAATAAGTTTGCTTTTCTTCTGCAATTTTTTGCTTATGGGCCTCATCATATAAAATCGCACCATAACCAATGGTTTCAACACTCTGGATCAGTTCTTCAATTGATACTTCCTGATAATTGATCGTCGCTTTTTCTGTTGCCAGATTAACAGTCGCAGATAATACACCGGGCTGTTCATTCAACTCTTTTTCGATTCGTGCAGCACAATTGGCACAAGTCATTCCAGTAATCACGAGTGTGTCTTTTTTAGCTGGATACTCCATTTAAATCACCTCTGCTTGATAGCCTAAATCATTGATTGCTTGACATATCGTAGATGGTTGGATCACTGTTTCATCTAATGACACAGTTCCGATCTCTTTTTTTAAGTTGACATTAATTTTTTTTACACCCGGTAGCGCATTGACCGTTTCTTCCACTCTTGCAACGCAATGTTTACAGCTCATTCCTTTGATCGTTACTTTTGTTTTCATCCCTGTTTTCCTCCTAGTTGTTTTGATGGCAATGACATTGTCCTGGAATGCAATTGCACTGGATATCTGTTACTGGCTCTTTTTTCTTTAGTTCTGCCATGATTTGGTCAATATCTGCATGTGTTAAAGTTGCTTCTGAGACAAGATCTGCAATCGTCTCGCCGATTTTCTTCGCACAAATATGTGAGAATAAATTTTCAGCAGCACTTTGCACAGTGTCCGTTTCAGACACCGCTGGGTGATAAATAAATTTTTTCCCTTCTTGTTCTGTCCAAATCGCTTCTTTTTTTACAAGTCGTCCTAATAACGTTTTGACTGTTGCTGCTTTCCAGCCCATTGATTCAGAAAGGATCTGTGTGATTTCCTGAGCTGTGGTGTTTCCTAATGTCCAGACGACACGCATGATTTCCCATTCTGAGTCACTGATTTTGATTGGCTTTTTCACTTCTTCCATATGTATCACTCTCCTCTTCGTTTACAAATGTAAACTTGAATTCTAAATACAGATTACACTTGTAAACGAAACGTGTCAACTACTTTTACTTTGCCATTGCTCTAGAAATTTTTTTTGCTGTCGTGAACCATTCAAAATGACTAATTTTCCTTCTGCTCCTTGTTCATAGATTTTTTTGATTGCTAAGGGTTCCCTTTCTTTCTTGAAACGCCAAACAAAAAGTAAAAAGTCCAAATATTCTTTGTCGAATTTTTCTATAAATTCTTCTGGAACATCTGGACGGGTACTTTTATCTAATTTTCGTTTAATCGAACGTTTGACCACACGATACATCGCGATGTGTCTCAGCAAGCGAAGTAACAGGATCAAGTCAGCTTGTTCAATTCGATCTTTTGCAATCGATAGATAATTCCCTTCAATGATCCAATCCTTGTTCTCAGCCATAAATTTTTCCTGTTCTTTTAACAACCATTGCTTAGCTGCTTTTCCATAGTCCGTTGTTAGCCACAAACGATCCAGTGCTAAAAGAGGGCTTCCTGACGTTGCTTGTAAGCTTCTTGCAAGTGTGGACTTACCTGCACCCGACTGTCCAATAATCATTATTTTCATTTTTTGTCCTCCTTCGAATGGTCATCTTTTTATTTTACCTCTTATTCTTAATAACGCAAAAAAAGACCGAACCAATCGTTGGACTGATTCGGTCAAATCTTATTTTAAAGTTGAGAAACTGGTTCTTTCAATGGATTTTTCTTATTATCACGACGCGCGATTGCTGGTAAGATCATACCTAGTAAAATCAAAATGATCGGTGTGACGATGTTTGAGATCAATTGGAACCACCAAGCTTGTGGATCAGCAGCGTATTCCACTTTTGGTACCATTCCCAAAATACATGCAAACGCAGTGAAAGCAAAACACCAAGCACCAAAGATGAATCCAACTTTAGGATTTTTCACGAACTTATATTCTGACGTGAATTTTTTGTATGCTTTGTTCAACATCATATAGGCTAGGAATACCCATAAGTAACGCATTGGCATAACGACTGAATTTAAGTTCGTCAACCATTTAACTAATTCATTCATATCTTTGATACCAATAATCGGTAATAGAATGATGATACCGACTAAGATACCAGTTAACATGTAACCATTGACCAACGTTCCTTTACGGTTACGTTTACGTAACCAACTTGGTACAAATTCTGGATCTGCATCGGCTAACAAGATCTTCAATGGCGCATCAATAGAAAATGCCAAGGCAGAAATTTGACCGACCATATTCGTCAATGCATAGATGATCATCAATGCATTACCGATACCATAATAGTTACCTAAGATTTGGAAGGCACTGTACGCACCGTTTGCCATTAAATCTTTCGGAATATTGTCACTTGCAAATAACATACCCATTGCCACAGAACCTAAAACAGCACAGATACCGACCATTGCTGCTAAAAAGATCATCCCTTTTGGAAATTCTTTTGCCGGGTTACGTGTAGAATTAACATAAGGAGAGATTTTCTCAGCGCCTCCTACAGCAAAGACTAACATTGAAACAGTCGTAAAGTAACTAAAGTCAAACTTAGGAATATACGTTTTGACTTGGTTCATATTTGCTGTCGCAAATTCCATCGTTGGATTGATGAATGGCGCAGTAACAGCAAGTAAAATGAATAATAATGACATGACGAACATCGCTGTACCTGCTAAACCACCGATAACTTTTAACGTTGATAAGCCTTTTGTTGATAGATACAAGAAAGCTAAGAAAATGATCAAGGAGATCACTGCGACCATTTGGACAGACATCGTATTGACGATATCCCCATTTCCTTGAACTGCCCAACCAGCTGCAATCAAAATCGCTTGTGGTTTTTGTGCTAAGTATGGAATATGCACGACCCAATATGTCCAGGCAGCATAATAAGCTAAGCGTTTATTCGAAGTAGTATTTTCTACCCAAGAACTAACGCCCCCTTTACTATCTTTGAATGCTGATCCTAATTGACCGACGATCAGTGCATAGGGGATAAAATAAATAGCTAGGATCAATAACCATGAAGTGATTACTGAGATTCCTTGTTGCGCGTAGTTATTGACGACATTCCCCATACCCCAGACCATGTTGAATGCAATCAACGCTACTGTAAACCAGCGCAGTTGTTTTTCGTTCATCTGATTTCTCCTTTATAAATATTTAATAATTATTCATTGACTATCATATTCAATTTTCATAATGTTTACAACACTTCGTTATTTTATTTGTGGATTATTTTAGGTAAAACACATTGTTTTTACATTTATTTTTCATTTTACCCTCTAACACCTAATCTAAAGGCGCACAAACAAGAAGTATTTTCTAACTATTTTGGAATTTTCAGAACAATTAAAATCTTCCAGTTATTTTAATCACAGAAAAACCACAGTCCTCAAATAAATGATTTCTGTGGTTTAACGGTGCTTTTTTGACTGTTTATTTGACTTTTTTGACAGATAGCCCACGCATGGCGTTTAAAACTGCTATCAGGGTCACACCCACATCGGCAAAGACTGCATTTCCCATAGAAGCAAAGCCAATAGCTCCGAGAACCAATACGATTACTTTTACTCCGATAGCAAACGCAATATTTTGCTTGACGATTTTCAACGTTTTTCTTGAAATTTCAATCGCCTCCGCAAGTTTTGATGGCTCATCGTTCATGATGACGACGTCGGCTGCTTCAATGGCTACATCACTGCCTAAACCACCCATGGCGATTCCCACATCTGCTCGAGCTAATACCGGTGCATCATTGATCCCGTCTCCGACAAAGGCAGTTTTCTGAGTCGTTTCGCTCATCAATGCTTCTAATTTTTCTACCTTATCTTCTGGAAGCAGTTCACTATAGACTGTATCGACTCCGACCTCTTTTGCGACTTGTTCCGCAATCTTTTGGGCATCACCTGTCAACATCACTGTCTTTTTGACGCCGACTTTTTTCAATGTCTCGATAGCAAATGTTGCATCTGGTTTGATCGTATCCGCAATAACTAAATAGCCCATGAGCTGACTGTCGATCGCTAAATAGATCAATGTTCCTATTTCATGATTCTCTGGTTGCTCGACTCCATAGCGAGCCAATAATTTTTGATTTCCGACAAGTACCTCTTGTCCCTTGACCTGGGCGTTGATTCCTTCTCCAGCGATTTCTGCAGGTTCTTCAATTTCATATAACGGGCCACTGTAGGTATCCATGACCGCCTTGGCGATTGGATGTGTCGATACATTTTCTAGACTCGCCACATATTTCATAAATGCTTTCTCGTCAATGGTAGAAACAACTTTTTGTACGGCAAAATCACCCTTGGTCAGGGTACCTGTTTTGTCAAATACTACTGTTTCTGTACGAGCTAAAAGTTCTAGATAATTTCCACCTTTGACAAGTATCCCCCGTTTACTAGCTCCACCGATTCCTCCGAAAAAGCTAAGTGGAACAGAAATGACCAATGCACATGGACAAGAGATCACTAGGAATGTCAATGCTCGATAAATCCATTCAGAAAAATCTCCTCCATAAAGTAAGGGTGGGACAGTTGCTAAAAGAACAGCTAACGCAACGACGATCGGCGTATAGTAACGAGCAAACTTAGTGATGAATTTTTCAGCAGGTGCCTTTTTACTGCTTGCTGTCTCCACTAGTTCTAATAATTTGCTGATGGTCGAATTTTCATAGTTCTTTTTAACTTCGATGGTTAGAGGATGGGTCTTATTGATAAAACCACTTAATACATTTTCACCATTCATCACTTCTTTAGGCAATGATTCTCCTGTTAATGCAGATGTATCTACGAGGGATTGTCCCTTCAAAATCGTTCCATCCAAAGGAATTCTTTCACCTGGTTTGACCATGACCGACTCACCGATCTGCACTTCTTCTGGTTGCTTATTTACCAAGCCGCTTTCAGTGATCACATGAGCAACTTCCGGTCGGATCGCCATCAACTCACGAATGGACCGACGAGACTGATCGACCGCAAAATGTTGGAAATACTCACCGATTTGATAAAACAACATGACAGCAACTGCTTCTGGATATTCACCGATCATCATTGCACCAATCGTTGCAATCGACATTAAAAAATTTTCATCAAACACTTGTCCTTTACGAATATTGACAACCGCTTGCTTGATCACATCAAAGCCGATAAGAACAAAAATGGCGAAAAAAGTAACGAAACGAATTGGCTCAGCAGGCTTCCATAAAAACAATAAAAGTAAACTAAGTGACGCTATGATGATACGTAACAACGCTGTTTTATTTTCTTTTTCTGGTTCATGATTTTCACTTATCTGGTTTTTCACTTCGATTACTTTGACCTCTGGTTCTAATTGATGGATTTCTTCTGTTACTTGCTTTTCAATCGTTTCAATGACCGCTTTATCTGCATCGATCATCATTTTTCCAGTCGCAAAATTGACTGATGCTTCTTTTACGCCAGGTATTGCTTGTACTTTTTTTTCGATTTTCATCGCACAATTTGCGCAATCTAAACCTTCTAATTGATAACTTTTCATTTCAAGTCCCTCCTTACCAAACATATGACTATCTATTCATAAGTCATTATACATGAATGGTTATTCATATGTCAAATCATAGTAATAACAGATCATGATTAAAGTATCGTTCGGGAGAATCATTATTTCTGCAAGGTGTAAAAGAAGTTTCTTATGTAAAAGTGACGAATGATAAACTTTTACATAAGAAACTAAAGGAGGAAATACATGATTGATTTCAACGATCAATACCATATACTAGCTATGGCTTTGCGACTAGGAAAAGCTACCAACTTCAAAGCAGTCGGAAAGAAAGGAAAAGAAAATTATCAATTTTTATTTTCAAAATTGATAAAAATGATCGAAAATGATCAAGATTCATTTTTTATTGAAACAGTCAAAAAAAATGACTTGATACACTCTCTTGAACATACAATTGACTATTACGATGCCAAAAAAAGAGAAGACATTCAGCACATCATGGAAAACTTAAAAGAGGATGACCCAACTAGCTTTGTCATCATTCCCTCTTACTCTACTACTATAAGATTATTTCATGATCACATATATAGCTTGATCATTCACAAAAATAAGGACTACATTGTTACTAAGATCAATAAATTAGAGTCAATGACTACGAACTTCCAGCTTAAAATTGATGAAAAAAATTTAAATAAGCTTAGCGATATTCTTTATTATTCTAAGTTTGAGTATCGAAAGACGAGAATATCTGTTGATATATTCTCAAAACTAAAAAAAATAGCTGTTGAAAAACCCTCTGCTTTACATGTGGAAATGCGTGGTTATCCAGGCATTACAAATTGCCCGATACTTGAACCGTTAACAGCATTAAAATGGACTGTCTACAATTGCAATAAGCCAATTTCGTCTGCCGAAATCAAGGAGAAGAAAGTGATCAATCCAAAACTATGGCCTTCAAAGGAGCTTCGGATGCGATTTTATCAAACGTTTTTAACCGATAATGAGCAACATAATCAACAATTTTCTATATTATGGCATTATTACACCATGCGAAAAGCAGAAACTCAATTAGTTGATAAAGAATACAAAGGAAAAATCCGCTATCTTTCTATTAAATATTTAAATAAAGTCTTAAATGATCCAGCCGTTCCAATAGAATTTAAGAGAAATCAAACAAATGAAGCCAGTCAACAAAATTATAAAGTATTTCATTCAAGGTCAAAAAAATTGGAAACATTGCACACAAAAATAAGTCATATAACCAATAAAAAGAACATAACAACTGATAAATCTCAACATAAAAACAATGAGAATTCTCAATATTTTAGACCAAGTAATAGTATTGCTTCTACTTCATCAGATAACGTTACCTCCATTAGTTTTCTCTCAAAAAAAGAGCGCCAAGTCTGTTCAATACAAAGATAACTGTTTTCCTACGAAATTGAGATAAAGCGAAAAACAGTTGCCAAGTAAATTTATCCTATACTTTCTATGGTGGGACTATTGCACGAAAATAAAAAATAAGGAGAGTTATTATGCTTGATTTTGATGGACAATACCACCAATTGGCACTTGCTTTAAGATTAGGAAATGCGGCGGCATTTGAAGTTGTCGGTTCAGGCGGAAGAAAAAATTATCAATTTTTATTTTCAAGATTTATCAAAATGATTGAAAATGATGTTGCTGGTACCTTGATCAATGAAAGTCAAAAAAATCAAGTGATCCAGTCTTTAAGAAATACGATCGTCTACTACGATATGAAAAAACCGACTGAACTGGAAGAGAAAATCAGACATTTAAAAAAAGATGACCCAGCCAGTTTTATGATTTTTCCAGCTTATTCAGTGACCCCTGACTCTTATCATAATCATATTTATGGCTTAGTAATTTATAAGCAAGATAATGACTATCTTGTCGCGAAATTAGATAAATATGAGACAAATAAAAAGATGGGGAATCATTTGCTAAAAATCCCAGCGGATCAGTTGGGGAAATTAAGTAAAATACTATTTGCGACAAAGCTTGAACACCACAGTGAGTCTAAGATCAACCTCATCAATGAAATCACCAGACTCTCAGATAAGCCTGCAAAAAACCTTAATTTTGAAATGAGAGGGTATGCAATGATTCCCAACTGCCCGATTTTAGAACCGCTTGTCACTTTCCGAAGTGTTCTTCATAATTGTCAGGAAGCTATTTTTACTCCACCATTGATTGAAGATAAAGTGAAACCTAAATTCTGCTCATCGTTTGCGTTTCGTGAGCGGTTCTTTCAGACTTTTTTAGGTGAAAATTTAAAACACGATCAAAAATTTTTTCAATTATGGAAACATTACGAACAGCGAAAAAAAATCACTGGTCTAAAAGAAACTATCTCCAGAGATGAATTCGTTGATATTTCGGATGATTTCGTAAAGAAAGTCTACGAAGATCCTAAAACACCTAAAAAATTTGTCAAAAATCAATCCGTCGAGGTTGCACCTTATTATTATCATGTTTTTTATGATGATTCCAGGCGATTGAAACCATTGGATGCTCACATCAACGCAATCATCGATGGAACGGATCAACCATTAAAAGAGGGATTTCGCCAAAAAGTAAAAGTTAAGAGCCAGCGGTTTGGGGGAACAGTCAAAGATAGGATTTTTTCTGATAGACAGACCTCTAAAAGTAACACCACAGACGTGACACTTCCAACTTCTCCAACACAAACGTCCTTTACACAAGCGAATTTTAATCATCGCGTAGTAGACGCAACCAACAAATCGAATTTTTTGAGTAAGCAAATACCTAAAAAACATACAGATATCACTCGCTAAGTGTAAAAAAAGTAACTCTTTGGACAGACAAACAACTGTGCAAGAGAGTTACTTTTATATTTAGTGACTATTTAAACGATTTCTGCCCCAAATGGCATCAACGCTAGGCGTGCTAGTTTGAAGGATTGCTTTGCGAAAGGAATACCAATGATCGTGATACAAAGTAAAATCCCACTGATGACATGACCTAAAGCAATCGGCAAACCTGACACGATCAACCAAATGATATTGACGATCAAAGACACGCCATTGTTTGTATAAATGACTTCTTTTCCAAAGGGTGCAAACGATAAAGAAGCTAGTTTGAAACATTGTAGCCCGACCGGAATACCAACAATTGTGATACACCATAATACACCTGCTACCGCCCAACTCAGTCCTCCGAGTAAGCCACCAAAAATAAACCAAATAATATTTCCAATACAACTCATTGTTTCTTTCTCCATTCTAATAAGAGTCTTACGTTAAAAACCATTGAAATCGACTCTCTTGATTTTACGTTTTTTTGCTTCTAGTAACCACTGCTCCATAAACTGAGCGGCTACTGTTCTTTCTTGATCGACTGCCACAAAAATCGTTTGAAGCAGTTCACCTGATTGTTGATCTGCTTCAGTCGTTTCGATTTGTCTCGCTTGTCCAAAAGCGAAAATCATTTGTTTTTCTGCGTCATCATGTGCTGCTATAAACGATATATTCAATGGATCGTTTATATCTGGCAGCATTAGTTCCTCCAAGAATCGATTTTCTTGTTGCCTGATCAACCTATTGATCATCGGTAGATCTGCTTCGGTTGCTGGGCGAATGATCATTCAAACCACTCTTTTCTTTTTTTGACCGTTTCTATCCAAATATTGGCAATCGTTTCATGACCCAGTAGTGTCGGATGGACACCATCATCCCCTGTATATTTCTCATAGCCATATGAGATGCCTAAAGAATTCAACGTTCCATCTAACGGGACAAAAACTGCTTGATATTCTTTTGCTAGTTGACGAATCAAGTGGATCTTTGGATCAAGATCACTACGCCAACTTCTCCGATCGTCAGGCTCTGGCAAAACAAATGGTTCCATCAAGACGATTTTTTTGATGCCACTTTCCACTAAACGATCAAGTAAATACCGATAATCGGCTTCAAAACGCTCAAAAGATTCTTTTGTCGCAAATGCTGCAGGCTCGCCTACATTGTGCCATGTATCATTGATACCAATCAAAATCGAGACCATATCAGGTTTCAAATCGATGCAGTCTGCTTGCCAGCGCTTCTTTAGGTCTGCTAACTTATTTCCGCCGATTCCGCGATTGACGAATGTCCACGTGTTTTCTGGATCACTCGCAGCCAATTTTGCCGCTGTTAACAGTGCATAGCCCTGACCGAGATCGTCAGTTCCTCTACCCGCATCTGTGATACTATCTCCAATGAATAAAAGTCGTTGTTCCATCACACACCCTACTTTCCTTGCCACTTTTACGTTATTATCCCACACACATCTAGCCAAAGAAAGAAGGAATTGGAACAATAGTGATTTCATAATAACTTCTTAAAAAAAATGCGTTCCACGAAAATACGATGAACGATTTTCGTGGAACGCGTCTTATTTCTTATGGGTAAATACGATTTAACAAACGTGGGAATGGAATTGCTTCACGTACATGATCGATCCCTGAGATCCAAGTCACTGTACGTTCTAAGCCTAAGCCGAAACCAGAATGTGGAACAGATCCGTATTTACGTAGATCTAGGTACCATGAGTATTCTTTTTCGTCTAAGCCATGATTCTTGATTTGTTCAAGTAAGAAATCATAGTCAGTCGCACGTTCACTTCCGCCGATGATCTCGCCATATCCTTCAGGTGCGATCATATCTGCACAAATCACGACATCTTCTCTTGTTGGATGTGGTTTCATGTAGAATGGTTTGATCGCTTTTGGATAGTTCAAGATAAAGACTGGTTGTTCAAATGAGTTCGCAATGAACGTTTCGTGTGGTGAACCGAAATCATCGCCCCACTCGATATCGTCAAAACCATTTTTCTTCAATAATTCGATGGCATCATCATACGTGATACGTGGGAAAGGTAATTTAGTATAAGTTTTCAATACTTCTTTATCACGTTCTAAGACGTCTAAAGCATACTCGCAGTTATCTAATACACTTTGAACTAAGAAAGCAACATATTGTTCTTGTACTTCTAAGCTTTCTTCTTGATGCGTGAACGCCATTTCAGGTTCGATCATCCAAAATTCGATCAAATGACGACGTGTTTTTGATTTTTCAGCACGGAAAGTTGGTCCAAATGAAAATACTTTACCAAATGCCATTGCAGCAGCTTCCATGTACAATTGACCACTTTGTGACAGATATGCTTTTTGATCAAAGTAGTTTGTCTCAAATAGATCGGTGGTTCCTTCTGGGGCAGAGCCAGTCAAGATCGGTGGATCGATTTTAACGAATTGGTTGTTGTTGAAAAATTCGTAGGTTGCACGGATGATTTCATTTCGAATCTGCATCACTGCATGTTGGCGTGAAGAGCGTAACCATAAATGACGATGATCCATCAAGAAATCTGTTCCATGTTCTTTTGGTGTGATTGGATAATCATGACTTTCACTCACTACTTCAATGTTCGTGATCCCGATCTCATAGCCAAATTTAGAACGGCTATCTTCACGAATCTCACCTGTCACAAGGATCGATGTTTCTTGAGAAAGATTTTTTGCCATTTGGAAAACTTCCTCAGGCACTTCGCTTTTTACGACAACTCCTTGGAAGAATGCTGTCCCATCTCGTAATTGTAAAAAGGCGATTTTCCCACTTGAACGCTTATTAGCGACCCAAGCACCGATCGTTACTGTTTCGCCTACATGTTTTTTTGAATCGATGATTTGAATTTGTTCCACGTAAAATTCTCCTTTGTCCTATAATAATTTCTATTCGTTTTGACTTTTACTCTCAATAAAACGTTGGATTCGTCGGATTCCTTCTTCTAACGTTGCTAGATTCGCCGCATAACTCAAACGAACATTTTCCGGTGCGCCAAAACCTTCACCTGTAACTAGAGCAACCCCTGCTTCTTCTAGTAGATCTTCGACCCACGGCGTCACTTGTTCATAGCCACATATCGCTAACGTTTCTTTCACATTCGGAAACAAGTAAAATGCGCCTTGTGGTCTTTTGACCGACACCCCGGGCAAATCAGCAACAAGCGGAAATACGATGTCTAGACGTTCTTCAAATGCTTTGCGCATCTCTTCAACGGTATCTTGTTCCCCTTGTAATGCTTCAACAGCCGCATATTGACTGACTGCAGTTGGGTTACTAGTTGATTGTGATGCAATCGCAATCATCCCATCAATGATTTTTTGATCGCCGACCGCGTATCCGATACGCCAGCCTGTCATTGCATAGGTTTTTGATACACCGTTGATGATTATCGTCTGTTCACGTATTGCTTTTGAAATCGTTGCAATTGGAGTAAACTCATTGTCATTATAAACTAATCGGCCATAAATATCATCAGCAACTATTAAAATATCGTTTTTTACTGCCCATTCACCTATAACTTGTAGTTCTTCTTTTGTATAGATCATCCCTGTCGGATTAGAAGGAGAATTGATAATGACTGCTTTTGTCTTGGAAGAACGTGCTTGTTCCAATTGTTCGAGGGTCACTTTGAAATCATTGACTTCTTGACCAGTGACAAAAACAGGGACACCTTCTGCTAACTTGACTTGTTCACCATAGCTCACCCAATAAGGTACTGGAATGATGACTTCATCTTTTGGATCTAGGATTGTTTGGAATAAGGCATAGAGGGCAAATTTCGCCCCGTCTGTCACAATCGTCTGAGAAGCATCGTAAGTCAAGCCATAATAGGTTTCCAGATACGAAACGATTGCCTGTCTTAATTCTGGAATACCCGCTGTTGGCGTATAATAGCTTGCTTTTCCATTCTTGATGGCTGCGATCGCTGCTTCTTGGATATTTTCAGGTGTAGCAAAATCAGGCTCTCCTACGGTCAAACTGATAATGTCTTTCCCTTGTGCTTTCAATGCCTTTGCTTTTGCTGCAGTTGCTAGTGTTACGGAAGGCTCTAAGCGTTCCACTCTTTTTGACTGTTTCATCCAATCTATCCTTTCATCCGTCTTTTCTATACCCCGCTAATGACTTTGACTTCCTCTCCCGTTTTAAAAGAAAGTAAATAATAATTCAACTGGTCATCTGACGTTTTGGTAATGACTTCCCATACCGGTTCATCTTTGTACATCCCTAAGGAAGCTTTTTCCACTTGTTGATCGGGATGTTGTTTGCTGATTTCTTGGCGGGCAGCTTCTTCGGTCAAGCCTGCTTTTTGTTCTAACACTTTCACACGCTCACCCGATTTAGGTATGATCACTGCAATATCTTGTCCTTTATCATTTTGGCCTGTTAATGAAAAATAAGTGGCTTCCCGAGTAAACCAATAGAATTGGTCCACTTCCTCAAGATTTGCATATTGTTCAGCTAGTTTTGTCGCCTCTTGTTTCGCTTGCGTCATTGGGCGTGTCGCACGCAGATAAAAAATCGTGCTGATCACGATTACTGCTAATAAAGCGATGATCAAGCCCAGCAAGATGCGATTGATCGTATGTTCTTTGTTTGTCTGATTCTTCAAGGACTGTCGCTCCTTCTTTTTTCATTGATGTCCATTATAACAGATTTCGAGGTGAAAATAGTCCTCGATTATGGCTTAATTTCTTCGTTTTTGTTTAAGAAATCATGGATATCCTCACAAATTTGTTCAAAAGGCGCCTCTTGGACAGGCATCTTTTTAGGCAAGGCATGAATGATCCTCGCGCCATATTTTGCAGTCACTAATCGTCGATCTAAAATCAGCAAGACACCTTTGTCCGTTTCCGAACGAATCAAACGACCTAAAGCTTGTCTGACCTTCAGTGCTGCCTTTGGTAAGGATTCTTGATAAAAAGGGTTGATGCCTTCCGATTCCAAATACGCATTTCTCGCTTTGACCATTGGACGTTGTGGATGATCGAATGGCAGCCGCGTAATGACGACTAGTTGTAACGCATCTCCTGGCAGGTCGACGCCTTCCCAAAAACTATCTGCGCCGAATAGCACGCTCATATCAGAAAGAACAAAACGCTTCAATAGTTTCTCACGACTGCCACCGATTCCTTGAGCTAAAATCTCTCTTCCTTGTTCAAGCATTGTCAAATGCATTCGTTGATACACCTTTTGTAAAACATCATGAGAAATAAACAAAACTAGGATCGGTCTTTTTTCTTGTCTGATCAACTGATATAACACATCCGTTAGATAGTCGACATACGCTGTGCCACTTAATTGATTGATCTCTGGTGCTTCTTTTGGCACGAAGATCCGTGCTTGTTTTTCGTAATCATAAGGAGAGGCAATGACTTTCAGCGGAGTACCTTCAATTCCTAATCGTTTCGCCAAATATTGACGATCTGGGCCCACTTTCAATGTCCCTCCTATATATAAAATCCGTTCATAGCGCTGATACCAAACTGTATTGGGAATCAGTGCGGCAGTAAAATCGTGGAGATGGAACATCGTCTGCTGAGGGATGGCACCCGGAACAAACCAATGGACTAAACTTTCTTGCCAATTCTCCAACCATTCTTCCATAAAACTTGCTTGTTGATCTAAACGATCAAACAAAGCATACAGACTTGCAAGATCGACACGCATTTGCTTCGTCCAACTTTCTTGAAGCACCTCTAAGCCTGAACGGATCCTGTACTGCAATTCCTTTATTTCTTGGTAAAAAAGATGAAGATGGTCAATGGCTGTACTTGCTTCAAAAGATAATTTATCTAAGTCCTCTTTCGTGATCATGACTTCTTCCGGGTAAGTTTGTCTTTTTTGTTGAGGTATGATCTCAAGTAACCCTTCAGCTAAACAAAGCTGTGCCTCACGAAGCGCAGACAACTCTTCTTTGTAGATATCAAGCCAGCGCTGCCCCTCATGATTGGCTGGAAGATAGCCTTTGAAGCGATCGAACAAACGATCAGGTTCTTCGAATAATTGTACTTCCTTGTTAAAATAGCTCAAACTGAATCGTTGATCATTGACTTTTTCAGCAATCTCAGGTAAATGATGTGCTTCATCGATCAATAAATAAGGACTTTCAGGCAACAACGGTGTCTTTCTTTGTGTTTCTTGGACTAAAAAAGCATGGTTGACGATCAAGAAGTTACTTTGCTTGATTTGTCGATGCAAAAATCGAATAAAATCTTGTTCATAGAACGCTTGTTTTTTCGCTAAAAAGTCAAGCCCGCGATGCGAAACATCTGTAAAAAAGGCATGATTCAAATTCGTTAGATGCAACTCATCTAAATCTCCTGTTTTCGTCTGCGTCAGCCAGACAAGAACTGTCATTTGATAGAGTGCATATTGTTTTTGCTCCTTTGGCTCAAGGAGTGTGGCTTTGAACCGTTGCAAATCGAGATAATGGCGGTAGCTTTTGATAATCGTCGCTTGGATCGGTTGGTCGAATAATTGATTCAACAAAGGAATATCTTTTTCCATGATCTGCTCTTGTAAAACAAGCGATACCGTACTGATCACTGCCGGCTTCTCCGGTGTGGCCAGATAGCTAAGAGGCAATAGATAGCCAATCGTCTTGCCCATACCAGTCGCTGCTTCGATCATCAAATTTTTCGATTCATCTTTGGTAAAATGATCATAGACAACATTCATCAAACGATTTTGTTCTTTACGATACATCAACGTTTTTCCAAATATTTTCTCTTTCGCTTGTTTTTTTCTTGGATAATCTTTATGACCATAGTAAACTTCTGAAAACAGTTCGACTTCTTTTTTTTGTAAGGCGATTCCCTCGATGATTTCCAGTTCATCTGATAAAGGTGGGGGCTGCTTTCTCAGTTCGTCGGTGGTTTGTTCGATGAATAATCTAGTATCCATCCCTGTATGATTGCTCAGTTTCACGATCTGTTCAAGCGTCACTAAAGGTAACTGACGCATCCGTTCTTCAATCAGTAGAAGCAACTGTGCTGTCACTTCCGCATCGCTATCTGCCTGATGGGGATTATCGTGGATAAACCCCAGACTTTCCGACAAATCAGCTAAACGAAAGCTCGGTTCAGTCGGCAAAAATATCTGGGCCAACTCGACTGTATCGATTCCTGGAATCTGTAATTTAGGTACGCCACAGCGAGTCAATTCATGGTTCAAAAACTGATAATCAAAATAAATATTATGCGCCACGAAGATGGTATCCGCTAGAAGGTTGTAAATCGTTTGTGCTACATCTTCAAAATAGGGTGAACGATGGACACGTTGATTGGTGATCCCTGTCAAATGCTGGATCTGTTTTGAGATTTTTCGCCCAGGGTTGATATCCATCGAATAACGAGAGGTGATCCGCCCATCTTCGATCATGACACATCCAAATTGGATAATGCGATCTTCTTTTGGATTTGTCCCAGTCGTTTCAATATCGACGACTGCATAAGTTTTCGGTTTCAACATATCTTCCTCTTCTCTTCCCTCTAGTCTTCTTTTGAAATTATACTACAAATCACTTGAAAATTCTTAGGAAATCAACCTAAAGCATACGTCTGTTGTTATCTTTGCTACTGAGAGAAACAGTAAGTTTACTTCTCCCCTTCCTTTTCTCGTTATCACTCATCTAACCATGTAAGGCGATGTTCTTAGGTGTAGAGAATCAAAGCATATGAAAAGAAAACACAAAAAAGCCCAGACCGCTAGGAACTAGCAGACTGAGCTTTTATTTAGTAGTGGGTTAATTAAGCTTTAACAACGTTAGTTGCTTGAGGGCCACGTTGACCTTCTTCAACATCGAAGTTTACTGTTTGGCCTTCTTCTAAAGTTTTGAATCCATCACCTTGGATAGCTGAGAAATGAACGAATACATCGTTGCCGTTTTCTGCTGTAATGAAACCGAAACCTTTTTCTGAGTTAAACCATTTCACTGTACCTGTTTCCATAATAAAAATCCTCCTTGTGTATCAAACACATATTTTGCAATTACTTGAATGGTGAATATCTGGAAGATGTTTATTTGAAACAAACTACCAAGATTACCGAACAAAAACTACATAGTTATTGTAGCACATTAATTACAGTTTAGCTAGTAAATTTTAAACTTTTTTTATTTTTTTTTCATTCTTTTGCTTATTTCTCCAAAAAAAAACGAACGTTTTTAATTTACGCTTAAAAAAAATTCACTTTTAAACTTGATGATCTTCTGATCTTTCTCCCCTGAGAAATAAGAAAAAGCCACGAAATCAAATAAATGATCTACATGGCTTTTCCTTTCTTATAAAATGAATGATCAATCGGTTCTAGGTACTGTTCCTAGAGACTAATAACGCAATATCGCGGTCAAACTCTTTTCGTCAGGCGCATCTTTTTGATCCAAGATAAAGACTTGTCCGCCATTGGTGATCACATCATCAGCTAGTTGATTCAACACTTGTCGACGGTCGTACTCTGTTTCTGGGTCTTCACCAAATCCGTCAGCCAGATTAGAGGTTGCGATAAATAAGTGAGAAATCTTTCCCTCTTTCGCTGCTGGCACGATGTCCACTAGTTGATCCAAGAATTTTTTATCTAACAATTGATTGTAGCTACTTGCTTCCTTCGCTGCCAGTTCATCCGAAAGTTTCTTCGCACCTACTTCGATATCTTTTAAAGATAATTGGGCAGGTGAAGCTGAGATCGCCACATCCGAACGGTAATAAGGGTTTTTCGCCACTTTTTTGAACATTGTTTGATTTTCAGGCAAAGCATACAAGTACACAGGCCATTTTTCAGGATTATCCAAGCTGTCTTTAAGAAATTCATCGACCGCTTGGTAATAATTGATCCAGTCAATTTCAACTTCTTCGTCTTTAGGATTCACCCCATGGAATGTTGATCCTTCACTACCATTTGACGAGTAGTTGATACCTCCACCTGTCAACTCAGATCCTAAAGCTGTCACCACATCTGTAGGTGCTCCTTCGGGTAGATCAACTTCTTTTACTTGTTTGTTGCTTACTTCGTAAAGCTTCATTGAATCACGATTCAATCCCAGTAAATAATACGAGTAGTTAAAATGTCCATTTTTAATGATCGCTAATAAATAAGGTAGGTCACTTACATAATATTGATCATCTACTGCAATGCTCAAACGATGAACAATGGTACTTTCAGGAGACAAGATCACCGCGACACTCGCAGTGGCACTGCGCCAAAATGAAGCATCTTCTAGTAGTTGATCGATTTTTTTTTGAAAATTCGACCAATCATGCTCCGCATATTTCTTTTCAAAACGTTTTTTTGCTTCTTTTGCAAAGTTCTTGAATTTGATCTGATCTTTTTCCACATCTTGATGTGCAACGTGAGTGTTTAGCATAATAGTAATAAATGGTCCTTTGACACCTTCTGAAGTCAGTTGTGACAGTAACTCTCTATCCTTTTTCGCCATAAACGTACCCCTCCTAAAAATCATTTCTTCAATACTACTAACTAAAGTCTACCACAACCATTTTTATCCATAAAACAAAATGGTCCCTAGACAAAAAATCGTTTACAATCCCATCTCTGACTAAGGATTGTTTTCTTCAACTATTCTTCAAAATTTCATCAATGATTCGTTACATTTCACAGCGAAATTATTCATACCTAACTGCTAACATAGAGAAAAGTAGAAATCGAGGTGTTTATATGCAATTATTGATGATATTTAGTTTACTATGTATGACTGCTCTATTTGTATTCACTGCCTTTCGTCTAAATGAACCCGAGGCTCAACCTGTACGAGTCAAAAAGAATCAACGCTAACTATCCTCTTGTGTTCGTTTGGTTTATCTAAAGTTTTTTTCAGAAAGATTGAAACTACGCACACTCTCTGATAAAATTTTAATTTGTAGCAAATCAAATTAGAAAACAAGGAGATTGGACATGGGCACTAAGAAAAAACATTTCGCTTTACTGTTGGCAACGCTTCTTTTAACGTTAGGATCATTCTTGCCAACTTTATCCGTACAGGCCGATGAAGCATTTTCTGTGAATTCCCAAGCAGCATTTGCTGTGGACGCAACAAGCGGAAAAATTTTATACGACCAAGACGGAGAAAAAACAATGGGGATCGCGTCAATCTCAAAAATCATCGGGTTGTACATCGTACTTGACCAAGTCAAAGAAGGAAAATTATCCTGGGATGATGAAGTGGCAATCTCCGATTATGCTGAAACATTAAGCATTGCACCTAATTTATCGAATGTTCCCTTACATAAGGAGAATACCTATACTGTAAAAGAACTTTTTGACTCTGCCTTTATCCAATCAGCCAACGCATCAATGGTCGCTTTAGCTGAAAAGATCTCTGGTAGTGAAACAGCATTTCTGACTGTCATGAATGACCAGTTAAAAGAATGGGGCATTGAAAATGCAACGATCGTCAATGTTTCTGGGTTGAACAATGTTTACCTCGGCGCAAATCGTCCAGAAGGTACTGGCGAAGCAGATGAAAATCAAATGTCCGCAAAAGACGTAGCGATCATCGCACGTCACCTGTTACTCGATTTTCCTGAGGTACTAGAAGTGACGAGTACTGCAACAAAAATGTTTGGTGAAAACACACAATCGCCGGTTGAAATGGTCAATTGGAATTGGATGCTTCCAGGTTTTATCAACTTCAAAGAAGGCGTTGATGGACTAAAAACTGGAACAACTGATTTTGCTGGTGCTTGTTTTGTCGGTACCATCGAACGAGACGGCAAACGCATCATTACAGTCATATTGAATGCGGAAGGTCATGAGCAAAACCCAAGCGTTCGGTTCACCGAAACGGCTCGCTTGATGGACTATTGCTATGATAACTGGTCAGTCAAAGAAATCGGTAAAGCAAACGCAAGCATTCCTTCACTCAAATCGATCGATGTGAAAAACGGAAAAGAAACTTCTGTCAATGTCGTACTAAAAAGCCCAGTCAGTGTCTGGGTCAGAAATGATATGGATACGGGTCAATTGACGATCACACCTAAGATCGATGAGACAAAAGTAAAGGATAATGAACTTGAAGCACCGATCGTTAGAGGCACAAAGGTTGGCACAGCCACTATCACTTTAGCTGATGATCAATTAGGGTACTTAGAAGATGGTGCCTCTCCAAGCACAGACATCATCACTGCTAGTTCGGTTGAAAAAGCGAATATCTTTGTGATCGGCTGGCGCAATGTCACTAATTTTTTCAGTAATCTATTCTAAATAAACATTCCAAATAGTTACATCCACTCCTTACCCAAACAGTAAATGCTGGCTCTTCTTCACGAATCGACGAGACGCTATCAACCTTTACTGTTTGGGTATTTTTCTGCTTCTTACAGAAAATAAATGTATTTTCTATTTTTTCTTTTTTTATAACAGCATTTTTACAAATTTTTCGTTATACTGTATATGGTAGATTGTTACTTGTAGGGTTGGTCTATGAGGGGCGAGTAACACTATCAGTTCGTGTTGAATAATCATCACTAGTCTGCTAATCAGCTGTTTCCTTTTCATTCGCAGTGATGACTCCACGTTTAGAAAAAGGAGTTGGTATTATGAATTTAACAAGAGATTTGATTTTTTCGATTCTCTATATCGTAGGGATGGTTGGGATCATCACCTGGCGCAGGAAACAAAAAGATCCCGCGTTATTCTTTTATTGTGGTACTTGGACATTCACATTGATGCTTACGTACTTCGTTGTATTAGAGATTTTTTATGCGAGTTTTTATTTCTTGATCCCTCTCGCTTTTTTCAGTATCTTTGCTTTTTTTTACTTTACCGAAAAAAGGCGACTACTGAATGGTTTGATCTTCAATTTATTTTTGATTAGTTTCGGCGCTTATTTATTACTCTTACTTTTTGAGACGCAGAATATCTTTATTGGTGGGATTTTTGCTTTGATTGCAGTACCAGCTTTATTGATTTTACTATTTGGCATATATATTTTGGTCGTCTTTCTCATTTGGAATGGCATCATCGTCTTAAAAAGAGAATCACGTTCACTAGCTAATCTTTTGACTTTACTGCTAGGGATTGCCTTAACGCTATATTTAATTGCCACTGTATTTTTAATCAACTACTTACCAGCGTGGATCAATGTTCTTCTTTCTGGTATAGCAGTCATCTTGATTTATCTGTTTATTGTCTTCTATAATTTTATGACTGTCTCTTTCTTATATCAGTTCAACCGACCACGTTACAACCAGAATTATATTATCGTGTTAGGCGCAGGCCTGATCAACGGGGAACGTGTTTCTCCCCTCCTAGCCAAACGGATCGACAAAGCAATTGCTTTTTATTGGGCCCAGAGTCATGCTACGCTCAATCCACCGATTCTTTTGATGTCTGGTGGTCAAGGTGCAGATGAAAAGTTACCAGAAGCAATTGCCATGAAAAACTATGCCTTAGAAAAAGGGATTCCGGAGCGGGACATTTTAGTTGAAACAAATTCAACAACCACTTTAGAAAATATGCGTTTCTCCAAAGAATTAATGGATCGTGAATCTGGCGGTGGCGCTTATCGTGCGATTTTCAGTTCAAATAATTACCACATTTTCCGTGCAGGACTCTTTGCGAAGCAAGCACAGTTAAAAGCCAATGGCATTGGTGCAAAAACAGCCTTTTATTATTTGCCAAATGCTTTTCTTAGAGAATATATCGCGATCTTGATGTTGCATAAAAAACGTCACATGATCGTATGTGGTATCATCCTTGGCCTGACTGCATTGTTAGCTTTGATCACACTTATTGCCTAAAAAAAAAGAAGTTGCGTTTCATGCAACTTCTTTTTTTCTTTCAATCAGTAAACTATTCTCTCTGATCATTATTCATTGGTAAAAATAAAATCCCTTTTTTGATCATTACTTTTTGTGCGGAATAGATTCCGTTATTTCCCGAACACATGAAACTGATCAAACAAATCATAAAAAAGAAACTAGCTGCTTCTCCTCCAAATAATTCGATGCCCATGACAAAACAAGCAATGGGTGTATTCGTCGCTCCAGAAAACACACCGATAAATCCTAATGCAGCTAGAAAAGGAATCGAAACATGCAGGATGGGCGCTAAAGTTGCCCCTAGAGTTGCGCCAATCTCAAACAAAGGGGTCACTTCCCCACCTTGATAGCCAGCGCCTAAAGAAAGGACAGTAAATCCTAACTTACCGATAAAATCATAGGCATGTGCTTTTCCGGCAAACGCATCTTGCAATAAAGGCAAGCTAAGTCCCAAGTAGCGTTGTGTTTGTAAAATCATTGCCACAACTACGACAATTCCTCCACCTATAAAATTTCTAGTGATTGGATGTTTGAACCATTTCAGATACCACTTTTTCAAAAAGACGATTGAACGACTAAAAACCCATCCAATAATCCCAAAAGCGATACCCGCCACCATCAGTTTGCCAAAGAGTGCAGGACTCCACCCTGGAATTTCTCCCATCTTATAATGGATATGTGTGACACCAATGCTTTCGGTTACGAAGTTAGCAAATAAAGCAGCAAAAAAACTGGGAAAGATCGCTTCTGTACGCATCTTTCCGATTGCTAGTACTTCAAGTCCAAACAATGTGCCTGCTAAAGGTGTCCCAAACACTGAACTAAATCCTGCACTAATCCCACTGATGACCAGCACCTCTCGCTCGATAGGACTCAATTTTAATCCCCTTGCTAGATTTTCAGCTAAAGCGCCACCCATTTGGACTGCTGTTCCTTCTCGACCGACAGAACCGCCAAAAAGATGCGTCGTGATCGTACCGAAAAGCGTTAAAGGAATCAATCGGAGCGGGATTTTTTCTTCCCCACCATTCCCTTGATCAATGACCAGATTATTCCCACGACTAGCATTCCCACCGTATCGTTGATAAAGAAACGCAAATAATGCCCCACTGACAGGTAATAGATACAATAACCAAGTATGTGCTTCTCGTAAATCCGTCACCACAGTTAAGCTATTTAGAAAAAAAGCGGAAAGTCCTCCCATTAGTACGCCTAAACAAGCAGTGATCACTAACCATTTCACCATATATGTCCCTATTTTGAATGGACTAAGTAACCGTTGATCCATTTTTCTATTCCTCCCCACAAAAAAAGCCTACTAAAAAAACGGATTCTCCGATTTTTAGTAGGCGTCATTAGTCATCTATCGATCGACATTTAAAGGCGAACACCATCACCTATTCATTTACAGAAAGTTTATCATACATTCTCAAGAAAAACAATGGCGCTATTTTTCTTTCTTCACGATGTCTGTAAATTCATAAAATGGTGCCAGCTTTACTAGTTGCTGATTGCACTGATCACTATCATGACAAATGTAATTTCCTTTTTTAGTATACGTGCCATCTGATCCTGATTTTGTCGTGGAAAGAAACATCGAAACACTCGAAGTCTTATGGCAAATCGCGCATACTCCTTTGATGATCGTCGGAGAAAGTGTGCCATGGACACCTTGTAGCCGCTCATCTGCATAATAAAGCAGATATTTCTTCTGTGTTCCTGGATCATTCCAGCCCACATAAGTATGCTCTTTAAGATCCAATGTTTGCCAATCTGGGTGTTTCAACTTTTTTACTTTTCGGAATATTTTTTCCACTTGGATTTTTGATGGTTGCTTGAATGGCGCAACATGTTCTTTTAAACGTTCGAGCAATTCTGTCGCTTTTTCTTTTTTCAAGTTTGTATCCATAACTTGCTTCACAAATGGTTCAACTAAGGCGATTACTTGTGGATCATTTTCTACTACCTCATTGATTCGTTCTGTGGCTAATGCTTGAACGGTTGCGACAGTTTTTTTATCATTCACTGAATGATAGACATTTAACAGTTGCTCGATTTCTCGTTTGATAAAGAAATATTGATACGTTTTGATTGTTGTTTCCATGATTTTTTGAGTCCTTTCTTCTTTCAAAAGTAGCTACTTTGAAGAAAAAAGAGTCCTTCAACAAAGTTAGCCTAATAACTGAAGTCCTTGAACTCTGCTAAATAAGATACGTATGGCATCTTATCATCACCCCCTTTATGCTTTTTTCATCTATGTACATTCACCTAATAAAGAGTTAACCTTATAAATCTTATTTCGTCAACTACTTTCGCAAAAAAAAAAACAGTCAAAGGTTTCCCATGATCGGGACCTTCGACTGTTTCCGTTCGGCTGGTCAAATAGTTAGATCGACTGTTCTTTTCCAAAATATCGTTGCCATTTTTGTTTCATTGTATCCGTTACTGGTTGCGCCGCTTCTTTCACTGCACAATACTTGTCAACAAATGTCACAATATAGCTTTCTTTGTATTTTGGTGGAGCGATCGTTGCTCCCCACATATGTTTCAAGATGATGTCGCGCTCTAAATCAGAAAGTTCAGTAATCTTTTCTGCATTTTTCACAGCGATCCTAGGATGCACATACGCATGTGTGCCTTCATCAAATTTTGTTGTACGCCAGTCATAATAGAATAGGTCATGTAAAAGTCCTGCACGTGCAGTAGCTCTTGCATCTCCACCCCATTTTTTTGCTAATTTGTAACTGTAATAAGAAACACTGATTGAGTGTTCCAATCTTGTCGAATGTACATGTTGGATATAATCAGCTAATTTTTGTACTGCTTCTGTTTCTAATAGATCTTCGATATAAGACATGTATTCTTCGTCTTCACGCCATTTTTCTGTCATAATTTTCGATCTGCCACCTTTTTGAATTTCATTTATCGTTGAAATTGTACATAGTATATCATTCATGTTCGGAATATTCTAGTGAGGTTGATTAAAAATCCAAAAAGCTTAATAGTTCCTTAATCAAGAAGAAAGATGGTACAACAATATGCCGGTAGCTACGCCGACATTCAATGACTCAGCATGGCCATTCATCGGGATGTAGATATTTTTATCAGTTAGCGCCAATAATTCTGATCGCACCCCTTGCCCTTCATTTCCCATAATGATCGTATAATTTTTTGTTGGTACGACGGTTGGAAGAGAAACAGCTTCTTCATTGAGTTCTGTTCCGTATATCGCAAATCCTTTTTCTTTCAATTCAGGAATGAGCGCGTCTAACTCTTGTGAGATAACTGGTAAATGGTAATTGCTTCCCTGCATGCTTCTTAAAACTTTGGTGCTATAAATATCAGCTGAGCCTTTCCCTAAGATCACACCTGCTAAACCAAACGCATCTGCTGTTCGGATCATCGTTCCGACATTTCCAGGATCTTGGACATTGTCTAAAAGCAACCAGCCTCCTGTATCTATTGACACTTGGCTAACTTCTAGCGGCATCACTGCCACGATTCCTTGTGGTGTTGGTAGATCAGAGATCACCGCCATCACCTCATCAGTGACTAAAAAGCAATCCAATGCGTGTTGTTCGACCCATGTCCCCCATTCTGACCAGCCTCGTTCTGTCAGAAAGATCTCTTTAGGTATGACTTTGGCATTCACAGCTTCTTCGATCAAGTGAAAACCTTCAAGCAGGTACTCCTGTCCTTCTTCGCGGTGCTTCTTTTTATGTAATTTTTTTATTTCTTTGATTCTAGGATTTTTTGCTGATTGAATTTTTTTCACGTTTTCCACCTCACTTTATTATAGCATGGAATCAATCGTTGGGCTTGTTAGTTTTATAAAAAATCGTTATCATAAATTTATCAAATAGAGGAAAGAGTGGTGCTTCAAATGAAAAAAGTTAAAATGAATGTGCAAGGGCGTGTCCAAGGTGTAGGTTTTCGTTATATGACAAAAATAGTAGCTGATCAATTGGGCGTGACAGGAACAGTTAAAAACGAAGAAGATGGTTCGGTGACGATCGAAGCCGCTGGTGAGGAGGAAACCATCGATCAGTTCATCAAAGAAGTCAAGCTATCCCCTAGTCCCAGTGGCCGTGTCCAATATGTCGACTTGCAAGAACATCCGATGATGGAAGAACGAAAGAAATTTGATGTGATCGGCTAAATGTTTCTTCTTGAAAGCACATATGAAGAAAGTCGTTGTTGCCGTCTACTGGAAGATAATCGTTTCAATTCTCTGTTCTTTTATGTGCGCTTCCCTGTCCTTCCCATGATCGGTTAAACTTAAGGGAATTATTTGAATTTTCTATGAAGTTCATTGAATTATTCTCATATTTTTAGTATAGTTAAGCTTGTGTAAAAATTTTAAAAGAGGAAGTATTTTATGAATAAATGGAAAAATTGGTTACTAGGTTCTGGTCTTGTAACACTCTTACTTTTCTTATCTGGTTGTGTCAGAATGGATGCTGAAGGAAACCCTGATACATCTGGAATCGTCTATCGCGTATTAGTACAACCTATGGGACAAGCGATTACATATCTCGTGCAGAATTTCAACTGGTCATACGGTTGGGCTGTTATCTTGATGACTGTGATCGTACGAATCATCATTTTACCTTTAGGAATCAGTCAATCGAAAAAGACAATGATCCAATCTGAAAAAATGCAAGCATTGAAACCTCAAGTCAGTGCCGCCCAAGAAAAACTAAAAGCGGCAACGACCCGAGAAGAACAAATGGCTGCACAAGCAGAAATGCAACAAGTGTATCGCGAAAATGGGTTAAGTATGACTGGTGGAATCGGTTGTTTACCTTTATTGATCCAAATGCCGATCTTCTCAGCGCTGTACTTTACTGCTCGCTATACAGAAGGTATCCGTGAATCGACTTTTTATGGTATCGACTTAGGAAATCCAAGTTTAGTCTTAGTTGCGATTGCCGGGATTGCTTACCTAATTCAAGGGTACATCTCAACGATCGGTATTCCTGAAGAACAGAAAAAAACGATGCGCACCATGTTGATCGTTTCACCTGCGATGATCGTCTTCATGTCGATCAGTGCTCCTGCAGGAGTGACCCTTTACTGGGTAGTCGGTGGTATCTTTAGTTGTCTACAAACATTTATCACCAATGTGATCATGAAGCCACGCTTAAAAGCTCAAGTCGCAGAAGAATTGAAACAAAATCCACCGAAACAAGTCGTGACACCTCGAAAAGATGTGACACCTGAAGAAGCGACGAAACCAACGAAAAAAATCAATACACAAGCAACCAAGAAAAATGCTAACGGTCGAAATGCCGGTAAACAGCAACGTAAAAAATAAAAGGTTTGGGATGTTCGCATCCCAAACCTTTTTTTGTTTCAAGCTTTTACTTGATCCGTCTTATTTTGTAATGATTTGATCCAGACTAGCAATACTTAATGCCATATCAGCAATTTGTTGCAACTGTGCTAAACGGTTGTTACGGACAGCTTCATCTTCGACCATGACCATCGTTTGATCAAAATACTGATCGATAACTGGTCTTAAGCTGACTAATTGCTCATAGTTCTCTTTAAGTGTACGTTCCGCAAACTGAGCTTTCACTTTCTCAACTGCTTCGTACAATGCTTGCTCTGCTTCATTTTCAAACAGGCTTGTATCAATCTCATTCGTTGTTCTTTCGGCTTTTTTCGCTAGGTTCATCACACGCGTCAAAGCTTCCATCGATGGTTTGAAGTTTTCATCTTGCAAACGTTCCTTCAACAGACGTGCAGCTGCAAAAACGGTTGTCAAATTACTTTCCTTCGCATTCAAGACAGCATCGATCACATCGTGGCGAATGGCTTTTGTCATCAATCGTTGGCGCAAACGACCTTTGATAAAGTCGATTACATCAGTTCCTTGAACGAAAGCTAACCCGAAACGCTCTTGATTTTCATTGATTGCAGCATTCACTTCTTGTTGTAATTGTGCCAATGGGAAAGCCCATTGTTTTGCTTCAATGATCCGAACGATACCATATGCTTGACGACGTAATGCGTAAGGGTCATTTGAACCACTTGGCACCATTCCTACAGTAAAGAAAGAGAAAATACTATCTAATTTATCGGCAATGGCTAAGACTGCACCAATCGTCGTTTCTGGCAATTCACCTTCACTAGCGATCGGTAAATAATGTTCACGGATCGCTGTCGCAACCGCTGGATCTTCTCCATGCAACAACGCATATTTTTCACCCATGATTCCTTGAAGTTCTGGAAATTCTCCAACCATGTTCGTCACTAGGTCAAACTTATAGATTTCGCCGGCACGTTGTAATGCAGCTAGTTCTTCCCCCGATAAACCGACAGATTTACCGATAACAGATGCAATCACTTGCACACGTTGCATTTTTTCATAAATACTACCGATCTTTTCATGGAAAGTCACTGATTTCAACTTATTGACATAATGCTCGATTGGGAATTTTTTGTCTTCATTGTAAAAGAATTCCGCATCTTCTAAACGCGCAGTCAGTACTTTTTGGTTCCCACGAATAACGTTATCTAGCTTCACACGATCGCCATTTCGTACAGCGATAAAATGTGGTAAGAGTTGACCTTCGGCATTTCGAACATCAAAATAACGTTGGTGTTCCTTCATGGAAGTCACGAGTACTTCTTCCGGTACAGATAGATATTTTTCTTCAAAATCACCAGCAAAGACAGTTGGATACTCCACTAGATTATTGACTTCTTCAAGTAGGTCTTCATCAAAATCGATGTGCCAATCATTTTTTGTTGATAATTGAGTCGCTTGTTCCATGATCATTGCTCTTCTCTTTTGTGGCGAAGCAACTACAAATTGTTCAGATAGCTTTTCTTCGTATTCTGCTGGATGAGCAAATGTCACATCTTCACCTAAGAAACGATGCCCACGAGAAGTACGTCCAGTTTTCACATCTAAAAATTCAAACGGGATCACTTCTTCTCCAAATAGTGCCACGATCCAATGAATCGGGCGAATATATTCAAAGTCAAAAGAAGACCAGTGCATTGTCACAGGGAATGTCATGCTTTTAATCACATCGATCAATCCTGTCAAGACTTCGATTGCTGGTTTTCCTTGAGTATATTTCGTCACATAGACATATTCCACACCTTTGATTTCTCGGAAGGTGATATCGTCTGTCGTCAATCCTTGCCCACGAACAAATCCTTGAGCTGCTTTCGACCAGTTTCCTTCAGCATCTAATGCGATTTTTTTCGCTGGTCCCTTCACTTCTTCTTCACTGTCAGCCTGACGTTCTGGTACATTTGTTACTTTGATCGCCAAACGTCTCGGAGTAGAGAATGTCTCGATTGCATCGTAAGTCAATTGATTGTCCGTTAAAAACGCTGCTGTTTTTTCTTCTAATTGTTTCATGCTTGGTGTCACAACATGCGCTGGCATTTCTTCCAAGCCAATTTCTAATAATAAGTCCTTTGCCATCTTATTCACCTTCCTTAACAGTCGTTGGATTTTCTGATTGATTATTTAGCAATGGGAATCCAAGTTTTTCACGTTCTGCAACAAAGATTTTCGCCACAGATTTCGCCATGTTACGAATGCGAGCCAAGTAACCAGCACGTTCAGTCACAGATACTGCACCACGAGCATCTAATAGATTGAAGGTGTGACTACATTTTAAAATGTAATCATATGCTGGATGGACCAGATTTTCTTCAATACAACGTTTCGCTTCTTTTTCAAAACGATCAAAATTACTTAATAATAATTCTTGATCACTCACTTCAAATGAATATTTTGAGTGTTCATATTCAGGCTGTTTGAAGATCTCACCATATTTGACACCTGCTGACCATTCAAGATCATACACACTTTCCACTTCTTGGATATAAGAAGCTAAGCGCTCTAACCCATAAGTGATTTCTGAAGTGACTGGTTTACATGGCAAACCGCCGACTTGTTGGAAGTACGTAAATTGCGTGATTTCCATGCCATCTAACCAGACTTCCCAACCAACACCGGCACAACCCATCGAAGGGTTCTCCCAGTTGTCCTCAACAAAGCGGATATCATGTTCTAACGGATCGATCCCTAACAAACGCAAGCTTTCCAAGTAAAGTTCTTGGATATTTTCTGGTGATGGCTTCATCACCACTTGGAATTGATGGTGTTGATATAACCGGTTAGGATTCTCACCATAACGACCATCAGCTGGTCGACGTGATGGCTCAACGTAAGCGGCATTCCAAGGTTCTGGACCGATTGCTCGTAAAAACGTGTAAGGGCTCATTGTACCTGCCCCTTTTTCTGTATCGTATGCTTGCATCAGCATACAACCGTTCGATGACCAAAATTTTTGTAATGTCAAAATCATTTCTTGAACTGTTTGCTTCTTACTCATATAATTACCCCTTTCATCTTAACCAAGAATCAAAAATAGTAACAAAAAAAGTCCCTATGTTTGCGTAAACAAACATAGGGACGAATATCTTCGCGGTTCCACCCTACTTCCGAGCGACTCGGCAGCTTCGTTGATCGTACTCACAAGTGCCTCTTCAAAAACCGTTAGCATTCGGCTCACACTCTCCCGAACTCGCTTGTGCCACTTGATTTTCTACTGATCTTGATCATCGTACGTATGTGATTATTGAATATCCTTTATAAATGACATTCGTCTATTGAAAAAACAATAGTTACTATCTAGGCTTTATAATAGACGTTAACCAAGTACTTTGTCAAATATTTTTGAAAAAAATCCATTGTTTCAAACATTTTTTCATTCTTCTGCAGGATTTTCCTTCGTTGTCTCATTGGTCGGTTTCATGATATGTTCCCAACTTTTCATTTGATCAATAAACTTTTTACTTTTCAAATGGATGCCTACGTATTCTTCATATAACAGATCAATCAATTGGCGAATCTTTTGTTTGGTTTCTTCTTTGAGGTCGATCCCGCTGATGCGATCATACGAGATTGCTGAGAAGAGCCGTACGAAGTGAACTGCACGTGGGTCCGCGTGATACCGATAATGATCTAACTCCCAGTGATTTTCACATAAGACGCCACCATATTTGGATGAATAATCAAATTTTCCTTGCGTCTTTCCACACACTGCACAGTGGGTCCAAACTGGCGAGATCCCGAAACGTTGCAATAATTGAATCTCAAAAATATTCGTAATGATCTCTGGGTCATCTCCTTGATCCATGCGTTGCAATGCTTGGTGTGTGAATTGAAATAGATTCGGATCATATTGCCGATCCTCGATCGCCGCATCCACTAAGTTCAACAAATAAGTCCCGTAACCGCTAAGAAAAATATCTTCTTGTATCTTACGAAACGAGTGGACATCTTTTACACTGTTAACAAAGGACAAGCCTTCATTATGAAAATGACCAATATAAATTGCTTCCGTAAAAGGCAACAATGCGGGTGCAATCGGTTGATTTTGACGATGGATCCCCTTGACATAAAACATCATTTTTCCTGCCGATTCTGTAAATATCTTGACTAATTTATCTTTTTCCTTGTAGTTGCGACTAGAAAGGATGATTCCTTTTGATTCTGCAAGCTGACTCATCGTCACCCCTCCTCTGACTTTAACGTAAATTGCTTTTTTAAATTGAAAAGAAGGAAAAAGTCATGCGAGCATCCGTGAAGTCGAGACAAAAGTAACTATTACTTTTATTCCAGACTCTTAATTGCTTCCATGACTTAGTTGTCCTCTAACTTCTGTAACTGGATAACCGGTGCTCAAGAGCAACTCTTCAATAGTAAGGCGAAACGTGAAAAAATATGGAAAGCTATTTTCCCACGTTTCGCCTTACTATTCGGAGCTGACCGGCTTTCTCACAACCTTGTTTAATACTCGTCTTGACGATATCCAAAGTCTTGTAAATAGACTCGTTTGTCTCGCCAATCTTTTTGGACTTTTACCCAAAGTTCTAGAAAGACTTTGTCCCCTAGCAGATTCTCAATATCTCTTCGTGCTTTTGTTCCGATGTCTTTCAGCATCTTACCGCCTTTACCGATTATGATTCCTTTTTGACTATCCCGCTCGACAATGATCGTAGCTTGGATATGGATTTTATTATTCTCATTACGTTTCATCGTATCGATGACTACTGCGACTGAATGGGGTACTTCATCTCGTGTCAAAAACAAGACTTTTTCCCGAATCAATTCAGAAACGATAAAATACTCCGGATGGTCAGTGACTTGATCGTCTGGGAAATATTGCGGGCCTTCAGGCATTTCGTCCACTAAGACCTCCATCAAACGTTCGACATTGTTTCCTTCTGTCGCAGAGATCGGAACAACTTGGGCAAACTCCATTTGTGAGGAATAATCTTCAATGATCCCTAATAACTCATCTGGATGGACTTTGTCGATCTTATTGATCACTAAATATACCGGTGATTGGACATTTTTCAAGCGTTCGATGATGAAATCGTCGCCTTTTCCTCTTTTTTGATCGGCGCTGATCATGAACAATACCGCATCAACTTCACGTAAAGCACTATAAGCTGTTTCTACCATAAAATCGCCTAAGCGATGTTTGGGTTTATGGATTCCAGGTGTATCAATAAAGATCAATTGTGCTTCAGGAGTCGTATACACTCCTTGGATCTTATTTCTTGTCGTTTGCGCTTTATCACTCATGATCGCGATTTTTTGACCAACGATCCGATTGAGCAACGTCGATTTACCAACATTTGGTCGTCCGACGATTGCTACAAATCCAGATTTATGTTCTGACATAATTACTCTCCTTTTAATTAAAAAACAGTTGATAGATTTTTGGACCAAATAAGATGATCCCCACGATTACAGCGAAGCAAGCAGTCAATAACACTGCCCCAGCTGCCATATCTTTGATTTTTTTCCCAATGGGATGAAAATGGAAGTCTGTGAACATATCCACTACATTCTCAAACACAGTGTTCATGATTTCGACGATCCATACGAGAAAGACTGAAAGGAGCAACCATAGCCACTCCATTCGATCCAATTGAAAGATGAACCCCATGATCAGAGCAATGATCCCAAGAGCCACATGTTTCTTCATATTTCTTTCTTCATCAAAAACGGTTTTGACTCCTTGTAAAGCAAACTCCACTGACATCAAAAAATGTTTGTTTTTATCTACTTTTTGTTCTTCTTTTTTATCTTTTAAGTCCATAAGCATCTAAAATCTCTTTCTGTAAGCCAAACATTTCCGCTTCATCTTCAGGTGTCATATGGTCGTAGCCGTTGATGTGTAAAAATCCATGGACGGCTAAGAAGCCTAGTTCGCGATCATAGGAGTGACCATATTCTTCAGCTTGTTCTTTTGCCCGATCGATTGAGATCATGATATCTCCCAATACACGAGGCATTGGCTCATCGTCCTCTTCAAAAATCACTGGGATCTCGTCTTCACCTTCATCTTCTAACGCAAAACTGATCACATCTGTTGGTGCGTCTTTGCCACGGTACGTACGATTGATTTCTTGGATAGACGGATTATCCATGAAGGTCACCGACATTTCCGTCTCATCTGATAAAGAAAGTTTTTTTGCCGCAAATTGAAGCAATTCTTCAATTTCTTTGATTTTCGTTTCAGATACAGTGTTTGTTTCATCGATAAATGTAATATCCATTAGTCATCGCTTCCTTCTTGCTATTCTTTTTCTTGTTTCATTTTTTCTGCTTCAGACTTCATTTTAGGGTATTTGATCCTTGAGTGGAAGGTACTGCTCAATCCACTAACAAGAGATTTTTCAACTTTGCGGATTTCTTTGAGTGTCAATCCACTATCATCAAGCTGACCATCAGAAATCCGTTCTTCAATCAAATTATGCACAAAAGCTTCGATTTTTTCACTGGTTGGATGATCCATCGCTCGCACAGCGGCTTCGCAACTATCCGCAATATTGACGATCCCAGCTTCCCGTGTTTGCGGTCTAGGGCCAGGGTAACGGAATTGTTCCTCTGTTACTTCGGGATTACGTTCTTTTGCTTTGATATAGAAATAACGCATCAAAGTCGTCCCATGATGTTGCTTGCAGATATCGATCACCATTTGTGGCATATCGTACTCTTCTAAAATCTTCGCACCGTCTGTCACATGCCCAAAAATAATTTGTTTACTATCTTCAGGAAGTAAAAAGTTATGGGGATTTTCCGCACCAGAAGGTAAGTTCTCCACGAAAAAGCTGGCATGTTTGATTTTGCCGATGTCATGGTAATAACAAGCCACACGTGTCAACAATGAACGCCCACCGATTTCAGCAACTGCATTCGCACTCAGATTCGCAACCATCATACTATGATGATACGTTCCCGGTGCTTCTTCTAACAATTGCTTCAATAATGGATGGTTCGGGTTACTCAATTCATTTAGAACGATCACACTGTCGTCATTCACTAATAGCTCAATATAAGGGTGCAGACCAATCGTCAGTAAATACGACAGAAATGCGCCCATGAAGCCACATACAAGTGTTAACCAAGTGGTGCCATCGCTAAAGCTCATGCCTTGATAAACCACTAAAACGACATCCATCAATAACGGAAAGACAACGACCCACATGATTGCTGGGAACCATTGTTCTGAAATACGTTGCCGTTTTAAAATGGCTGCTAAAAAGCCGGCAAATAGGTACGAGACCAAAATCACAGTCAAGAAATTCGTACCGATCGAATTGTAAAAAATGAATAGCGCTGAAACTGCTTGGAATAACGCAGCCATGATACCCGCTCTTCGATTCAAGAAAAAGTTTAAGACAAGCGGTACAAACGCTGCTGGGTAAAGTAACGGAATATACGTCGCTTGCTCTGTTTGAAAGACTTGGAAAAATTTCATCAATAAAATACTGATGGACATCGCTGTTACGTAGAAAAGAATATACTCTGTTCGTTTGAATAGATCTTTATACTGTAGTGAATTGTAGAATAACACACCAATTTGCAATAATACCGCTAGAATCATAGCGACAAGAGGAAAAATCGAAGTAGATTGACTCGTCAAACCTAACAACTCTAATTTTTTCATAGCAGCTGCATCGATTTGATTCCCTTCACGAACAATGATCTCCCCTTGGAAAATCATGACGGGTTGGATGGAGTCACGTGCCTCTTGCTTCAACTCTTCTGTTCGTTTTTCATTTAGCACATCATTCACAACAATGCCCTGATCGACTAAATAGCGGATCATTTCTTGTTGTTCTGCCGAAACATTCAAATACTGGATCTTATCATTTGCTTCTTGTTTAAAATTATCTAAATCACTTTCTCGAACTTGCTTACTCATTTGTTCGTCGATCAATTTCAAGCTTTCATCACGAACCGTCGTAATCTCGCTTTCTGACATATTCATGATCGTTGAGTAAAAACTATTTGGTAATTTTTGGTAGAACGCGACATCATCCGCATTTGAACTTTCGAATATTCGTTTCAATGCGGCTATCCGTTCTTCTACTGTTGGCTTTGGAACATTTTCATCTTCTTTTGCCTTACTGACTTTTTCTTCGTATTGTTTGTCGATCGTGTCATTCGCACGATCGATCAAAACAAACAGTTGATTGATCCGACGATCTTGTTCCGAAGCTAGGTCACTTTGGTAGGTGTACTCAGGTGTCACTGCTTCAGCTGCTAATTTCCTTTTTTGTTCGGTTTCTTCCGTGTTCTCAATCGTTTTATTGGCACGGATACTTTCTTCCGCTACTTGTCCCTCTCTAAAATCATTGGGCTTTTGCTTCACGCTGCTAAACGTGATCCCACACATCAATAGAAAGAAAAGCAATAAGAGAAAAGGTGCTGCAGCTTTCCCTAATTTCGCTTGAAGCTGCTGCAATATTTTGTTCAACATGTGGTAATCCTCCTAAAAAAGCTATTCTTGATGAAGATCCGCTTTTTCATAAGCTTTGATGATTTCTGCCACGACAGGGTGACGAACGACATCACTAGCTTCAAAATTCACAAAATCGATTTTTTTGATTTGTTTGAGTGTTCGTTCTGCATGGATCAATCCACTCATTGTCCCTTTTGGTAAATCGATTTGGCTCGTGTCCCCATTGACGATCATTTTTGACTGATAGCCAAGCCGAGTCAAAAACATTTTCATTTGGGCGACTGTTGTGTTTTGCGCCTCATCCAAAATCACAAAGGCATCATCTAACGTTCTACCACGCATATATGCAAGTGGTGCAATCTCGATGATTCCTCGCTCCATCAAACGATTGGTATGATCCAACCCAAAAATCTGGTACAGTGCATCATAAACTGGTCGTAAATATGGATCGACTTTTTCCTTCAGATCTCCAGGTAAGAATCCAAGATTTTCACCTGCTTCGACGGCTGGACGAGTCAAGATGATTTTTTGGACTTCGCCTTTTTTTAAGGCAGCAATCGCTAATACGACAGCCAAAAATGTTTTCCCAGTACCAGCTGGTCCTACGCCAAAGACCACATCATGTTTGGCGACAGAATCGACGTATTTTTTTTGTCCGCTGTTTTTGACACGGATCGGTTTGCCATTGCGATCTTTGACGATCTCTTGTTCATACATCTCAACAAAATAGTCCAATGTCCCTTTTTGAGCCATTTTCAAGGCAGTGACCACATCAGGCATACTGATATGGATCCCTCGTTTGATCAATTCTTGTAACGTTCGGATGACGGAAGCAGCCAAAGAAATATCGGTTTCTTCCCCGATGATCTGGATCACTTCACCTCTTGTGTGGATCGTCGTTTCAGTTGTTTCTTCGATCAGTTTGATATGTTTATCATGTGACCCTAAAAGCATACTGATATCATCAGTTGCTGTTAATCTAATATCCAAAGAACTAGACGCTTCTGTCAAAAATAGACATCTCCTTTATTTCAAATCGTTCTTACCTATTCTACCATAATCATGAAAAACTATATAGCGAATAAAATGAGACGACTTGAGAAAAAAGTTTTAATTTGGATTACTGAGACAAAACGTTCTTCAACTAAAACAACCTAATCATTTAGTAACTAGCAGAGATACCTGACTTTGATCATCAGTTGTCCGATTTATTTTAATCTATGAATCTTTTGTCAAGTAACAACAAACGTTTTTAAACAAAAAAATATTGATCAAAAAACTATTCTTTTAATGAACACAAAAAAACTACAGACACTTTCGCGTCCGTAGTTTCGTTTGCTAAGATTAAGACTGCAATAGTTCTTTTACGATAGCATTTACTTGATTTCCATCAGCTTTTCCTTTGACTTTAGGCATGATAACTCCCATGACTTTACCAAATTCTTTTGCAGATGAAGCACCTGTTTGCGTGATCGCATCTTGAACAAGTTGTCGAATTTCTTCTTCAGAAAGTTGCTCTGGCATATACTTTTCGACTATCACAATTTCACTTTTCACTTTTTCAGCTAAATCGTCACGTCCAGCTTCCTCGAATTCATGCAAAGAATCACGGCGTTGTTTCATTTCGCGAGACAACACTGTTAGTTCTTCTTCTTCTGTCAAGTCGTGACCTTCTTTAATTTGCTCGTTTTGTATAGATGACTTGATCATACGAATCACCTGTAAAGATTCTTTATCTTTAGCTTTCATCGCTGTCTTCATGTCATCGTTCAATCTACTTAGTAGTGACACACTACCAACTCCAATTCATCAAAGAACTAGAATTTTTTGCGTTTTCTAGCTGCTTCAGATTTTTTCTTACGCTTTACACTTGGTTTTTCGTAGAATTCACGTTTACGAGATTCTTGTAAAGTACCCGCTTTTGACACGGAACGTTTGAAGCGACGAAGAGCATCGTCAAGTGATTCGTTTTTGCGAACGACTGTTTTTGACATATTAATTCCCTCCCTCCGAGCTTAAAAAGTAACCGTAATTGTTATTGAAATGTTAATCTCAAGAAACAAGACTGTTCTATAAACATTATAGCTAAAGCAGTTTTGACCGTCAAGAGAATCTTATGATTTTTTTAAATAATCACCTGTTATTTTATTGAAAATTATTATTGACAGCTCTCACAGCGACCAAATATCTCAAAGCGATGCCCTTCAATGGTACACCCACTGAGTTGTTCTTCAAAATAATTCATTGGACACATATGGATTTCTTTTGTCGTCCCACAAACGGTACATATGAAGTGGTGATGATGCCCAATCTCGCCTTGACAACAATGAAAACGGAATTTCATTTCTCCATTTAGATCCGTTTCTTCCAAAAGATCTAACTCTGAAAAGTCATGTAAATTACGATAGATCGTATCATAGCTGACTCCTTTAAATTCCTGACTCATGTAGTCAAAGACTTCTTTTGCAGAGACGTAACGATTTCGTTTGATTAAATATGCGAGTAATGCTTCTCGCTTTTTCGTGTATTTGAACCCGTTATTTTTCAATGTTTCTAAAGATTGTTCGATCAATGTTTGTTTATTCATCATTATCCCCCAAATCAAAATGATTACGAAGTATGTACACTCGAGTATGGTATAATAAACCTAAAAAAAAAGCAAGCGAGGTTTTTTATTTATGACTGCCGAATCAAATGAAGTCGTCACCTTTTTTGTCATTTCAGACTCTGCAGGTGAAACAGCAACAAAATTAGCCCAAGCCACAATGGCGCAATATCCATCTATCGAATTTAGTTTATTTCGACGAACTTTTGTGACTGATCCAGAGACGTTGCAACGCGCACTAAATGATGCATTGTCAGAACAAGCATTAGTTCTCCATACATTGATCAACCAAGAATTGGTGGATTTAACAAATGAATTTTGTCAAAAAAACAAATTATACAGCTTTGATGTATTGACCCCGCCAATTGCAGAAATCGAGCGCTTGACTGGCATCAAACCGACACGTCAACCAGGGGCACTTCACTTATTGAATGAAAATTATTTCAAACGAATCAAAGCGATGGAGTTTGCGGTGAAATATGACGACGGAAAAGATCCTCGAGGTTTTTTGGAAGCCGATGTCGTCTTACTTGGTGTTTCCAGAACTTCTAAAACACCATTAAGTTTGTTTTTAGCCAATAAAAATTTAAAAGTAGCGAATCTCCCACTGATACCTCAAGCACATATCCCTAAACAGTTGTGGGAAATCGATCCGAAGAAGATTGTTGGATTAACAAATAACCCTGATATTTTAAATAACATTCGTAAAGAACGCATGCGTTCATATGGCCTGAATCCAGATACTGCGTACTCCGATATCGAAAAAATTCGTGCAGAATTGGAATTTGCCAATGAACTTTATGAAAAATTAGGGTGTGTCGTCATCAATGTTGCTTCTCTTTCCATTGAAGAAACAGCATCATTGATATTGAATGAGTTAGAGCTGGAAGACCATAGCTATTACGGCACAGAAACTTCGGAAGAGAAATAGCTTTTTATTATCTTTTTAAATGATAAAAATAGGAGTTGATCGAGGTCGGGACAGAAGTGTTCAACCTCGAGAAATAAGGCGCCATCCACGAAAATTGTTCTTCAAATTTTTGTGGATGGCGCCTTATTTCCGAAGTGGTTACTTCTGTTCCCGCCGTTTATTCGGTTTTAGGTGGTACAAGAGGACCAATGTCCCAGACACTTTCAAATCCTTTTTTAATGACTTTAGTTAGCTTTTTTGATGCTCTACATGTTTGATCGTTTGTTCTAAAATATCTAATACATGAAAGTCATCTAAACTGTAAAGGATCGTTTTTCCTTCACGTCGTGATTTCACCACGTGGTTTTCACGTAACAACCGTAATTGATGAGACACAGCCGATTGTTCCATTTGAACAGATTGACTGATCGACGTCACATTTTTTTCACCATCTTTTAAATAAAGTAAAATATTCAAACGTGTCGGATCACTTAATACCTTGAATAATTGACTCACTTTTTCTACTTTAATGTTTTGATTCCCCGACAAACGATTCACCTCCAAAAAAAGACTGACTACTAAAGTGTACCACTTTTTTCGTCAGTCTCAACTGTTTATTCTTCTGTCATTGATTTGATGCTAGCTTCAAGTGCAGCAATTTTTTCTTGTGCTGCTTGGTTTGAATCACCTTTGACACCAATATAAAATTTGATTTTTGGTTCCGTTCCAGAAGGACGGATCGCGATCCAACCGTCTTCTTCTAGTGTATATTTCAATACATCTGAAGGTGGAGTCGTTAGTTTTTCTACATTTCCTTGGTCATCTGTTTTTGTCAGTGCCTTGAAATCTTCTGTTTGTAAAACTTTTTCTCCGGCAAATTCAGTTGGTGCATCTTTTCTGAATTTCTCCATCAGTGCTGCAATTTTCGCTGAACCTTCTTGCCCACTCATTGTGACTGAAATTGTTTTTTCTGCATAATAGCCATACGTTTCAAAAATCGATTGTAACCCATCATAAAGGGTCTTACCTTGTTTTTTATAAAATGCAGCAACTTCTGCTAATAATAATAGTGCTTGAATCGCGTCTTTATCGCGAACGAATGGTTTGACTAAATAACCGTAGCTTTCTTCAAAACCAAACATGAATGTATGCGCCTTGGTTTCTTCAAATTGTTGGATTTTTTCAGCAATAAATTTGAAGCCAGTCAAAACGTTCATCATTTCTACACCATAATGTCTAGCGATTGCTGTCGGTAGTTCACTTGAAACGATTGATTTCAAGACCGCCGCATTTTCTGGCAGTGTTCCTTTTTCTTTGTGAGCTTCTAGGATATATTGGACAAGCAAAGCGCCGATTTGATTTCCAGTCAATACTTTGTATGAACCGTCTGGCAAGCGTACAGCTGCACCTAGACGATCGGCATCTGGATCAGTAGCAATCAATAGATCTGCGCCTTCTTTTTCGCCTAAACGGATTGCGTATTCAAAAGCAGAGTGTTCTTCTGGATTTGGTGATTTGACTGTGGTGAAGTCTGGGTCAGCGACTGCTTGCTCAGGAACCAAGACAAATTGTTCAAATCCCGCTTGAGTCAACGCACGCTCACCTAACATTTTGCCTGTTCCGTGTAACGGCGTGAAGACTAGCTTCAATTCTTTCCCTAATGTTTCTACTAATTCATGATTGATCGTCACTGCTTTGATTTCTTCCAAGTACGCTTGGTCGATTTCTTCGCCGATGATCGTGATCAAATCACTATTTTTTGCTTGTTCTTCTGCTAAAACTTCTACTTTTAATGGATTGCTGATGTTTCGTACATATTTTGTCAATGCGTCTGCATCAGCAGGCGGCATTTGTCCACCATCTTCGCCATAGACTTTATAGCCATTATATGCCGCTGGATTATGAGAAGCTGTAACCATGATCCCAGCGAATGCGTTAAGATGACGAACCGCAAATGAAAGCTCTGGGGTTGGTCGTAAGCTTTCAAATACAAAAGATGGAATACCATGTTGCGCTAAAGTTTTTGCCGCTTCCATTGCAAATTCTGGCGATTGATGACGTGAATCATAAGCAATCGCTACCCCACGTTTTTTTGTTTCTGCTCCTTGTTCATCCATAAATTGTGCAAGCCCTTCTGTTGCTTGACGTACAGTATAGATGTTCATTCGATTGATTCCAGGTCCTAAGATCCCGCGCATTCCTGCTGTACCAAATTCCAAAGGTGCGTAGAACGCATCTTCTAATTTTTCAGGATTTTCACTTAATTCTTTTAATTGTTTTTTTAAATTTTCTTCTAATGATTCTTCAGTTGCCCATTGCTCGTAAACTTGTTTCCAAGACATGAAGCTGACACCTCTTTCTAAAAATATATTCCTTTCTAAGTATAGCATTCTCTATTTAGATAGCAAAGCATAAGAAAAAGAGGTCAGGAAAGAAGTGTTCAGCCTCGAGAAATAGGCGCCATCCACGAAAATTGTTCTTCAAATTTTTGTGGATGGCGCCTTATTTCCGAAGAGGTTACTTCTGTTCCCGCCGTTTATTCGGTTTTAGGTGGCACATGAGGACTAATGTCCCAGACACCTTTCGTTTTTTAAATCATTAGTTATCCTTGAGCGTTTGGCGTTTCTTCTAATGCTTCCAAGTATTTATACACTTGTTGTCCAGCAATCCCGCCATCGCCTACTGCTGTGGTGATTTGGCGTAGATCTTTTTCTCGCACATCGCCAATAGCAAACACACCAGGCATATTCGTACGCATATCTTGATCTGTTGGAATCCAGCCAGCAGCATTCGTGAGTCCTGCTTTGCGGAAAGGTTCAGTTAATGGATCTAGTCCAACGTAGATGAACACACCGTCAGCTGCTAATTCGATTTCTTCCCCTGTTTTTGCGTTGTGCCCTTTGACACCAGTAACGACCATATCATTTCCGATGATCTCATCAGTGATCGTATCCCAAACAAATGAGATTTTTTCGTTCGCAAATGCGCGATCTTGGATGATTTTTTGCGCTCTTAGTTCATCACGACGATGAACGATAACGACTTCTGAAGCAAATTGTGTCAAATACACAGCTTCTTCTACTGCAGAATCGCCACCACCGATCACGACTAAGCGTTTATCACGGAAAAATGCACCGTCACAAACCGCGCAATAAGAAACGCCACGTCCAGCATATTCTTCTTCGCCTGGTACTCCTAGTTTACGATGGATACAACCAGTTGCAATGATGACTGTTTTTGCTTCGTAACTTTTGTCTTCACAGATGACTTCTTTATAGTTGCCATGATCTTTGATATCTTGGACGATACCGTAGACATTTTCAGTTCCAAATCGTGAAACACCTTCATACATTTTATACGCAAGGTCTGGCCCCATGATCGAATCAAATCCAGGATAATTTTCTACTTCTGCGGTGTTGTTCATTTGCCCACCAGGTGCCCCTTGTTCGATCATCGCTACTGATAAGTTTGATCTTGAAGCATACAAAGCAGCGGTCATGCCAGCAGGTCCTGCACCAATTACGATTACATCATACATATGTAGATTCCTCCGTTTTAAAATCAAGTAAGCCTACTTTACAGCCAATCACACAAAAAGTCTATTGTTCTGCCTACGAGTTTCGAATAGATATATTATACTCGAAATCGATAGACAAAAACAATAGACATTCTTATTCTATCCTATTTGTTCGCTAGATTTTCACCATTCGAAGCAATCACTTGTTTATACCAATCAAATGATTTTTTCTTTGTTCGTTTCAATGTACCATTGCCTTCATTGTCACGATCAACGTAGATAAAACCATAGCGTTTCTTCATTTCACCAGTTCCAGCAGAAACTAGATCGATACATCCCCAAGTCGTATAGCCTAAAAGATCAACACCATCTAATTCGACTGCATCTTTCATCGCTTGGATGTGTGAAGCAAGATATGAAATGCGATAGTCATCTTCCACATAGCCATTCTCATCCGGAGTATCTACCGCGCCCAAACCATTTTCGACAATAAACAATGGTTTTTGATAACGATCATAAATATCATTCAAGGTTACCCGTAAACCTAATGGGTCAATTTGCCAGCCCCATTCACTTGCTTCTAAATAAGGGTTTTTCGTTGATTCAAAGATATTTCCTGCGGTTTGTTCTAATAGTTTTGGATCGGTTGTTGAAACACGAGAAGAATAATAAGAGAATGAAATAAAATCAACAGTATGTTGTTTCAATAACTCTAAGTCTCCTGGTTCCATTTTGATCTCGATGCCTTGGCGTTCCATTTCTTTTAGTGCATATGCTGGGTATTCTCCTCTTGACTGCACATCGATAAAGAAGTAGTTTTCACGGTCTGCTTGGCGTGAAGCCCAGACATCTTCTGGTTTACATGAATAAGGATAATAAGCCCCCGCAGCTAACATACAGCCGACTTTATTCTCAGGGTCGACTTCATGCGCGATTTTTGTGGCAATCGCACTCGCTAGTAACTCATGATGAGCTGCTTGATATTTGACTTGCTCTACATTGTCACCTTCTTCAAAATACAAGCCAGCGCCCATGAACGGTGCATGTAAAATCATGTTGATTTCATTAAAGGTCAACCAATATTTTACTAATCCTTTGTAACGGTTAAAGACCACGTGACAAAGGTTTTCATAAAATCCGACTAATTCACGCGAACGCCATGCCCCATATTCCTTGACTAGATGCATCGGGCAGTCAAAATGGGTGATCGTTACTAAGGGTTCGATCCCATACTTTTGACATTCTTTAAAGACATCTTCATAGAATTTCAACCCTTCTTCGTTTGGCTCTTTCTCATCACCTAATGGAAAAATACGGCTCCAGGCAATCGATAGACGGTAGGTTTTAAAGCCCATTTCTGCAAATAAGGCAATATCTTCTTTATAGTGATGGTACATATCGATCGCTTCTTTTGCTGGATAAAAATGTTCGTCATCAAACTCAAACATTTTTTGTTGACCGGTAATCACTGGAAAACGATCTGGACCAATCGGCACGACATCTACATTGGCTAAGCCGCGCCCTCCTTCGTCGTATCCACCTTCACATTGATTGGCAGCTGTTGCGCCACCCCATAAAAAGTCTTTTCTAAATCCCATCGTTGTTATACTCCTTCCACTACACGTTTTTCTGACAATTCTCTTGCTAATTCATCTTGCACTTCGATGCCTTCTGCTGTTAAGCGATCGATGGCTTCTTTAAATTGTGGTAAATACTCTTGATGAGCAATAAATAATTCATCCATCATACGTTTTGCTGTTTTACCAGAACGAACTAATGGGTTGATCGTAAATGCTTGTAACGCCGTCCCGTAATCACCTGTGACAGCTGCTTCGATCGTCAACAACTCCATATTTTTCATCACTTGTAACCAGCCACGTTCTGCTGTAGGTAATGAACCAAAAGCAACACTTCTTGCTCCTTGCGCGCCTACATACGCTGTTACTTCAACGACACAGTCTGCTGGTAGATCAGGCACTGCCCCATTGTTTTTCGTTGAGACAACGATTTGAGTTTCTTTATTGCCATAGATCGAAGCAATCGTTTCACACGCAGCATCCGAATAATAGGCACCACCTCGTTGTTGTAATTGTTCTGGTTTATGATCGAGTTGCGGATCTTTGTATAGCTCAAACAATTCCGCTTCTGTTTGTTTGACTTGTTGTGCTCGCGTTCCGATCGTGTGGTATTCTTCCAACGCATGCTCCAACATTTCTTCTTCACGATAGTAATAGCGGTGATAGCCACAAGGAATCATTTTCATCTGATCGAGTTGTTCTCTAAAGAATGGCACATCGAATATGTTTTTTGGCAACCCGTTATCTTCCGCATAAAGTTGTTCAATCAACTCTTCTGTACGATCATTTCCTTTTGCATCCGCTACTTTGTGCCAATGGAAATGGTTCAGCCCAGCAAATTTATAAATCAACTCTTCTTTCTTTTCACTGATCATGACTGGCTCTGTCATCATTGCCATTACTGGTACATTGCACAATCCAATCACTTTGTCCCATTTCCCATAACGAACGACTGCTTCAGTCACCATACCGCTTGGATTAGCGAAATTGATCAACCAAGCGTTCGGACAGAGGCGTTTCATGTCTTCAACTACTGCTAAAATGACTGGGATCGTACGAAATGCTTTGAACATTCCCCCAGCTCCATTGGTTTCTTGGCCTAACATGCCGTAGTACGCTGGAATGCGTTCGTCTTTTACACGAGCATCCAATTGACCGACCCGAAATTGTGTAGTGACAAAGTCCGCATCTTTCAATGCTTCTTCGCGATCTAAGGTGGCATAGATTTTCACGTCATATGGAGAAGCATCCCACATCCGTTGGGCCATTTCACTGACGATCGCTAGTTTTTCACGCCCAGCTTCGATATCGACTAACCAGATTTCACGAATCGGCAATTCATCGTAACGTTTGATGAATCCTTCCATTAGTTCCGGTGTGTAACTACTTCCGCCACCAATTGTCGCGATCTTGATTCCTTGATTCATACACTCACTCCTTCTTCTTTTTTACAACTCCATTATCATTTTTGTAAATAAAAGTCACAATACTTTTTAACCAATTTGAATAACCATTTACAAAATGCTCGATATTCTTGCATTTTTTTGTAAATTTATTGCGCATAACAAAAAGAAAAATAATGAGAAAATCCAAATAAAACCTAATTTTTCAATCAAAATAAACGAGTAAAGGAATTACTTCTCTTTTTTTTGTTTCATTGACACACTAAATAATACCGTTTACAATTATTTTACATATTTTTAACTAAAAACGTAAAAAAGAGGATCGAATTATGCTATTAAAGGAAAAGCTTAAACAAATCAACTTTTCACCTTCAGAAAGCGAAGTCATCCGTTTTCTCCAAGCCAATGAAACAACTCTGGCCGATCGAACGATTCAACAAATTGCTGAAACTTGCTATGTCCATCCTTCTACTTTGATTCGGATCGCCAAAAAAATGGGTTTTCACGGATGGGTGGATTTTAGAGATGCGTTCATTGCTGAAACAGAATATCTACAAGGAAACTTTCAAGAAGTGGACGCCAATCTCCCTTTTTCCGAAAATGAAGGCATCATGACGATCGCTAATCGGATTGCGGCACTTGAACGTATGACGATCCAAGATACGTTATCCTTGTTGATGCACGACGATCTCCAACAAGCAAAGCAACTTCTGCTGCGATCGAATAAAATCGTATTATTTTCGAGTGATACCAACACATTGATTGCTCAATCATTCAAATTGAAAATGAATCGGATCAAACAAGAAGTGACCATCGTGCCCACATCTGGCGAGTCCTATTACGATGCCTACAATTGTCAGCCTGAAAACTGTGCGATCTTGATCTCTTATACGGGAGAAAATCAGATGATGCTTCGGACTGCTGAAATTTTGAAAGAAAAAAATGTGCCGATTTTATCGTTGACGAGCATCGGTGAGTCCAGTTTGTCCACAGCGAGCGATGTGGTATTACGCCTGACAACACGTGAACGATTGTACTCAAAAATCAGTAGTTTCACGATCAATACGTCGATCTCCTATTTGTTGGATGTGTTATATAGTTGTGTCTTTGCTGAACATTATCGTGAGAACCTCGATTATTTGATCGAAGTCGGGCAAAAAGTCGATACACGGCAGATCAGTTCATCCATTATGAAAGAAGAACTATTTACCGATTCAATCGAAGATGGCGATTAGTCTACTTTTATAGCGGGAACGATCAGAAAGATTCGTTCAGAACAAAGTTGCTCCTTGAAATTTACTCTCTAATTAAATAGCTGAACTTCTAAGAAAATAAGCCGTAACATCCAAAATATGAGAGGAAACCCTCGGATGTTACGACTTTTTTTGGAATCAGGTACTTAGAAACATTCTCCTGTGGAAAAATGCTTTTTAACACTAAGCTAACTTTCTAAAACCTTGATCTAAAGGGCTTTGAACTCATCAAGTCAACGCTGTGATCAACTCATCCCCATTCGTCACGATCTTCGATTGATTCTCGACGATATCGAGGTAATCTGCTGAATTGGTAATGATGACAGGGGTTTCTACACTATAGCCTTCACTTTCGATCGCATTGATATCAAATCGCAATAAGACGTCTCCTTGTTTCACTTTATCCCCTTGTTTCACAAAAGACTCAAAATGTTTCCCTTCCAATTGTACAGTGTCTAACCCAACATGGATCAACAGTTCTAATCCACTTTCAGAAACTAAACCGATCGCATGTTTTGAAGGAAATAACGTCATCACTGTCCCATCGAATGGTGAAACGACTTCCCCTTTTTCTGGATAGATCAAGATTCCTCGTCCTAACGCGCCTTTAGCAAATGCTTGGTCTTTTGCTTCGCTTAAAGATGCAATACCACCTTGGATCGGTGTTTTGACGATTTCTTTGATTTTACTTTCTTTTTTCTCAGACACTACTTCTTCGGTATCTTTCCAGAACAAGAAAGTCGAAGTAAAACCGATTGTTACTGCAATTGCGATACCGATAAAGGCATTGTACATGCCACTTGCATCGCTACCACTAATGAAGTTGACCACTCCGAAGATGCCCAATCCACCCATTGTATAACTTGTCGTACCACTCATCATCAAATAGATACCAGAGATTGCCCCACCAATCATTGAATAAATGAACGGGGTCTTTTTAGGTAGAGTGATTCCATAGATGGCTGGTTCTGTCACACCAAAGATTCCTGAGATAAAGGCAGGCATACATAAGGCTTTCATTTTCTTGTCTTTAAACTTGAAGTACATTGCTAATACCACGGCGGTTTGTGCAAAACTTGCCCCAAAAACACCTACAAGCATTTGACTTGAGCCATTTTGTGCCAACTGCATGATCGCCAAAGGAATGATACTCCAATGTAGACCGAAGATAACTAATACTTGCCAGAAGAAGCCTAGAACCCCACCATATAATGCTGGTGAAAAATCCATCAATGCTTGGAAACCTGCACTCAACCACTCTGTTAACAAGCTAACGATTGGGCCAATCACCAAAAAGCCGATCGGTAGAGCAATCAATAAGACCATAAAAGGAACAACAAATGTTTGGACAACTGTTGGAACGATCTTCTTCGCAAATTTTTGGACTTGTCCGGCAAAAGCAATGATAAAGATGACAGGAATGACACTTGATGTATAAGAAGCTCCTACCCAGGGAATACCCAAGAAACTTTCATATGCAGGTAATCCTAAAAGGCTAAGCGGCGCTGCAGCACCTTGATTGGCTGCTTCAAAACTACTTTGTAATGCGGGACCTTGCACGGTCGGATAGACAAGGGCTGCACCGATGACGATGCCGACCATTGGATTCAATTTGAATTTTTTAGCTGCTGTATACCCTAGAATAACTGGCATGAAATAAAAGATCGAATCACCGATCCCATTTAACATGATATAAGTTCCGGAAGTCTGCTCATAAAATCCTAAAAAGATAAATAATGCATTCAATCCTTTGACCATCCCGGCAGCTGCTAAAGCTCCTAAGAAGGGTTGGAAACAACCACTTAAAATATCGATCAAACGATTAAATATATTGCCTTTCGCAGGGGCTAATTCCGCATCTTCTGAAATCCCTGCTACACTTAATACATCTGCATATACGTCTGGTACATGATTACCAATGACTACTTGGTATTGCCCACCGCTTTTCATGACGGTCACGACACCATCCATATTCTTCAATGTCTCGTCATCTGCTTTACTTTCGTCTTTTAACCGAAAACGCAAGCGAGTCACACAGTGCGTCAAACTACTGATATTTTCTTTTCCTCCAACATATTTCACGATTTCTTTTGCTAAATCTTGGTATTTTCCCATGTTCTTTTCCTCCAATTGTTTGATTGAAGGTTTAGCCAACTCAATGTCACTATCCTTTGGTACTCATTCGTTGAATCCACGGCCCTCCTTTTAGTGATTTTTTTAATGATTATTATCTGCCAAACGAGCCAGATGGATCGTTAAGTAGACAATTTCATCGTCTGACATATGATAATTAAATGTTTCCTGTAAGAATAAAGCGATTTTGTCCACGCAGCCAGAAGCCGTTTGGTATTTTCGCTGGATCATCTGGATCAATTCCTCCTCGACCTCACCTTCTTGGGTAAGGGACGTGTTCATCACACGGCTAAGAAAAAAACGAAGATGCGTGACAAATCGGAAAAAATAAAGCGATTCTTCATCAAAGGGTGTTTGATAATAATAGCGAACGATATTCAAAATATCTTGAATGGTTTTCGTAAACTGGTACATATTGTTCATACTATCTTGTTCTGATTGTGCATTGACTAAATGAAGGGCAATGAATCCAGCTTCATTTTCGGATAAATCAAATCCATATTTATGATGGACTTTTTCAATCGTTTTTTTACCTATTTGGTATTCTCTCGGAAATAATTGCTTGATATCATATAATAAAACATTAGGTAATCCAACGCCGGTTTTATAACGTTTGATCGCATTGTATAAATGATCGGTCAATGAAATATAAATGGATTCATTCAATGTCACATCTAACTTTTCTTTCGTATACTCAATGATCTCGTAGGAGAGTTCGAGGTATTCCATCGGGATATCCTCCGCTAATTTTTGAAAATGTCTCGACAGTCGATCATCTGTCAAATGAAATTCTTTATCCACACCCGCTTCTAAAATAGCATCACCAATCTTTTTTTTGAATGCTAATCCTTTTCCCATAACGATCATTTCTCGATTTAATTTGTCCCTTGTGACAACGACATTATTATTTAGAATTTTTTCAATCCGCATAATATCCCCTTTCTATGATTGTCACTCCTAAAAAAACAAAAAAACCCAAAAAGTCAGCCATGGAATCGTTTCATGGTGACTGATTAGGTTTAGCTTGCGTGATGCAATCACTATCCAACAGTATGTTCTTTTCTTCATAGTAGCGAAACAATTTTAAAATGTCAACGCTTTCTTTTGTATTATTCCTATATTTCTAAAAAAAATTCTTTCACGTTAACATGGAAACTACCACTCCCCCAGAACAGCCATTAACTAGACAGTAAGAATAGCCGATTGACTTTTTTGATTTGAATCACACCGCTATCAATCAAGTCATAAAAAAAAGCCTTGATCCCCAAAAGTTGGCATGTTTTTGGGGATTCAAGACTTATGAGTTGAGGCTAACTATTTTTATCACGGCTTACGATACAAGTGTTTCAAAAACAGATGCCTTTATTCTTCCCTGTTACTCACTTTGTAATTTGTACATATCTGCGTATAGCCCTTCTTCCGCTAAAAGTGTTTCATGATTCCCGCGCTCCACGATATGTCCTTTATCTAATACGAGGATCAACTCTGCATCACGGATCGTTGACAGACGATGGGCGATAGCAATCGTTGTCCGACCTTGACGCATCTTCGCAAGTCCTTCTTGGATCAACACTTCTGTTTCTGTGTCGATATTCGCCGTTGCTTCATCCAGAACTAAGATTTTAGGATCCGTTACAATCGTTCTGGCAAACGTGATCAATTGGCGTTGCCCACTTGAATAGCTCGCCCCTCTTTCAATCACTTTTGAATGATACCCTTTCGGTAAGTCTTCAATGAACTGATTCGCTTGGACAAACTCAGCGGCTTCACGTATTTGTTCGTCTGTGATCTCTGGATTCATCATTCGGATGTTTCCAGCGATATCCCCATAAAATAAGAACGCATCCTGTAATACTAGACCCATTTTATTGCGTAATTCAGCGATCGGATATTCACGAATGTCATGGTCATCAATCAAGATCTGCCCTTCGTAAAACTCATAAAAACGCATCAACACATTGATGATCGAACTTTTCCCACTTCCTGTATGTCCGACTAATGCGACAGTTTCTCCTGGATTAGCAACAAATGAAATATTGTTCAATACATTGTTTTTTCCATCATAAGAGAAACTGACATTACGAAATTCGATTTTTCCAGCAGTGATCGTCCGATCCGCTGATTCCTTTTGCTGTGGTGCATATTCTTCCGTGTCCATGATTTTCAAGATACGACTTCCTGCGACTGTTCCGTCCGTAAAGACACTCAAGAAGTCCATCATTTGCGACATCGGATTAAAGAATCCTTGAACATAGGTGGTGAAGGCAAAGATCAAACCGACTTCAACTGGTGAATGTAACGCGTCGAGTCCGAACAACGTCAAAGTCAAGGCAACTGCTAAAGCATATAAAAAACTGATGATTGGACTCAAAAGAATCGAATTTGTCTTGATCATGGCATAGCGAGTCGCTAGATACTCTTCATTGACTTCCTCAAATTCTTTTGCTAAACGCGATTCTTGACGAAATTGTTGGATGATCCGCATCCCAGAAATCGATTCATTTAATTTTGTGTTCAATTGACTCAAGCGCTCACGCATATTTCGATAGATCCTTGAACTGAATTTTTGATAATACCAAATCACTACTCCTAAAATCGGTAAAAAGATCAGACACCATAGCGCGATTTTTTGATTGATTTGAAACATCGCAATAAATGAAGAAATCACGGCAAAAATTCCTGTTAAAACCATCAGAAAGACATACCAAAATTCAAACAGTGTTTCTGTGTCATTAGTCACACGAGAAACAGTCGATCCAGCTGGCGTTTGGTCAAAGTACCGCATTCCTAGTGTATGAAGTTTCTCAAACAACTTTACACGGATATGTTGGTAGGTCTTCAATGACGCCATCGAATATAGATACCATTGGAAAAACCAGATGATACTTTTGACAATGACCCCAAATAGATAAAGCCCTGCAAAGAAAAGGATGACTTGTGTCGTTGCTGACTGCTTCGCTAGATGCTCATCCATGAATGTTTGGATGATCCTTGGCAATAGCACATTGATGACTGATAATACTAAAGCAAATAAAATCGCAATGATGAATGTCGAGCGAAAGGGTTTAGCAAATTGCATCAACCGTTTAATGATCGAAGCTTGTTCTTTATAGGTCATGGATTTTGACCATTCCGACTGATATTGATCTTCCATTATTCGCCACCTCCTTCAATTTTTGCTTCTAATTGTTGTTTCTGCCACATTTGTTCGTACCAACCGCCAAGAGCTAACAACTCTTGATGTGTGCCACGTTCAATGATCCGACCATGATCGATGACGATGATTTCATTGGCGTGCATGACACTACTTAAACGATGGGCCGCAATGATCGTGGTTTTGTTTTTCCGTTCTGCTTTAAGGTTACGTAAGATTGCTTCTTCTGTCTTAGCATCAACAGCGGATAATGCGTCATCCAAAATCAATAATTCGGGACTTTGGATCAATGCACGAGCAATCGACAACCGTTGCTTCTGTCCACCAGAAAGGGAGACTCCACGTTCACCGACCATTGTCTGGTACCCTTCTGGCAGTCCTTTGATTTCTGTGTTGATATACGCCAATTCCGCTGCTTCTTCCACTTCTTCTGGTGATTTCTGTGGATTGGAGAAGCGAATATTATCTAGGATCGTCATCGAAAACAAGAAATGATCTTGTGGCACATAACCAATCGAGCGCAACCAGGCATCTAGTGAGTAGTCTCTGATCGTTCGTCCGCCAAATTTGATTTCTCCTTGATAATGGTCATACTCACGCATCAATAATTTGATGATCGTCGTCTTACCGGCACCTGTTTTACCAACGATACCTAACGTATCACCTTCATTGATCGCAAATTTGATGTGTTCTAATGCTGGCTGTTCATCGTCTGGATAGGTAAATTGTGTGATTGCCACATTCAACTCACCTTTTGCTGGTGTCATTTCTGCTCCTACTTTTTCGACGATATGTGTTTTCTCATGCAATAGTTCATTGACACGATCATACGAAGCATTCCCTCTCTCTAGTACATTGAACAGACGTCCAATCGCAAACATCGGCCAGACAAGCATACCGATATAACTGATAAAGGAAACCATCTGTCCAATTGAGATCGTACCATCCAAGACATAACGTCCACCTAAAATAATTGTCGCCACATATGACAAGCCAATGATCAATGTGATGAATGGATCAAAAAGCGCATCTAAAAAGTTTACTCGCTTATTTTTCTCAATGGCATCATCGATCTTTTCTTGGAAATCTTCCAAGTCTTGTTTTTCTTGACCAAATGTTTTGATGACTTTGATACCTGTGATACTTTCTTGCGTTTTATCGTTGATACTTGAAAAGGCTTCTTGTGAGTCACGAAACGCATCATGTAATTTTGAGCCTAAGATCCTTGAAGTAACCGCTAATAATGGCAATGGGATCAATGCAATCAACGTTAACCGCCAATCAACGAATAGAACCATCGCAATGATCGTCGTTCCTCCAGTGATCACTGAATCTGCAAATGTTAAAATTCCTGCACCAGCTACATTTTGAATCGCGTTCAAATCATTCGTTGCATGAGCCATCAAATCACCCGTCCGGTATTTTTGATAGAACAAACTATCCATTCGCGTAAAATGAGCAAATAGACGCTGGCGTAATTCTTTTTCAAGTCTAGCTGCACTGCCCCAAATGTTCATTCGCCAAATATAGCGAAAAAGATATTGCAAAAAAGCTGCAATGATCAATACACCTATCCACAATGCAATGATTTGCATCGAGATATTTTGATCGGCGATTTCATCGATAATGATCCCGATGACTTTAGGTGGGATCAACTGCACTATTGCCACCGCGAACAAAGAAAATACGCCAATCAAATAGTGCTTTTTCTCTTGTTTAAAAAACCAACCCAATTTTCTGAAAATCGACATATACTTCCTCCTTCTAACTCCTAAAAATTTCATTTATTTCCGAGGTTGAATTGCATCCTCAGATATCGTTGATCACAATCGAAAAAATATGATCGTCATACAATTTATAAAAAATAATCATTGATCGGCATGAATGCGCTTTTCTCAAATGGAGAAAAAGAAAAAAGCGAGCTGAAATCAATCAGCCCGCTTTTTGATGTTGTCGAATAAGAACCTACTTCTTCCCTTGGTTCTTCATCTGTTGCATCATCTGACGAATTTTCTTTTCAGATGGTTTTTGCCCCATAGACATCATCATTGATCTTAACATTTCCTCATTAACGGGAGGATTTTTTTCTAAGTAATCTTTCATATATTTACGCGCAAGAAAGAATCCACCGACTGCGCCGATTAACAATGCAATAACTGCAATAAGTACAACGATTCCGTTTGATACCATGTAAATCTCTCCTTTCCTTTTCCTAATTGCTCTCAATGATTCATTTTACTAAAACTTACAAAAAAAAGAAAGGCGTTTTCTTAAGAATATGTAAAAAAAGTCATTTTTATTTCATGATTATACAAAAATACCTATTTAGAAAGTGAGCCACATTTAATTTTCAGGTTAGCCGAATTTTTTTCTTTTATTTTTTCGTCTCTGGGTGTAGAATGAATTCGAAAAGAAATAGAAGGGTGGTTTTCATTTGAATAATCACGAGAATAAACATAAATGGATTGAACACACTAATGGGTTATCCCTTTCAGAAGTAAACGGTACGGTTAAAGTACCAAAAGGAAAAAGTTTCTTCCGCACCTTACTTGCCTATTCCGGACCTGGTGCACTCGTAGCAGTCGGCTATATGGACCCAGGTAATTGGTCAACATCGATCACCGGTGGCCAAAATTTCCAATACTTATTGATGTCAGTTATTCTGATGTCCAGCTTGATTGCTATGTTACTACAATATATGGCGGCCAAACTTGGGATCGTCAGCCAAATGGATCTGGCACAGGCGATTCGTGCTCGTACGAGTAAAACGCTAGGGGTCATTCTTTGGATCTTGACCGAATTAGCGATCATGGCGACAGATATCGCTGAAGTCATTGGTGCAGCGATCGCTTTATATTTATTATTTGATATTCCTTTGGCAATTGCTGTCTTTATTACCGTCTTGGATGTCTTTGTCTTGCTTCTTTTGACAAAGATCGGTTTTCGTAAAATCGAAGCGTTAGTCGTCTGTTTGATTTTCGTTATCCTATTTGTCTTTGTCTACCAAGTGGCGCTTTCAAACCCTGATTGGAGCAGTCTCTTCAAAGGCTTTATTCCTAATAGCCAAACATTTGCTGAAGAACCAAAAATCGGTGGAGAGACCCCATTGACTGGAGCTTTAGGGATCATTGGTGCAACTGTGATGCCTCACAATCTCTATTTGCACTCTGCTGTTTCCCAAACCCGCGAGATCGATCGAAAAGATCCAGAAGATATTGCAAGAGCGGTTCGTTTCTCAACATGGGATTCCAATATTCAATTAACGATGGCTTTCGTTGTCAATGCACTTCTATTGATCATGGGGGTTGCCGTCTTTAAAACTGGTGCAGTTCAAGATCCCTCTTTCTTTGGTTTATATGAAGCACTTTCCGATCCATCTGCGATGAGTAACGGCGTCTTGATCGCCGTAGCTAAATCAGGCATTTTATCAACCTTATTTGCAGTAGCACTGCTTGCTTCTGGTCAAAATTCAACGATTACCGGTACATTGACTGGACAAGTCATTATGGAAGGCTTTATCCATATGCGCATGCCGATCTGGTTACGCCGTTTAGTCACTCGACTATTGTCCGTCATTCCAGTACTACTTTGTGTCTTGTTCACTAGCTCCAAAGGCACGATCGAAGAACATACAGCACTTAATAATCTAATGAATGAGTCCCAAGTATTCTTAGCTTTTGCCTTACCTTTTTCAATGATTCCTTTATTGATGATGACCAACAGCCAAGCAGAAATGGGCGCCCGTTTCAAAAATTCACTGATCGTCAAAATACTTGGTTGGTTTTCTGTCATCAGTTTGACGTATTTAAACTTGCGCGGACTCCCTGGACAAATCGAAGCTTTCTTCGGCGATCAAGCTTCTACTGCGTCAATCGCCCTTGCTGATCGGATCGCTTACATCATCATCGTTGCAGTTCTCGCCTTACTCGCTTGGACGATCGTTGATCTTTACAAGGGAAATAAACGCTATGAACAACGTTTACAAGAGTTGTCGTGAGCCATTCCCCCCTCTAAGCAGGAAAAAAAGAAGCATAGGTTTTGACCTATGCTTCTTTTTTGTGGTTACTAAATTAGAAAGTTCTATTTTTCATCATGAAGATAAATAGCTACCACGGCAATAGCTATGATTGTAAAAGCAACCATCCACCAGATCTCAGTTTGAAAATTAGTAGTAGTCGAGACAATCAATGACAAACCAATTGGTCCACCAATTTGGTGCATGGTATTCGTCAAACCACTTGCGATACCTGCTAATTCGTCAGGTGCTTCATGGATACCAGCAGATGTCACTGGCGCTAAAATCATTCCTTGTCCTAATCCAAGGATCATCATAGGAACAAAGATCGTTTGCCAATAACCATTAAACGGGTTCGAAACCGCCAGTAAAATCAACCCTATTACTAGTATTATTTCTCCAACAAACAATATCCTATTATTTCCAAATCGTGCAGTCATTCTCGGCAACTGCATCGCAATAATAAAATGAACTATCGTTAGTGGTAGAAAAGCAAATCCTGATTGTAACGCTGAGAATCCATATTGACTTTGCATCATTTGAGGTAAAAAGAACCAAAATGGCAGCATCGCCATCATAAATAAGAGACGAGTAGCATAGGCACCAGAACGTATCTTATTTTTAAAAAGTTCGAGGGGAAGCATTGGCGAAGAAGTCCTTCGCTCCCATAAAATAAACAAACCTAAAAACATGATACCTATGAATAAAAAGTTGCTTTTTCCTTCAGTAAGACCGTAGATGATTCCTATCAATCCGAGGATCGATAATAAACTTCCTAAATAATCAATACGTTCCCTTCGACGTTCCGAAGGTCTCACATATTTCAATGTTAAAACCACTAACAAAAGAGTAAATGGCACATTTATTAAGAAACCAGCGCGCCAAGAAATCAAGCTAGTCAGTCCCCCACCAACTAACAAACCAATACTTGAACCAATTCCCGCCGTTGCTCCATAATAAGAGATCGCACGTTGCCTCATATTATTTTGATAAGCATCCATGAGCAGTGCTAAAGATGTCGGAGCAATAATGGAACTACCTACTCCTTGGACACCACGCATCATGATCAACGTTCCTGCTGTTTGTGATAATCCAATAAGCAGTGAACTTATCCCAAAATAAATAAACCAACTAAAAAAATCTTTTTTCTTCCGAATAAATCAGAAAGGCGACCACTTAATAGTAAAAAACCACCAAAAGTAAGCGTATATGCACTTGATACCCATGAAAGTGCTCTTGCAGATAAACCTAAACTTTCTCCTATCTTCATAGAACTTGTAAAAATAATAGAATTATCCATTAAAATCAAAAAATAGGATAATAAAGTAATTGGTAAAATGACACCAAATTTTTCTCTCTTCAAATTTCCTAACTTCTTTCTATTGCTTTTATTATTTCGTCCTTTCACATTCGATTCTTTTAAACTTTTATCCTTTTCACAGATCAATAGTTTTCTATCATTCTTCTGTAGCCAACATTCTCTCCATAAACCATTCCACTTGTTGTGGTGCATCATGGTCAAAGAAGGCAGACTCTTTCATATCTAAAGCGGCTATTTTTTCAACATCTTCATTCGAAAGTTCAAAATCAAAGATATCAATATTTTCAGCCATTCTCTCTGGTCGAACAGATTTTGCTAGAGCAACGATCCCTCTTTGCATCAACCAACGAAGAACAACTTGTCCGACTGTTTTATCATATTTTTTACCGATTTCTGCTAATTCAGGATTTGTGAACAACTCGTGACGACCTTCAGCAAATGGTGCCCAAGCTTCGATTTGTACGCCATATTTTTCATGCCATTCTTGATCTTCTACACGTTGGTTCCAAGGATTTACTTCTATTTGATTGATTTGAGGTTTCACATCATTCAAACCAACAAATTCGATCATTTTAGCCGATTTGAAATTGGAAATCCCAATTGCACGTAATTTCTCTGCTTTTTGAGCAGCAACCATTGCACGCCATGCGCCATAGATATCTCCATAGGGTTGATGAATTAGATATAAATCAAGATACTCTAACCCCATTGCCTCCAGAGAATGTTCGATCGTTTCAGTTGCTTTTTCTTCTGGAGTTTGTAGAATAAATAATTTAGAAGTGACAAAAAGTTCATCACGCTTTACAATTCCTTCGGCGATCGCACGTCGGATTCCTTCACCAGTTTCTTTTTCATTTCCGTAAATAAATGCTGTGTCGATCAAACGATATCCTGCATTAATGGCTTGATAAACCGCTTCTGCTGTTTCTTCTAGTGGAATTTGATAAACCCCAAATCCTAGTTGAGGCATCTCTACACCATTGTTCAATTTTATTGTGTTCATGTTATTTCCTCCTTTTCTTCTTTACCTTTTCTATCCTAAACCTTGAAGTTAGATCCATAGCAAGAAAAAATTTTTACTTTTTTCGTTCCCATAATTTTTCGACTTTATCTGGAGTCATTTCCCCAGCCTTGAACTTCGCAATATGTTCATCATACGTTTCGATCTTATAAACCAGCAATTCTCTCACTTCCTGCATCTCCTCTAGTTTTCTATCTAGTTCTTCTAACTGATCAACTAAAATCTGCTTTTGCGCTTTTTCCACGTTTTGTGCTTCGCGTAATTGAGCCAAGTGAGCAAATTCAATGAGAGATTCTACAGACAAACCCGCGTTACGTAAATTTTTTGCTAAATAAATCCAATTTAGGTCATTTGTTGTGTAATCCCGATACCCACTCTCATTACGACTAACCGGCGGGATGACTCCTACACGTTCATAGTAACGGAGTGTATCCACACTCAAATCAAACATGTCAGCTGCTTTTTTTATATTCATTCCATCACCCTCCACTTTTATATAGGTTATCATAAACCCTAAAGTCAACTCCAAGGCAAATGATAATCAACAAATTTTCTTTATTTGATTGGTTTTCTTTTATCATCCGTTTCTTTCAAAATAAACATAACCTTATCTTTTTAATTTAAAATCAAGTTAACAACGAGAAGAGAAGCAACTTCTTCAAAAAATAAGGCACCATCCACAAAAATTTGAAGAACAATTTTCGTGGATGGTGCCTTATTTCTCGAGGCTGAACACTTCTGTCCCGACCTCATGTCATTCGATCCTAAAAATCAATTTATTTAATAAAGAATATGACTTACTTAGCCTTCTACATCTGCTAATAATTCTGGGAATACTTCTGGGTTGAAGGTTTCAGCTTTGAACATCGCGATTTCTTTCCCATAAGGGGCATAAGCTAATTTTTTATCTTTTCCGACATATGGTGTTTCAAGAATCTTTGAAACATCTTTGAACATTGGTTCATGGACGATTTTATTCAATGCATCAAAACCGATCGTACCAAAGCCGATATTGGCGTGGCGGTCTTTATGTGAACCTTGTGGATTTTTTGAATCATTGATGTGTAGTACTTTTAAGCGATCTAAACCAATCACTTTATCAAACGTTTCAATGACGCCATAAAAATCATTCGCTACATCATAGCCGGCATCATTCGTGTGGCACGTGTCAAAGGTGACTGATAGCTTTTCATTCAATGTCACTCCATCAATGATCTGTGCCAACTCTTCGAACGTTCTGCCGATCTCTGTACCTTTTCCTGCCATTGTCTCTAAGGCGATTTGTGCGGTCTGTTCTTTCGTCAAGACTTCATTTAGCCCTTCAATGATCCTTGCAATCCCTGCCTCTGCTCCAGCACCGACATGTGCGCCTGGATGCAATGTGATCTGAGTTGCTCCTAATGCTTCCGCTCGAACGATTTCTTCTCTTAAAAACTGTACAGCAAAAGGAAACATCTCTGGTTTCGTTGTATTTCCTAAATTAATGATATACGGTGCATGGACCACTATATTCTTCAATCCATTTTCTTCCATATATTGTTTTCCAGCTTCAATATTCATTTCTTCAATTGGTTTTCTACGGGTATTTTGTGGTGCGCCTGTATAGATCATAAAAGTAGAAGCACCATAGCTGGCTGCTTCTTCTGCTGCACCTAGTAACATCTTTTTACCGCTCATACTGACATGTGAACCTAATAACATCTTACTCCTCCTATAAAGCCCTCTCGGCTAGTCACTCAGTGAATGGATTTGTTCACTCTCCTTTTATCTTAACTGAAACGAATTTGAAAGAAAAGTTTGAAATCTGTCCAATGATCCGAGCAGATACAAAATAACTAGAAGAATTTTTAATGTTTTCTCAAAACCAAAGGTCAAATAAGACACAAAAAAAGCCATGTCTGTTTTTTTGTTCTATTATTTGCTATAATTAGCGAAATAAAACCATTAGTTGAGGTGAAACCTTTGCCACGTAATAATACACGAAGAAAACAAGCACGACGAACAAAAGAAAAGTGGTTTGTTCCTAAGGTCATTTTTCGCGTTTTTCAATCATTAACCGTTTTTATCATGGTTCTTATCATTCTATTCGCTGCATTAGGTGTGGGAGTCGGTGCCGGCTATTTTGCGTATCTAGTTGAAGATACAAAGCTACCTTCCAAATCTGAGTTACAATCTGAGTTAGGCAATATAACCGAAACATCAAAACTTGTTTATGCCGATAATACAGAGATCTCGACGATCCAAACTGATTTGATGCGGACAACCGTCCCTTCAGATCAAATGTCGCCTTATTTAAAATCTGCGATCATCAGCACAGAGGATGAATATTTTGAAGAACATAAAGGCTATGTTCCTAAAGCGGTGATCCGAGCACTTTTCTCTGAAGCAACCGGGATCGGCTCATCTGGAGGATCAACACTGACCCAGCAGTTAGTCAAGCAACAGATTTTGACCGATGAAACAACCTTTAAACGTAAAGCAAATGAGATCTTATTGGCTGCTCAAGTCGAGAAACATTTTACAAAAGACGAAATCATCTCCACTTATTTGAATGTTTCACCTTTCGGAAGAAACAATAAAGGCCAAAATATTGCCGGTGCCCAAGAAGCTGCGCAAGGGATCTTCGGAGTCAATGCGAGCGATTTAACCTTACCACAAGCGGCATTTATCGCAGGTTTACCACAAAGTCCGATCACTTATAGCCCTTATACCAATACAGGTGCATTGAAAGAAGACCTTACTGCCGGCTTAGAAAGAAAAGACATCGTGCTATTTAGCATGTACCGTGAACACCAAATCACAAAAGAGCAATATGAAGAAGCAAAAGCCTATGACTTAACAAAAGATTTCTTAGGTCAACAAGTGGCAGAACAAACTGACCGTGACTTCTTATATTACACGGTCATGAATGCCGCGACCGATATCATTGCTAGACAATTGGGAGAAAAAGATAACGCAGATCTATCCGATACAGACGTCTACAATGCCTACTATCAACGTGCAGAACAAACGATCCAAAATCAAGGGTACACGATTCATTCAACGATCGATAAAGGCATCTATGATGCGATGCAAGCAGGTGTTGCCAATTATGGTTACTTACTTGATGACGGAAAAGGCACACCTGTTGAGACTGGTAACGTTCTGATGGATAATAAAACCGGTCGAGTTTATGGATTTGTCGGTGGTCGTAATTATGCGCTGAACCAAAATAATCATGCCTTTGATACTCAAAGACAAGCCGGGTCATCGATCAAGCCGATGTTGGTTTATGGTCCAGCGATCGATATGGGCTTAGTTGGTTCAGAATCACGTGTTTCTGACTATGCAACTACTTGGCAAGAAGGCTCAAATGCGGGAGAAGACATCGTCAATGCGACGAATAAAGGATCAAATACCTTCCAAACGGTTCGTGAATCATTGGAATGGTCGAACAATATCCCTGCTTACCATTTATATCAAGATGTTTTGAACAATGGCGGCTCAAAACAATACGCCTACGAAACGTATCTATCAAAAATGAACTATCCCGCAAATGCCAACTGGGGCGTTGAATCGGCACCACTGGGAACAGTCGATGTCACCACTCTTCAACAAACCAATGGCTTCCAGGCATTAGCAAATAATGGCGAATTCCAGCAAGCGTATATCATTGATGCAATCACTGACAACGAGGGGAATGTCATTTATCAACACGAAGTTAAACCAGTGCGCGTCTTTTCCGAAGCCGCAGCTTCGATCGTCAATGATATGTTGCGTAGCGTTATCAATGAAAAGATCACCACACCATTCAAAGATGATATCACTAGTCTCAATGGCAGCTTAGGTCAAGCGGACTGGATCGGTAAAACTGGTTCAACGAATGATTACCGAGATTCATGGTTAGTTGTCTCCACACCCTCTGTCACGATCAGTAGTTGGGCAGGACACGATGATAATACCGGAATGGATGCCCAAGCAAGATTGCGTTCATCCAAATATTTAGCGAATTTAATCAATCAAGTGTATCAAGTAAACCCAACGATTTTTGGTACCGATCAGAAATTCACACTTGCTTCTGATGTGAAGAAAGAAGACGTTTCTGCCTTCACAGGACAATTACCTGGAAAAGTGACCGTTGACCGAAGATCGATCAATACACCTAGCAAAACTGTCGAGTCACTTTGGGCAAAAAATGGTCCTGAGAAAAGCACCTTCAAATTTGGTGTAGGTGGAACGGATGAAAATTACAAAGATTACTGGAATACTGTCGGAACATTCGAACGTGAAAATCCACAGAACAAAGAGGATGACAAAGACGACGATTAACGAAACAATCTGAGTCCACTACTCTTTCTCAAAAAAAAATGAGTCAGATCTTGATAAATGATATCAAGATCCGGCTCATTTTTTTTTCGTTTTTACTTATCTTTGGTGAAGCTTTGCCCCTGTTATTTCCATAAAAAAGTAGCTGAAACGACTATTCTTTGTCATTTCAGCTACTTTTAGTTATCGTTTTATTTGATCAATCGCTTGATGTTTATCTCAATCGATTTATTTCGTTGAACCTTTTTCTTCAATTCCATAAGGTAAGATGATTGTTTTTTCTTCTACTTCTTCTTTGTTCATCATTTTTGTCAATAGACGCATTGATACCGCACCTAAGTCATATAATGGTTGCGTAATACTTGTCAAGCGTGGGCGAGCAACTTCAGTCAATAAAGAATTGTTGCTTGTGATGATCTCAAATTCTTCTGGTACTTTGACACCACGGTCAATCAAGCCATCTAAAATACCGATTGCTAGTTCATCATCCGTTACATAAACAGCAGTTGCTCCACTATTGTGGATACGTTCTACTAATGACAAGCCATCTCTAAAATTATAGCTTGATTCAAAGATCAAACCTTCACTATAAGTCAGTCCGTTTTCTTTCAACGCTTCTTTGTAGCCTTTCAAACGGTTTTGGCCATTGATCGGGTCAATCAATGCACCACTTACAAAGGCAATTTTTTTATTGCCGTTTTTAGCTAATTTAGTTACTGCATCTTTTGTCGCTGAAGTATAGTCGATATTGACACTTCCTACTTGTTCGTCTGGATCGATCGAACCAGCTAAAACAACTGGAGTTTTTGAACGTGAGAATTCGCCACGGATTTCATCTGTGATATGATGCCCCATGAAAATCACACCGTCAACTTGTTTGGCTAAAAGATTGTTCAGTACGTTGACTTCTTTTTGGTCATTTCCGTCTGAATTTGCCAAAATGATATTATATTTGTACATCGTTGCCACATCATCGATCCCACGTGCTAATGAAGCAAAGAACATATTGCTGACATCTGGGATGATGACCCCAACCGTCGTTGTTTTTTTACTTGCAAGACCACGAGCTACAGCATTTGGGCGATAATCTAAGCGGTCAATGACTTCCAATACTTTTTTTCTTGTAGCTGGTTTTACATTTGGATTCCCATTGACAACACGTGAAACAGTAGCCATAGAAACATTTGCCTCTCTCGCTACGTCATAAATAGTGATAGTTTGTTTTTCCATCGTTGTTCTCCTATTCTGTTTTTATATCTTTTCTGAAAATACGATTTACATTTCTAAAACAGGATATCAAAGATTGACAGAAATTGCAACCGTTTTACTAGCGTTTTCATGAAAAAAATCACCTTTTTCACTTTTAGTCAATTGGTCTTTTTTTACAAGAGTGGTACAATGAATTATCGAAACATGCCATAAATGCGAAAGAAGGATGTCCAAATGAATCTTGAAAAAATCAATGAATTACGCCAATGGATGGCTCAAAAAGAAATCGACCTTGCTTATATCAGTGATCCAGGTCATATCGCCTATTTTGCTGGTTATGAAAGTGAACCCCACGAACGTGTACTAGCTCTATTTCTTCCACTTGACCAAGATCCTTTCTTGTTTACACCAGCCTTAGAAGTAGAAGATGCACAAAATAGTCCTTGGGCCTATGATGTCCGTGGTTATCTTGATAGTGAAGATCCTTGGCTATTGATCGGGCAAGAGATCCGCACCCGTTATCCACAAATAAAAACGATCGGGATCGAAAAAAATGCATTGACGGTTGATCGCTTTGACGCATTATCGCTACAAATGACAAGCAGCGTCCGATTTGCTGACCTGACTCCGGTCATCCAACGTCTGCAATTGATCAAAACAAAAAAAGAAAAAGAGCAATTGATTGCGGCAGGAAAATGGGCAGATGTAGCTTTTGAAATTGGTTTTCGCTCCATCAAAGAAGGCGTAACGGAACAAGCGATTATTGCTGAAATCGAATATCAACTAAAAAAACAAGGGGTATCTCAAATGTCTTTTGACACGCTAGTTTTAGCGGGGACAAATGCAGCAAGCCCTCATGGAACACCTGGAAGTACTACGATCCAACCAAATGAACTTGTCTTGTTCGATCTAGGCGTCGTATGGGATGGCTATTGTAGTGATGCGACACGAACAGTTGCCTTCCAAAAACCGACAGAATTTCAAGAGAAAATCTACCAAATCACGCTTGAAGCCCAATTAGCAGCTCAAGAAGCTGTTCGTCCAGGCGTCACAGCCGCTGAACTTGATCAAGTCGCACGTAACGTCATTGAAAGCTACGGCTACGGCGAATACTTCAATCATCGTCTAGGTCATGGTATTGGTACAACTGTTCATGAATATCCCTCATTAGTGGCAGGCAATGATCTAGTGATCGAAGAAGGCATGTGCTTCTCATTAGAACCAGGTATTTATATCCCTGATCAAGTAGGCGTAAGAATCGAAGATTGCGTCTATGTCACAAGTGACGGTTGCATCCCATTTACAACAACACCAAAAGAATTATTAGTAGTGGAGTAAGGTTGTGAAAGAAGCGTTTTGACCTGAGCAGTAAGAGGGGAAATCAGAAAATAGCTTTCCATATTTTTTGATTTCTCAGCTTAATGTTGAAGGTCAGCTTCTTGAACACCGTTCATCGAGGTTGTGAGAAAGCCGTTCTGCTCCGAGTATTAAGACAGAACTTGAGAAAATAGCTTCTCATATTTTTTCAAGTTTTGACTTAATATTGAAGGAGCTGGCTTTCGAACACCGTTTATCTAGGTTGTGAAAGAAGCGCTCAACACTGAGTAATAAGGGCAAAAAACCAAAATGGCTTTTTTCATTTTGGTTTTTTTGACTTATTATTGAAGTGTTGCTTCTTGAACACCGTTTATCATAGGTTGTGAAAGAAGCGTTTTGACCTGTAAATAAGCGATAACCCCAAAGTAGAAACTATTTTCGGGTTATCGCTTATTTTTTTAGTTGCTTTTTCTGATATCCGTTAGTTGTCGATACCTATTCATTTGCTATTTGTTGCTTTAAATAGAATTTCGTTGTGCCAACAAAAGGCATATTTTCCACCGAAGCAAACACCTCAAAGCCATGCCTTTCGTAGAACTCTCGAGCTTGATAATCTTGCGTATTGACGGTCATATACAAACACTGGTTTTCCAATGCTGTTTGTTGAACCGCTTCTATTAATCGCGATCCGATGCCTTCGTGACGGTACGATTGATCTACGGCGAGCAATGATAGATGCAAGGTATTACCAAATAAAGATGCTACTGCGCCACCGATCCACTTCTCATCCTTAGATGCACTGATTGAAATGATTTGAGTTGTTAAGTGTTCATTTGTAGAAAATGATTGCATATATTGTTCGTTCAGCAGACCAATGATTTTCTTTTCTGTTTCTTCGGAATCGCTTTTCTTGATCTCAATCATTTACAATATCCTCTCCACGTAAGATTAGAGAAAAAAGGACACGAATCAGGTTGTTTCCTGATCGTGCCTTTTCTTGCTCACTTTTTAGTGTTGCTTATTTAAATGTATCTTTTAAATCTTCTTTCGCAGTAGCTGCATCTTCTTTTGCCATCTCAGACAAGATTTTTGCATCTTCAGCTACTGGTTTAGCTTCGTCAATGCCTTCTTTTACAGTACTACCTGCTTGGTCTGCTGTATCTTTGATGTCGATCATGATGTCTTCTTTCGCAGCAGCTGCTGTGTCGCCTAAATCAGCAGCTGATTTTTTGAAACGATCAGATAAATCAGCTGATTGCTCTTTCAATGTCACTAAAATATCTTCTGATTCGTCTCCTGCGTCGGCTGTTGCGTCTGAGACTGTTTGTTTGACATTACCAGCTAAATCGCCTGCTTGTTGTGAAAGATCATGCGCTTTGTCTTTTGCGATACTTGTCAATTCAGTTGATTTTTCTTTTACCATCTCTGTATAATCAGAAGCCATATCTAGAAAATCATCCGCTTGTGCTGCTAATTCATCACGTAATTCTTTACCAGATTTTGGTGCAAGTAGCAATGCTGCCACTGCTGCGGCTGTACCACCAATCACTGCACCTAGTAAAAATCCACCTTTTTTTGCCATGATTATTTTCCTCCTGTCGTATCTGTTGTTGGTTTTTTATGTTTAAAGAATTTCACTGCAGTCCCACCGACTTTGCTGGCAACAGTTGCTTTTGCTGTTGTTTTACCGATGCCACCAACTTTTGTAACGATGTGTTTGCTTGAAGAATTCAATTCTGATACACTCTCGCTCAAATCAGCGACAGCTGTAAATAAAGGATCGATCGTTGCTACTTTTCCGTTGATATCATTCAACAATTCGTTGCTTTTCACTAACAAGCCTTCGACTTGTCTCGATAAAAGATCAACATCTTTGGTAACGACTTCAATCGTTGTGTTTGCTTCTGTTACTGTTTGTTCTGCTTTTTCAATCGTTTTTGCTAATCGAATCAATACACGTACTAGAAAGACCACAAGTATTGCAAAAGCAATTGCTGCAATCAAGCCAGCAATTTCTCCAACTGTCATAATCAAGCCTCCTTCTCCTCTTCTTGCTATAAGGATAGCATTTTCATATTTTTTAAACAAATAAAAAATAGCAAAAAGCTTCAACTACCTACATTTTGATCAGCAGCTGAAGCATCTCGCTTGTTTACTTTTTGTTAGTTGGTTCAGAAGTTTCTGTTGATTGATTGAAAGATGAAGGCGTCTCTGCTGCTAAAGACTTGCCTAATGATAGAATGTATTCTCTTAATGGTCCACCCACTTCTGGATGTGTCAATCCATATTCGATACTTGTTTTCATAAAACCAAATTTGTCGCCGACATCATAACGTTTACCCGTAAATTTACGTGCGAATACGCGTTGTGTCTTATTCAATGTATCGATTGCATCGGTCAATTGGATCTCATTACCTGCACCTGGTTTTTGCTCTGCTAAGACATCAAAGATTTCGGGTGTCAATAAATAGCGTCCAATAATTGCTAAATCACTTGGTGCTTTACTTGGTTCAGGCTTTTCAACAAAATCTTTGACATTGAATAAGCCGTCTTCTAGTTCTTCTCCTGGATTGATGATCCCATATTTAGATGTATCTTTGTGAGGTACTTGCATCACGGCGATCGTTGAAGCATGTGTACGCTCATAATCGTCGATCAGTTGTTGTGTCAATGGGATTTCATCTTCCATGATGTCATCACCTAACATGACAACAAACGGTTCATTTCCGATGAATGCTCTTGCTTGCAACACAGCGTGTCCTAACCCTTTAGGATGCGATTGACGAATAAAATGAAGGTTTACATCCGTTGTTTCTTCCACTAATTTTAGTAATTCAGTTTTTCCTTTTTCGCCTAAGTTCGTTTCTAATTCGATATTTGAGTCAAAATGATCTTCAATTGGGCGTTTTGCTTTCCCTGTGACGATCAAAATATCTTCAATCCCTGATTTTAACGCTTCTTCTACGATAAATTGAATCGTTGGTTTATCAACGATCGGCAACATTTCTTTTGCCATCGCTTTTGTTGCAGGTAAAAATCTTGTTCCTAAACCTGCTGCTGGAATCACTGCTTTTTTTACTTTCATTTTTTTCTCTCCCTTAAAAATGTTAGTGAAATTCATTCTCTTTTTTGCCATCGCGCAACATGATCTCTGTCGCTGCTTCATTTATGTTCTTGTGCTCATATAGCACTTCATAAATCGTTTGAGTGATCGGCATCTCGATCCCCATGGTCTCAGCTAACTCTTTAGCAGCTCGTGTGGTCTGGACACCTTCCACGACCATGCCCATATTATCCAAGACTTCGCTTAATTCATGGTCTTGTCCAAGCAGATTACCGGTACGCCAATTTCTCGAGTGGATACTTGTACAAGTGACAATTAAATCACCGACACCGCTCAGTCCGATGAAGGTCAACGGATTTGCTCCCATAGCAACACCTAAGCGGCTGATTTCTGCTAATCCTCTTGTCATGATAGCTGCCTTTGCATTATCCCCAAAACCTAAGCCATGGATTGCACCTGCACCGATTGCGATAATGTTTTTTAAAGCGGCACCCATTTCGACCCCAATAACATCAGGATTCGTATAGATTCGGAAATAATGATTCAAAAATAGTGTTTGAACAAATTTAGCAGCATCTGCTTCCGTGCTTGCAGCAGTGATCGTCGTAATATCGTGACGAGCCACTTCTTCTGCATGACTTGGACCCGATAAAACAGCAATTGCTTGTCTCTTTTCTGCTGGGATCTCTTCTGCCAGGACTTCTGAGATCCGCTTGTGTGTTCCTTGTTCTAAGCCTTTACTTGCATGGATGATCACTGGTTTTGTTTGCAAGACCTCAACGAGTTCTTGACATACCGAACGAATCGCCTTAGTCGGTACAACGAACAAAACAGCATCTACATCAGAAACAGCCTTCGCCATGTCCGAGTATGCGATGATCGTTTTGGGCAATTGGTGTTTTGGTAAATAATGCTCATTGGTATGCTTTTGGTTGATTTCATTAACCTGTGAGGCACGGTGACTCCAGAGTCGAACGTCATGACCATTTTCAGCAAGCACTTGTGCTAATGCTGTTCCCCACGAGCCAGCACCTAAAACCGCTACCCTATATTTCATTTTACCACTCCTGCAAATTTTTTCATTTTTTTCGACTTGGACTTTAGATAATGAATTGATTTTTCCCTAAAGATCGGTCGTAATCTGGTAAGTTGCCTTTTTTCCGACGCCAGATGAATAGAACGATTGCTCCAATGAATAGCACAGCAGATAAAAGCTGTGACACACGGATCGTATCTAAAAAGTAAAGACTATCCGTTCTCATTCCTTCGATGAAGAAACGACCAAAACTATACCATATCAAGTAAAGCAGTGCGATTTCCCCTTTTTTCAAAAGATGCGTTTTCTTCCGTAGTAATAAGAGGATGATCACGCCAATAAGGCTCCATACTGATTCATAAAGGAAAGTTGGCTGTCGATAGATCCCATCGATATACATATTATCAATAATAAAATTCGGTAAATATAGACTTTCTAAGAAACTCCTTGTTGTATCTGGTCCAAATGCTTCATGGTTCATGAAATTTCCCCAGCGCCCAATTGCTTGTGCTAATAAAACACTAGGTGCAGCAATGTCCAAGAACGTCCAGACATCAATGAAGTGATATTTCGTGTAAAAATATAATGTGATACCGCCTGCAATCAGACCACCATAAATCGCTAGACCGCCTGAACGGATATTGAATATTTGGATCGGATTTGCAATATACTGTGGTAAATCGAACAAGATGTAATACAAGCGTGCGCCAATGATCGATAGCGGTAATCCCCATAACATAAAGTCAGTGACGTCTTCTGCTTTCATTCCTACTCTTACTGCTTCTCGACTGCTTAACCACATGGCGATGATAATGCCTGAAACAATGATCAATGCATACCAGTAAATAGGAACTCCTAAAAGGTCAAAAGCGACCCGATTGATTTGTGCAATCATACTTTCACTCCTAGCTATTGTCCGTTTGAATTTTCTTCAATCAAACGGCTCAATCTTTCTTCAAATGTCTTCGTTGCATCGAATCCCATCGTTTTCGCACGGAAATTCATCGCAGCAACTTCAATGATGATCGCGACATTTCGTCCAGTTTTCACAGGTATTTTGATTTGGGGGATACCTACTTCCGCAATTTCAACAGAAGTATCTTCAGACCCTAAACGATCGTATTTTTTCTCTTTTGCCCAAGCTTCTAAGTAGACAGCTAATTGGACTTGCATCGATCCTCTGACTGCACTGGCACCAAAAAGATTCATCACATCAATGATCCCGATTCCGCGAATCTCAATCAAATGTTCAAGGATTTTTGGTGGCTCTCCAATAACAGTTAGCTCATCTTGTTGATACACATCCACTCGATCATCTGCAATCAATCGATGGCCTCTTTTGATCAGTTCTAACGCTGTCTCACTCTTCCCAATACCACTATCTCCTTGGATCAAGACACCTAGTCCATAGACATCGACTAAGACGCCGTGAACACTTGTCCTAGGTGCTAATCGTCCATCTAAATAACTTGATAACTCACCAAGTAAACGTGAGGTTGAGATTGGCGAACGCAAAACGGCCATGCCATGTTCATTTGCTGCTTGAATCATTTCTTCTGGTGCAGCTAAACCTCTAGAGATGATAAAGGCTGGCATGTCTTCACTGCATAAACGACGCATGATCATCAAACGCTCTTCCGGCATCATCCGTTCTGCGAAGCTGATTTCTTTGCTCCCAAATAACTGTAGTCGATCATGCGAATAATAATTAAAATAACCGGTCAATTCCAGTCCAGGTCTGGAGATATCACCGGTTACGATGACACGATTTAAACTTTGCTCGTCACCAGTGACGATTTCTAATGATAGTTTTTCTACTAATTGGCTAACTTTTACCATTTCTGCCATTCGTATACCTCATTTCTATTAAACTGTTCTCTTTTATTTTATCATTCTATCGGTAAAAGTACTACCAATAAAAAAAACAAGGGATATCCTTTTCATTACACTCGTTTTTTATGGCAAGCACCGATCAAGAAATCGCTGTCATTTCTTTAGAAATAAGAAGAGGAAGCGACAATTGCCACTTCCTCTTTCCACTTATTTGATTGTGCTTTATTGTCCTTTGCATTGTTTTCTAACGATTCCTGTTCATATTACGATTGCTAACGATGATATTTACGAATGACATGATCACTGCAATCATTATAGCTGATCCAAATGACGAAAAGCTAAAATTAGCTGCTCCGACAAAGAAGGAGGTCATTTGTAAAATCAATGCGTTGATCACAAAAGTGAATAATCCAAACGTCAACAAGGTAAAGGGGATCGATAAAAACATAATGAATGGCTTGACTAATAGATTCAGCACAGAAAGAACAAAACTCGCCACAACTGCGGTCCAAATACTATTCACAAATATCATATTTGGAAAAATAACTGCCAGAGAGATAAACGTCAGCGTACTAACAACAATACGTTGAAGATAAGACATTAAAAGTCACTCCATTCGTCATCGTTGATTTTCTCTGCCTCTTTTCGTTTATTCGTTTGTTCTCTGTAGTTGTTTTTTTGATAATAGTCGTTGTCATGTCCATAACGACGTTGATTATTCTTTCCTGAAGGCACAAGCAAAGCCAACAGAATGTATAAAATAATTGGGCTTCCGAATGCAACTAAACTTAAGAAGACGTAAATGACACGAACAACTGTTGGATCAATCCCAAGATATTCAGCAATCCCAGCTAAAGTACCAGTCAATACAATATTTTTATTTGATTTTGTCAACTTTTTTTTCATTTTCTTTCACCTCTGTTCTCCTATTTTAATTGAAGAAAGATGCTAAAACAATCTTACTTCGGAAGATTTATTGAAATAATAAACCTATTGTTTGTTTCTTATAAGTATGATTTTCGCTTCGCCTTCCTCTTTCAGAAGGTCGAAGCGAAAAAATTATTTATCTGTATCTTTTAAATAGATACTACCAGTTGTAGTAGACAATTCAATTTTCGCCATTTCATTTTCAGAAACGCGACGGAATTCTAACATTTGATTCGTGCGCTCTTTCTTTTCACGGATCACTTCATAATCAGACAGGCGGCTATTGATACTGCCGAGACTTGTTTTTGCATGACCGTCCATACCGATGGTTGTTGGCAATGCAACTTTGACGTTACCATTGACTGAGCTTGCTTCGATTTTCTTCAAACGATCTTCTTTCACTGTCAAACGAACATCCCCATTGACTAATGAAATCGCTAAGTTTTCTGGTGTTGCGCCAAAAGTAACTGTACCGTTGACTGTTTCAATGATTGAATCTAAAATATCTCCATTACGGACATCGATATTCCCATTGACTCCACCAATCTCAAGCATCGTTGCAGCCATTTGCTCAACCAAGATATTACCGTTTGTTGATTTCATATAAATATCTTTTACATCTAAATCTTCAACTACAATATTACCATTGAGTAATTTGATTGCTGTATGGTCATACGTGCGTTTTGGTAAGTAGAAGACTAAATCGGCACGTACACGTTTGTTCGGGATTTGGAAAGAAATGTGTTCATCATTGACTTCGATTTGACTGCGTTCAGCAAAAGCTTCATAAGGCTCTGCACCCATTTTTCCATAAAGCTTGATTTTCGCTTCGACTTTTACGTCTTCGCTATCCCAAGTTTTCAAGGTGACATTCCCATTAGCCGCTTTGATGTCGATAATACTTGCTTGTGGCGCGCTATAGTAAAATTCGTGTTCAAATTTAGTTGTAGCGATCCCAGGTACTCGTAAACTGACATCTTTCCATTCCATATTATCATTCACTGTTACGGAAACATTTTGGAAGGTTTTCTTTAAGAATTTACCTAGTTGACTCCCAGCTTCAGTCATTTTTTCGCCGACTTGGTTCAATGTGTCATTTGCTTGTTCTTTCCAATCCTCTGGCAAGTCAAATTTCTCAGCAAAGGTGTCTTTTTTCTCAGACCATTGGCTTTTACGGATATCTTTTAATTCAGCTTCAAGCTTGATCCGCTCTTCAGATAAGAGATCTCCGGCTGCTTCAAGTTCTTTGACTTCTTGCTCCAATTGTTGACGTTGTGTCAATTCTTCTTCTGTTAGTTGATCCAACTCTTCTTTTGTATTCAATTGCATCAATGTTTCCTGTTTTTCATTGCGTGCAATTTTATTTTCAAAAAGTTTTGCGTTGACTTCATCTAAGTGAGCAGAAGTTTTGTTCGCTTCAGTCGCCAATTCATCTAAGATTTTTTCTAGATTCTCTTTGTCTTCTTGCTCTTTTTGTCTTGGATCTGGTTCTACTGCTTCACGTTCAGCTTTGCCATTTTCAAGTTCATCGATCAAACGACTTGCTTCATCTTTTTCTTTACGATCAGCATGTACACGATCTGCCTCTTTTGCGATTTGCTTTTCATCTTTTTCAGTTGCCATACTCTCCAATAGGTCTAAACCTTCTTCAGTTGAAAGGATGCCTTTTTTAACTAATTCTAAAATACGTTCTCTTTCTTTCATGGAAATTGCCTCCTTATAGCAAAAATTGTTTGCAAGCTTTTCCTTACATACATATTATGCAATGATTTGAAGAAAAAGTCATAGGACTTAAGTTGTAACTTTCTCTCATTCTTAGGATGATTTTTTCTGTCGAGTAAATAAAATTGAAGAAATGACTGATGTTATCGGTAAAACAAGGATCGCTGCGCTTGTCGTGACTACTACAGTTACATACTCCAAAACGAAAGTTTTTTCGTTGATCAACTGGCCAAAAGACAATTCTAGATCAATGAACCACAATATCAGGGCTAAACAATTTCCCATAAAAGCAAAAACCAAGGTCGTTACTGTTGTAGCTAAAATTTTTCTGCCGATCCGTATACTCGATTTTACTAATTCCCGATAGCTTTGTAATGGATCTGTCAGATATACTTCATACGTCGCACTAGCGATGGACACACTTGCATCTAATACGGCTCCACTCACACTGATCAATAAAATTGCTCGCGTCAATGCGAAAAAATCCAAGGGTACATGCAAATCGAACCCTGTCAGTTCATCTAATTCAATCCTTGTAAACCCTTGGATCGCTAATTCAGAAAGAAACGGCGTCACCACTAAGAAAACCACTAAAAAAAGCAATACACTAAGAAAAGCTGCTTTCATCTTGAGATTATAGCCATTAACAAAAAACAATGTGACACTAGTGATCAATAAAAAGATCACGATGGCACTTGGTAATATTGGCAACCGAAAATGATAGAGGAGTAATAGAAGGAAAAACAACAGGACGTTGATGAACAGACCTAAGATCGTATAGAGCCCATTTTTCCCACCAACCAGTAAAATCAATAGCACTAAGAGAAGTGCTAAGAGCAAAAGTACATTCATCAAATCGCCCTCCGATACTTCAAATGGCCTAAATAGCATAAAAGTGTAATGGGAATCGAAAGGACAATGCCTAGACTTCCGCTGATCACACGTAGCAATTCCAACGAGAGATGTAGCTCAATCGCATCTCTCAAGGGCCAACCATTGTTAAAGTAAACAAGTAACATCGGGATCGTCCCACTGACGTATACGAATAGTAAGATATTCGTCATGGAGCCAATTACATCTTGTCCTACCATTTGACCAGACTGCCACAATCGTTTCATCGTTATTTTTGGTTTTTTATTCACCAACTCATCTAAAGTTGTCGTGACTGTGACAACTGTATCCAATACCCCACCTGTCATCCCTACTAATAAACTAGCTAAAAAAACGGAACGATACGGTCGAGTCAAGTAACTCATTTCCTCATAACGTAATCCTTGATCGTTCAAATAATCCATTGCGAACAAACAAATTAGAAAAGCTACACCTACACTCGTCATGGTTGCGACGATTTTTATCCGTCCACCTTGTTGCCAACCATCTAAGGCAAAAACGCAAATGACCGTTCCTAGAAAGACAAAAAGGACACTCGTCATCACCAAAGATATCCCTTGGATCTGCGTGAAACCCTGAAGAAGTAAAATCAATAACAAGAGATTGAGTCCTACACTGATCAAAGTGAATATGCCTGCTTTTCCGCCTACGAACAAGAGCGCACAGATAAATAAACTTGTAAAAAGGAATAACCAGCCGTCATTTTTTTTGCTGAGTATCTGCCATTCATCCCCGATTTTCCGTACGAGATAAAGTTGATTCGTCTTAGCTTTTGCATGTTCGATCTGATTTTCTTGGTGCGGAATAAACAGAGTGAGTTCTGTTCCTTTCGCTTGCGTATTCATCAATTCTCCTTTGATTACTTGTTGTTCATTTTCTAGCGATACTTGCTGTACTTGCATGATTGGGTCTTCGTACCATTCAGTGGCATGTTGGATTACCCATGCGGCCACAAAACAACTACAAAGAATCAAACATTTGATCAATAATCGTTTTTTTTTGTACATACGCCTTCCTTTCTAAGGTTGTGAAAGAAGTGCTCAGCTCCGAGAAATAAGCGTGAAGAACCGAAAATTGTTCTTCAAATTTTTGGGGGTTCACGCTTATTTCTGAAGGAGCTACTTCTTGAACACCGTTTATTCTAAGGTTGTGAAAGAAGCGGTCAGTACTAAGGCATAAGGCAGAAAAATCGAAAATGGCTTTTTCATTTTTTATTTTTTTGACTTATGTCCGAAGTGTTGCTTCTTGAACACCATTTATTCATTTTTAGAAGGAACAGGATATCTAATGTACCCGATCCTTAAAATTTATGAAATGGATAACAACAAACAATTAATCATCGCCAAATCTCGAATAATTGTCTTCTATATTAATAAAAAAGCCAACTTCCAAAAATATATCTCTCTTTTCGGAAGTTGGCGCTTATTTCTCAGAAATACTGATCAGCATTTGACAAAAATCAGCGAATGATTTTTATCTTTGATTAGTCTCTTCGTTATGATTTGTGTTCAACTCAGTGATTTTACCTGTAGCTAGATACACGATCCATTCACAGATATTTGTTACGTAATCACCGATCCGCTCTAAATAACTTGCTACGTTGACATAGTCCGTTCCACTGATAACAGTTTCGGGATTTGCTTGCATATTTTTGATCGTTGCATTGTAGATCCGATTGAATGATTCATTGACACGATGATCCATATTTGCAATCGTACGTGCATCCTTTTCATCTGTTTTAACGTAAGCGACTAAGACATTATCTACCATTTTTTTGACATAATCAGACATATCAGAGATTTCTTTTTCGATTTCAGGAATTCTTGTTTCTCCTTTAAGACGAATCGTTGACTTGGCGATTGATACTGCGTGGTCAGCCATACGCTCTAAATCTGAACTTGCTTTCATGACTGTGATGATCGTTCGTAGATCAGTTGTCACCGGTTGTTGCAAAGCAATCATTTCAAAACTTTTTTTCTCTAATCGTGTTTCCATATCATTGATTGTAATGTCATTTTCAATTACTTCTTTTGCAAGAACTTTGTCGTGTTTTGTATAAGAGCGCACTGATTTATGCACGGCATTACTAACCATCATTCCCATTTCGTAAAATTGATTATGAAGGTTCAATAATTCTTCTTCAAATTGTGTTCGTAACATCCTCTTTCCTCCTTATCCGAATCGTCCTGAGATATAATCTTCCGTTTCTTTTTTATCAGGATTCATAAATATTTTTTTCGTATTGTTGAACTCGATCAAATTGCCATCTAAGAAGAAAGCTGTTTTGTCTGAGATACGTGATGCTTGTGACATATTGTGAGTCACAATGATCATCGTATAGCGTTCTCTTAATTCTAATAACATACTTTCTATTTTACCAGTAGAGACTGGATCTAAGGCACTAGTTGGCTCATCTAATAAAATAATTTCTGGATTGACAGCTAACACACGGGCAATACACACTCGCTGTTGTTGTCCACCTGATAAAGACAACGCACTTTTATGCAATTTATCTTTGACATCTTCCCAAACAGATGCTGCTTTCAAGCTCTCTTCTACTACTTGGTCTAACACTTTTTTGTCTTTTTCACCTTTGATTTTCAACCCATAAATGACATTTTCATAGATGGAGAATGGAAAAGGATTTGGTTGTTGGAACACCATACCGATTTCTTTACGTAGTCCAACGATATCCGTTTTAGGACTGTAGATATCATTGCCCTTGTAAACGACACTACCAGTGATCGTTACACCTGGGATCAAATCATTCATACGATTCAATGAACGTAAATAAGTAGATTTCCCACAACCAGATGGTCCGATCATTGCAGTGATCTCGCCTTTATTGAAACTTAGATCAATGCCTTTCAAGGCTTCTTTTTCCCCATAATACAGATGAAGATCTTTTGATGAGATAATTTCTTTTGTCATAGCAAGTCCTCCGTCTTAACCAAAATGACCGGACACATAGTCTTCAGTTGCCTGAATCTTAGGTCTAGTAAATATCTTATTCGTCTTGTCATACTCGATCACATTTCCAAGATAGAAGAACGCAGTGTAATCGCTGATCCGGGCAGCTTGTTGCATATTGTGAGTCACAATAATAATCGTATAATCTTCTTTTAAGTTGACTAACGTTTCTTCAACAGTCCCAGTAGAAATCGGGTCTAACGCACTCGCTGGTTCATCAAGCAATAAAATATCTGGTTTCATCGCGATTGCACGAGCGATACAAAGACGTTGCTGTTGTCCACCTGATAACGCCAAAGCACTTTTATTCAAACTATCTTTGACTTGATCCCATAATGCCGCTTGCTTCAAACTAGTTTCGACGATCTCATCTAGTTTTTGTTTGTTTTTCTCACCATGCTGTTTCAAGGCAAACGTAATATTGTCATAGATTGATTTACTAAAAGGATTCGGACGTTGGAACACCATGCCGATTCGTTTGCGCATTTCGTAAACGTCGATTTGTGGTGCATTGACATCGACTTCTTTATACATGATCTTTCCAGTGATCTTCGTGTTTGCGATCCCATCGTTCATTCGATTCAATGAACGTAGATAAGTGGACTTCCCACACCCTGATGGTCCGATCAATGCAGTGATTTTATTCTTTTCAAATTCAAGATTGACACCTTTAATGGCTTCGTTATCGCCATACCATACATGCAAATCATCTGTATATAGCGCGATATCTTTTTCAGCGCCCATTTTGATGATGTTGGTTTCATTCATATTATATTCTTTCATTCTGCTTCTTCTCCTTAAGCTGAAGTCATTTTACGGTGCAGACGTTTTCCAATTGCTCGAGCACCAAAGTTGAATAGTAACACAGCGATGATCAATACTGCAGAAGCTCCTGCCGAAACGGAAACCCCATCGGGCATCGTTCCTTCTGTATTGATTTTCCAAATGTGGACAGCTAGTGTTTCAGCTTGTCGGAAGATACCGATCGGGCTGGAAATGCTAAATGGATTCCAGTTAGTAAAATCTAAGGCTGGCGCACTTTGACCAGCGGTATAGATCAACGCTGCGGCCTCACCGAAAATACGGCCAGAACTCAAGATGACCCCCGTCAAAATACCTGGTGTCGCTTCAGGAACAACGACACGAAGCACTGTTTCCCAACGAGACAATCCTAGAGCTAAACCAGCTTCGCGTTGTGTGTAATGAACTGCTTGTAAAGATTCTTCGACTGTCCGAGTCAATAAAGGCAAGTTGAATACGGTTAATGCCAAGGCACCTGAAATGATCGAGAACCCATATTGGAATTGGATAACGAAAACCAAGAAACCAAAGAGACCGACAACGACAGAAGGCAATGAGCTAAGAATCTCAATGGATGTGCGGATGACATCTGTCAACCAGTTTTTACCTGCATACTCAGACAAGTAGATTCCTGCACCCAGTGAAATCGGAAAACTGATGATCATTGTGATGATCAGTAAATAGATAGAGTTGAATAATTGGATTCCAATTCCTCCGCCAGTTTGATACGCTTTTGACGGTTCAGTCAAAAATGCCCAAGAGATATGTGGAATACCGCGAACTAAGATATAAAGAAGCAACGCAGCGAGGATCAGGACGATGATGCCTGAAATCACATATAAGACACCTGTTGCTATTTTATCAGAACGTTTTGCATTCATTATTTCAATTCTCCCTTCTTACCAATCAAGCGGATAACGATATTAAAGAATAATGACATCAAGAGTAGGATCAAGGCTAGAGACCACAAAACGTTGTTTTCAACGGTACCCATGATCGTATTTCCGATACCCATCGTCAAGATCGATGTCAGCGTTGCAGCTGGAGTGGTAAAGCTTGTTGGCATCAATGCCGCATTACCGATAACCATTTGGATCGCTAAGGCTTCACCAAAGGCACGAGCCATCCCAAAGACGATAGCTGTCAAGATTCCTGGAATTGCTGCGCGTAAGACTACTTTATATGTGGTTTGCCATCTCGTTGCTCCTAATGCAAGAGAAGCTTCACGATAGTGTCTTGGTACGGCTTTTAACGCATCGACTGTCATCGTCGTAACCGTTGGTAAGATCATTACGAACAACACAAATGTTCCGGCTAAAATACCAAAACCCGTTCCGCCAAAAATGCCGCGAATGAATGGAACGATGACGGATAGACCGATAAACCCATAAACAACTGAAGGAATACCTACAAGTAGTTCAATGACCGGTTGTAAAATCTTTGTTCCGTTTTTCGGAGAGATTTCTGTCATGAACACAGCTGCTCCGATGGCAAAAGGTGTTGCAATGATCGCAGATAAAAAAGTAACGATAAACGAACCCGCGATCATTGGTAGAGCTCCTACCATTGGTTTTCCATCCGGCCCGAGTGCGCTTGGATTCCAATTTGTTCCAAATAAGAAATCAAAAACATTGATTTTATCAACAAAAAAGGTCGCTAACCCTTTGCTGGCAACAAAATAAAATATTGCTAAAACAACCACTACAATCAATGCAATACATAAAAAGCTGATAAACTTTCCACGTTGTTCCATTTTCGAGCGCTTGGATTTAGTTACTAGTGCTTTTTTTACATCTTCCACAGATGATTCCTCCTTGGTCCTTTAACATACCTATACAGTCTACTAAGCGAATATCAATTTGATTTTAATAACATGTAAATTTTTTGCTAACTTTGTAAATTTTGTGTAAAGATGGTTAATTCACCACATTACCTTCCCAATCGCGTTCAACTTTCATACTCGACACTGGAATATAGCCTAAATCTCCAACGATATTTTTTTGCACTTCATCTGATAAGATATAAGCTAAAAAGTCTTTCGTTAATTGACTTGTCTCTTTTCGCGTATACATATGCTCATAAGCCCAAATCGTCCAATCATTTGTTGTGACATTCTTGTCTGTTGGCTCGACTCCGTCGATTTTCAGTGTATCCACATCTTTTGATACATAAGAGAATGCGACATAGCTGATTGCTCCTGGGGTATCCGCAACGATTTGACGGACCATTCCACTAGAATCTTGTTCTTGGGAACGAATCGCTGTTTCACCGTCTAAGACCCATTTTTCAAAAGTTGCTCTCGTTCCACTACCTGCTGCACGGTTCAAGATCACGATTGGCTGATCTTTCCCACCTAGTTGTTTCCAGTTCGTCAGTTCACCAGTAAATACTTTTTTCAAGTCTTCCATCGAAATGTTGTCAATGCCGACTTCTTTGTTGACAATTGGTGTAATGCCCACTACTGCTACTCGATGGTCAATCAGCGCGGACGCATCGATCCCTGATTTCTCCTCTGCGAACAAATCAGAATTACCGATCTCAACAGCACCTGATTGGACTTGCGATAAACCAGTACCACTTCCGCCACCTTGTACATTGATAAATTTGCCGGGATTTTCTGATTGATATGTCTCAGCAACCGTTTCAACTAAAGGTTGTAAAGCGGATGATCCCACCGCTGTGATCGATTCACCTTGGTCGACCAGGTTTGAACACCCAGACATTGTTATAAATAGTGCTATCATTGGTATTAATAATCGTAATTTTTTCATTAGAAATCTCCTTCAATCCTAAAGTATTTCCATTTTAACATTTTCACTATTACTTGAAAATCAATTGATTTTATTAAATAACAAATAATTTAATTTAATTAAAAAAAATACTATCTCAATAAATTTTTCTATGCTATACTGGCATTGAAATGTGTCTCTGTACCAAGCAAGCATTAACTTATTTCTTGCTTTCCCCAAAAAACAAGAAATACCCCAAAAGTTAATTCCCGCTCTTGCGAGACGCTTTCTCCATTTCTTGTAATAAAACTACAGAAATGGCCCCGATAGAAAAGGACATGAAAATCTGCTCTTATGAGTCTATTTCATGTCCTTTTTTGTTCAGTTTTTTACAAGAGTGGTGAAACAAGTCGAGCCAATCCCTCTTTTAGCTTGATCATCCAGCCCCGAGCCTCGTAACGTTCTTTTGTCAAACGCTCAGAAACTTTTGCATCTTCAAAAAATGCCCCTCGCACTTGAGTTGCGAGCCGTTCGTCATAGATCAGTGTATTGACCTCAAAATCTAAACGGAAAGAACGAACGTCGATGTTTGCTGAACCTACGGAAACGATTCCGCTATCGATGATCATTGTCTTCGCATGAATAAATCCATTTTCATAAGTTTCGATGACAGCACCATATTCGATCAATTCAGCAGCAAAAGAATACGTTGCCCAATACACTAATGGGTGATCTGGTTTATTGGGAATCTGCAAATGGACCTTCACACCGGATAGCAATGCCAATTTCAACGCTTCATGGATTGATTCATCTGGAATATAATAAGGCGTTTGGATCAAAATCTCCCGCTTGGCCAGTGAGATCATTTTAAGGTACGTCATTTTGATTTGTTCATGTTCTGAGTCTGGTCCACTCGTCACGACCTGTAAGGCAATCTCACCGGTTGATGCAATACTTGGGAAAAAGCGCGCCGCATAATGCACTTCTTTTGTATGTTGAGAATTCCAATCCATCAAAAAGCGATTTTGTAGCGCATAGACTCCTTCACCATAGATACGCAAATGATTATCTCGCCAATAACCAAATTTTTGTACGAGACCTAAATACTCATTTCCCACATTGAATCCACCTGTATAACCAATTTTCCCATCGATTACTACGATCTTTCGATGATTACGATAATTGATTCGCGGGTTCAGATAAGGAACAAAAAGCGGAAAAAAGAAAGCAACTTCTCCACCAGCTTCTTTTAACTCATGGAAAAACTTGGTTGAAACTTCCGTCGATCCCCACGCATCCAGTAAAACTCTTACTTGTACCCCTCTGCGAGCAGCAGAAGTTAATGCTTGGCAGACCTCGATCCCTAAGCTATCGCTGCGATAAATATAATATTGTAGATGGATGTGGTCAGTTGCCTGTTCAATATCCTCGATCAACCGGTCAAATTTTTCTCTGCCATCGGTGAACAGCGTCACATCATTGCTTGTGGTATACAGTGTGCTTTCTCCAACAGTTAACATATAAATCAACTGTTTGACATCCACTTGTCCAGTCGGAGGATGTGGGTATAATCCCCGCATCAATGCCTGTCGATCCTCTTCGATCTCTAAGTTCTTACCGATCTTTCCTTGAATCTTCAAATCAAATATCTTATCTTTTGAAATCCCACGTCCAAAGAAAATGTAAAGGAAAAAACCTAGTATCGGGATAAAAGTCAATACAAGTAACCATGCCCAAGTTTGAGCAGTTTCTTTTCTTTCGGTAAAAACGATCACTAAAGATAATAATGTGTTCGTAAGCAGTAAGATCGTCGAAAAATTGTCAAAAATAATATCCATTGCCTCACCTCTTATCCGGCTATCCTCCTTAGGATAGCGAAGTTGTTTTTTAAAGTAAAGAAAAACCACTGATTTGTCTACCAGAAAAACCGACTTCCTTAGAATACTATAGATAGACAGGAAAGAGTAAGTTTATTTTTCTATAAAATAGATTTTTCGAGAATGAAAATTTTTACAAAAAAAAACCAGCAGGATCGCTCCCACTGGTCTGCTTCATATCTTTGACTAAAATTTCAAGAATCTTCTCATTGAAATAATCGAACCTAATGAACCAATAATGACACCAATACCGGCCATCAATGCGTCGATTTTCCAAACGATATCCTGTGGCTGTATCAATGAGTAATTTGAACGCAACAAGGTTGGGTTGAGCAATTTGTAGATTTCCTGATACCCAAATGTGAAAATCAATACAGGAATAATGGCTCCAATCAAGCCGATCCAACCTCCTTCAAGGAAGAAAGGCCAACGGATATAGCCATTCTTGGCACCAACTAAACGCATGATCTGGATCTCTCTTTGACGTGAAATGATCGTGATACGAATCGTATTTGAGATCAAGAACATCGCGACAAATAATAGCAAGGCAGCTGCTGCTAATCCCCATGTACGTACTGCCGCAGCAATATCAAAGATTCGGTCAGACGAAGTGCCACCATAATCCGAACGGAAAACATTTTTCAACTTCGCGGCTTCTTCAGAAACTTCTTTAGTATAAGAAGGTTGTGTCGTTGTTACAACGTATACATCGTATAACGGATTGCCGTCTCCCTCAAACAAACTCCAAGAATCACCCATTTGATCCTGGATTTTCTTTAATTCTTGGTCTTTACTTGAAAATTCAACTTTGTTGACGTGTTCAAGTTCATTCAATTCTTTTTCGAGTGTTTTCATATCTTTCTCATTCGTCCCGATATCAACGAACACAGAAACATCTACGTTACCTTCGATGTCTTCGGCTAATTTAGTCGCATTCATGATGATTGCCATAAATACACCAACCAAAGTCAGTGTGATCGTCACCGCACTGATTGATGCGATGGTCATCCAACCGTTTCGTTTTAAACTTTTGATACTTTCTAATAAATGACGGAAAAAGGTTCTAATCATCGTATCCATATTCCCCTTCCGCTTGGTCACGAATAATCCGGCCATTTTCAATGGCGATTACGCGGTGACGAATTGTATTAACGATCGTACTGTTATGTGTAGCCATAACAACAGTCGTTCCTTGCGCATTGATCCGATCCAATAACTTCATGATTTCCCATGAGTTTTCCGGGTCTAAGTTTCCTGTCGGTTCATCTGCAATCAATACTTTTGGTGTATTCACGATTGCTCGAGCAATCGAAACACGCTGTTGTTCCCCACCTGATAATTCACTTGGGAAAACACGTACTTTATGTTTCAAGCCGACTAAGTCTAAAACTTCCATGACACGTTTTTTTATGTCACGAGGTTTTCTACCGATGACTTGCATCGCATATGCGACATTTTCATATACTGTTTTTCGAGGCAACAATTTATAGTCTTGGAAAACTACTCCGATTTCTCTACGTAAATAAGGTACTTCACGATCTTTGATATTTATCAGATCATGGCCAGCAACGTTCAATGTTCCTTTCGTTGCTTTTTCTTCTCGGTACATCAATTTGATGAATGTAGATTTACCAGCACCAGATGGTCCTACTACATAAACAAACTCTCCTTGGTCAATGACGATCGAGAGATTTCGGATAGCTGTGGTACCATTTGAGTACTTCTTCATTACATCCTTCATTTCAATCATGGCGTTCTCTCCATATCTTTTCAGTCTTTAGTCATTATAGCATGGGAATGTTTCAGCTTGCTTTCGAAATCTTACAATTTTATTTCAATTTACTACTAATCGTAAGCATACTATATATGCATTTTTAAATAGCCATCGATGAATGGGTCTAACTCGCCATCCATCACCGCTTGGACATTTCCAGTTTCCACATTGGTCCGATGATCTTTGACCATCGAATACGGATGGAAAACATAAGAACGGATCTGTGAGCCCCAGCCGATTTCCATTTGTTCCCCACGTAATGCAGCTGCTTCTTGTTCTTTCTTTTCAACTTCCAATTGATAAAGTTTCGCTTTCAGCATCCCCATCGCTTGTTCACGGTTTTTTAATTGTGAGCGTTGTGCCTGACTGGCAACGACCGTTCCTGTTGGCAAATGTGTGATCCGTACAGCAGATTCTGTTTTGTTGATATGCTGTCCACCCGCTCCACTTGCTCGGTAAGTGTCGATCTTCAAATCATCAGGATTGACCTCGATGTCGATCATGTCATCTAATTCTGGCATGACATCGACCGAACAAAATGACGTATGTCGGCGTTTCGCCGAATCAAATGGCGAGATCCGAACAAGACGGTGAACGCCTTTTTCTGATTTCAGATAACCATAAGCATTATGCCCTTTGATCAATAATGTCACACTTTTGATTCCAGCTTCATCACCAGCCTGGTAATCTAACATTTCCACTTGGTAGTTGTGTTGCTCTGACCAACGGGTGTACATTCGTAACAACATACTTCCCCAGTCTTGAGATTCTGTTCCCCCAGCACCTGGATGCAGCTCGACGATGGCGTTATTGCGGTCATAAGGTCCGTCTAGTAACATGGCTAATTCGTAAGTCATCATTTTTTCAGCTAACGCACTGATTCGCTCTTGTGCTTCTTCTTGCATTTGTGCATCTGGCTCTTCTTGTAACATTTCCACCATCAATTCTAGTTCTTCTAGCTCTTGTGCGAGTTCATTGAACTGATCATAGGTTTCTTTGTTTGCATTATTTTCATTGATCACTTTTTGTGCAGCTTCACTATCATCCCAAAAACCTGGTTCAGCCATTTTTGCTTCTGCTTCAGCAATATCTTCTTCCAGCTGATCTAAGTCAAAGAGACCCCCTAAAACTTGTGACTTTCTCTTGCATTTCGGTTAGGAGGTTTCGAATTTCAGAAATTTCCATTTCGATTTCCTTCTTTCTGTCTAATCTTCATTGTTTAGTCTACCAGAATCTTGAACGAACAGAAAGAATAAGATGCGACAAGCTTGCCACTTTCCCTTTTTCATTCCGTTCTTAATGGTAGTGTGTCCCAAAAGTAACCTCTTCGGAAATAAGGTGGAATCCACAAAAATTCAACGAACGATTTTTGCGGATTCCACCTTATTTCTTGAGGCTCAGTACTGCTTGACCTCAGGGAAGTCATAAAACAAAAAATAGTGCTTTAAGATTCCCTATCTATTTTAGTTTGTGAAAAGGAACGATCACTCTCATATGAGGGGAGTTCCTTTTCTGAATTGATCAAATCTTATTGTTCAGTATGAACGATTTCTTTCAATAGGAAAGATTACATTTCATTCTTGCCGTGACAATTTTTGAATTTTTTACCACTGCCACATGGACAAGGGTCATTACGACCAACTTTATTGACACTGACAGGCTGTGATTTCACATTCAATCGACTGTTTTCTTTCGCGCCGCCTTCTGTTGGTTGAACAGGCTGTCCTTGAGACACTTGTTCACGTTGGACGTTTTGACGGATCTCTGCTTTCATAAAGATACGTGTTACTTCGTATTCGATTGCACCAATCATGTCTTCAAACATTTTGTAGCCTTCTGTTTGATATTCGACAAGTGGATTGTTTTGTCCGTAAGCACGTAGTCCGATCGATTGACGTAATTGATCCATTGCATCGATGTGGTCTGTCCATTTTGAATCGACAACACGTAAGATCACGACTTTTTCAAACTCAAGTAATTGCTCAGGTCCATTTAGTTGTGAAGCTTTCGTATTAAAGATTTCTTGTGCTTTTTCATTTAAGAATTCTTTGATTTGTTGCGGTGTCTTGCCTTCTAGATCAGCCAATGAAATACTGTCTTCATGAACAAGTGTACTACCAGCAAAGTCAACGATCCCTTCAAGGTTCCAGTTTTCCTTTTCAAGTTGAGTATGTGCATCTACTACTCGACTGATCGTTCGTTTGACCATATTCATCAATGGTTCAGATAGACTTGTTTCTTCCATGATGACGTCTTGACGTTGTTTATAGATGACTTCACGTTGTTCACGCATCACGTCATCGTATTGAAGAACGTTTTTACGTGTGTCGTAGTTGTTTCCTTCTACACGTTTTTGCGCAGATTCAACTTGTTTCGACAACATCTTACTTTGGATCACTGCATCTTCTTCACCGATCTTCATGCGTTCCAAGAAAGCTTTGATTCGTTCTGAACCGAATCGTTTCATCAAGTCATCTTCAAGAGACAAGTAGAATTGTGACATCCCTGGATCTCCTTGACGACCGGCACGTCCACGTAACTGGTTATCGATACGTCTTGATTCGTGACGTTCTGTACCAATAACGGCTAATCCACCCAACTCACGAACACCTAGACCTAACTTGATATCCGTACCACGACCAGCCATGTTCGTTGCAATCGTAACTGCTCCTTTTTGACCAGCATTCATGATGATCTCGGCTTCTTTAAAGTGGTTTTTGGCATTTAGTACTTCATGAGGTACGCGTTCTCGGTTCAATAAATCAGAAAGCAATTCAGACGTTTCAACAGCGACAGTACCTACAAGAACAGGTTGTCCTTTACGGTAACGATCTTTGATATCTTGAACGACTGCATTGAACTTGCTTGTCAATGTCGGATATAACAAATCTGGACGATCATCACGAATGACCGGACGATTTGTAGGGATTTGAATGACTTGGATGTTGTAGATTTCTCTAAACTCTTCTTCTTCTGTCTTCGCTGTCCCTGTCATACCAGATAATTTCTTATACATACGGAAATAGTTTTGGAATGTGATCGATGCCATCGTTTTTGTTTCATCTTCGATCTCCACGCCTTCTTTGGCTTCAATCGCTTGGTGCAAGCCATCAGAATAACGGCGTCCATCCATGATACGACCAGTAAATTGGTCAACGATCATTACTTTTCCATCTTGGACCACATAGTCGATATCTAAAATCATGATATAGTTTGCGCGTAATGATTGATCGATATGATGCGTTAAAGCAGAATTTTCGATATCATATAAGTTATCTAAACCAAAAGTTTCTTCGGCTTTTTCAATTCCCGCTTCAGTCAAGCTGATCGTTTTTGATTGAACATCGATTTTATAATCTTCTTCTTCTTTCAATCGTTTGACAAAGTTATCAGCACGCGTATATAACGCAGTTGACTTTTCTGCTTGTCCAGAAATGATCAATGGCGTTCTTGCTTCATCGATCAAGATCGAATCGACTTCATCGACGATTGCATAGTTCAATGGACGTTGTACCATTTGATGACGATAAACGACCATGTTGTCTCTCAAATAGTCAAACCCTAGCTCGTTGTTTGTACTATACGTAATATCACAATTGTAGGCTTCACGTTTTTCATCTGCTGATTTTGAATTGATATTCAAACCAACTGTCAAACCTAAGAAGTTGTATAACTCACCCATCTCATTGGAGTCACGGGTAGACAAGTATTCATTGACAGTAACTACGTGAACGCCTTCTCCCGTCAAAGCATTTAAATAAACAGGCATCGTAGCAGTCAAGGTTTTCCCTTCACCGGTACGCATCTCTGGAATATTTCCATCATGAAGTACGATCCCCCCCATCAACTGCACAGGGTAAGGGTACAATCCTAATACGCGTTTTGCTGCTTCACGAACGACTGCGAAAGCTTCTGGTAAAAGTTGATCTAATGTTTCCCCTTTTTTATATCTTTCCTTAAATTCGGTTGTCTTTGCTTGTAATTGTTCATCTGTTAATGCTGCCATATCATCAGCATGAGCTTCGATTTTTTTTACAATACTTTCTAAACGTTTTAGTTCTTTCTTATCATTTTCGATAATCGAACGAATAAAATTGGCCATGCGTTGTTTAATCTCCTTTTATATAATATCCAAACTATGTAGACTCTGTTTCTTATTTTATCATTAGTTGTGGATAAATGAAATAACTTAAGACAATTAAAGTGATATCTTCATAATTATTTCATATTCTTTTTTATCTATTCAATCCGAAAAAAAAGCTTGCAGTAGTCATTAGAGACCACTGCAAGTTTTTCTCATGTTATTCTTTCGTTATTTATCAATCAGTTTCGATCAATCCATATTTGCCATCTTTACGACGGTAAACAATGCTTGTACCATTCGTTTCTGCATCTTCAAAGATGAAAAAGTTATGGCCTAACATATTCATTTGTAAAACAGCTTCTTCGCTGTCCATTGGTTTCAATGACAAGCGTTTTGTACGCACGATATCTAATTCAGACTCATTTTCTTCTTCGTCTTCATTATTGAACATAACCGCCGCATTTGCTGTATTCAAACCAGTTTCACGAGATTTGCGATTGATTTTTGTTTTAAATTTGCGGATTTGACGTTCCAATTTATCAACAACCAAATCAATACTTGCATATAGATCTGGTGAAGTTTCTTCGGCACGTAATACGAGATAAGGTAATGGAATCGTAACTTCCACTTTTGCTGTTTTTTCAGTATAAACTTTTAAATTCACATGCGCCGTAGCATCGGGAGCATCGCTGAAATAACGTTCTAATTTTCCTACTTTTTTCTCTACGTAGTCACGAATCGCTTCAGTTACTTCGATATTTTCGCCGCGTACATTATATCTAAACATAAAAACTACCCCTTTCATCTACCACAATCAAGAAGGAGAAGGACCACTCTTTCCCTCTTCTTACTTCTATTATATCGAACTCGTAAGCATTTGCAAACTAAATCGCTGTCATTTTACTGCTGTTTCTACAAAAAGCTTATCTAGCAAGTGAGAACGTCTGTACTTTATTGGGTGACTGCGCCAATAGGCAGGTCGCTGCATGGAACATCGTCTGGCCAGTCGTATAAACATCATCGATCAGTAAGATATTTTCCCCTTTGATTTTAAGTGTAGATGGCTGATAAACAAATGGTTGGGACGTAATCAAACGTTGCTCTCTTGTTTTTTTAGATTGCGGTGTATGGTGTTTTTCTCTGATCAGCAATTCTTGAAAAGGAAGCCCAGCAGCTCTCAATAGTTCACTCACTTGATTAAATCCCCTTTCGCTGATCCTTTCTGTAGACAATGGGATCGGACAAAAAACAAACGACTTATATTGTTTTCGTAATTCTTGTAACTCTAAGCTGAATGTGTGTGCCAACAGGATATCCCCCATGAATTTATATTGTTTGAGCCAAGTACGGAACGCGTGATCATAGCGGAAGAACGCACGATGACAAAAACGATAGTCAGGATAACGCGTACGCCAATGCAAGCAATCTCGGCAATAGTCAGGTTGATCAATCGCCTGTTTCGTCCATACTTTTTGGCAGCCTTCGCACTGATGGCTACTCTCCTGTTGTATTCGTTGGAATAAAAATTGACATTCCTGGCAACGTCTCGCTATTTTTTTCAGTCCAAGCAATTCACTAATTGTTATATTTCTACTAAATGTTTTCTTACAGTATACGCATCTCATCTCGTTGCTCTTTTCCTTTTTTATTCATTTGTTTGATTTCTTTACACGCCTTTGCGATAGCACGTGTCTTTTCTTCATAGAAAAAATAGACCTGACTATTGGTGAATCCTCCCTTTCGATCGGCACGTCCAGCAATTTGGACCAGTGATGATTTGCTGAATACCGGATGATCGGCGCCTAAAACAACGACTGAGATCCGTTCAAAAGTCACCCCGCGCTCTAAGATCATCGTTGTCAAAAACACATCGTAATGTTGCTCTCTCATATTTTGGACTTTGCTACTACGTGCTTCATCTTTTGATGAGGCGGATGTCATACGACAAGACAATTGTTTTTTTAATTGTTTCTCCAATTGCTCCATTAAAGAGATACTCGGGCAAAACAATAGCACATGGTTTTCTTTGACTAGCTCTTGGATCAAGCGACACAATCGTTGATTCTTTTTTGGGTGTAAACAGCGATTAGCCCACTGATCCCAAAAAAGCAGTTTCGGTTCTGGCAATAATCGTTGATGAAAGCGTAAAGCCAACTGATGAACAGTCATAGCTGTTCGGCTTTTTTTCAATAACTGGTCATCGGGTGTCGCACTTAAATATATCAGTTGGCCATTTCTTTGTAGCGCGGTTTCCACTGCATAAGCTAACCCTTGATCCCCCACAAATGGAAAAGCATCCACTTCATCTACTACTAAAAGAGCAAATGCTCGGTAAAAACGATACAACTGATGCGTCGTACAAATCACTAAAGAACCATAGCGATCAGGTTCGTCTAATTTCCCATGAAGCAGGCGGATCGTTTCTTCTGGGAAGACCTTGCTAAGTCGTAGGTATAATTCCTGACAAACATCGATCCTTGGTGAGGCGATAGCAACTCTCCTACCTTTAGCTAAGGTCTTTCGGATACTGGCGTAAAGCATCTCCGTCTTGCCTGAACCGGTAACTGCCCAAACCAAATGCTCACCCGATCGTTCACATAGATCATCCGAAATTTGCTGTTGTAGTGTTGTTAATTGACCTTCCCAACAGTGATTTATATGACGCTTCTTTCCATTTGGTTGTTCGAATAAGTAGAGCTGTTGCAGGGTATCGCAACGCCCCAAAAACAGACAGTGGGGACAGTAGTAGGTAGACGCATTGAGCCTTGCAGTTTGCAAAGGGGTCGTTTGACTGCAACGATTGCAATAAAGCTGCTTCTTTTTTATTGTGATTGCATCGACCACTACATAGTTCAATTTTTCATAAGAATGTTCATTCCCATATACTTCTTTAGTTAATAATCGCCGCCCAAAAAAATCTTCCGCTTGCATGTGCACTTCTCTCCCTTCGCAAAATAGATACGCCAAAAAAGAAATTCTTCATGCAGAATCAATCGGATTGATCCAATTAGAAAATCAGCTAATAAGCGGACGAACGAACGTGATGATTTCAATGAAAAACAAAAAAAGTATGAAACTGAGTCAGCGGGCCATTTCTTTAACAGAAACTTTCGGACTCAGATCATACTGATATATGTAGCTAGACCTAAATTTGAACTTGAATCGAGGGATCGGATCAACAGCTAGAAAAATAGTTATTCGTCAAACAACCAACTGGATTTGACTAATTGATTGAATACGATAAATTCTTTTTCTAAATTGATGACCACCACTTCATAGCCAGCATTGATCCAGCCATAGGCGCCTTTTTCAGGATGTTTATAGTCGTTCGCCCACCAATCGGTACTTTCTCGTGCAGAACGGGGCAAGGCACTACTTGGAAAAAGCAACTCATCGATTTGAGTAAATGTCAGCGTGATTTGAGAGCCACCATTTGTCTTTAAATAATGAGTGATGGCATCATACTTTTTGACTCGTTCTTTCATGTTACGCACCTCACTTTTCTTTATTATCCCATATTCCCTTCGTTAAGCAACTATTAACATAATTGTCATGCAGAAAAAAATTCTCTATACTTGAAAAGAGACGAGAACAAACAATGAAAGTAGTGAAACAGATGTTAGAACGTTATTACACGATCAAAGAAAATGGTCAAAGTGAGCTTGAAATAAAAAAATCACGTTTTATCTGCTCACTGAAACGAGTTGAAACGGAAGAAGAAGCAAAACAATTTATCCAAGAAACAAAAAAAGAACATTGGAAAGCCAATCATAATTGTAGTGCGTTCGTGATTGGTGAAAAAAATGAGATTCAACGAAGTAGCGATGATGGTGAACCGAGTGGAACTGCTGGCGTGCCGATGCTAGAAGTAATCAAAAAAAATGAACTAATCAATGTTGCGGCTGTTGTGACTCGTTATTTCGGCGGGATCAAATTAGGTACAGGCGGCTTGATTCGTGCATATGCGCATTCGGTTTCCCACGCATTACAAGAAATTGGCATCGTTGAAGGAACATTGCAACAAGAATTATCGATTCATATTGCCTATCCCCAGCTAGGAAAAATAGAAAACTTCTTGGCACTCCAGCAGGTGAATGTGAAAGAAATCCGCTATACAGAAAAAGTCATCGTTGTTTGCATGATCAATGAAAAAGAGGTCTCTGCTTTCCAAGAAGCAATCATTGAACTTTTGAGCGGTCAAGTGACATTTACTGAAGGCGCTGTTTCTTATCATGAACAACTCATTCAAACAAGAGAATGAGCCTGATCATAGAGAAAAAGACCAAAGAATAGAAGGCAGCTATGCCAATGACTATTCTCTGGTCTTTTTATTCAATATGAACGATCATCTTTCTAAATAAAACTCAAAGCGGTCGCCGACATATTGGGTACGTACGTATTCAAATGGCGTGCCATCTTCAAAGTAAGAAATCTGTCTTAAACGTAAAACAGCATCTCCTCGCTTGACCTCTAAATATTCAGCAATTTTTTCTGAAGCTAAGACTGCTGAAATTGTTTGTTTCGCCGCACCGATCTTGTTTCCTCTTTTTTCTTCGAGTGTTCGGTACAATGACTCCGTAATTTCTGCTTTGCTGTATCCGTCGATGATTTTTTGCGGAATACTCGCAATCTCAAAGCAAATAGGGATATCATCAGCAAAACGAATACGTTCCATTCGTAAGATAGTATCATCTTTTTTTAGTTGCAATTTCTCCATTTCACTCGAACTTGGTGACGTGAGAAAATAAGAAATCGTTCGACTGGATGGTACACGATTTTGTGATTCCATGATTTCGGTAAAACTGGTTGCACCAGACATCTTTTCTTGGACTTTTTCTCGTGCCACGTAGGTACCTGATCCAATTTTTCTTTCAAGGATTCCTTCATCGGCTAAGTTTTGGATTGCTTGTCTTAAAGTCATTCGACTAACATTAAACTTGATGGCTAATTCTCTTTCTGAAGGAAGACGATCTCCAATTTTCCAGACGCCTTGCTCGATTTCACTTTTGATTTGATCGTGAATTTGTATATATACCGGTAATTGATTCGACATAACATCTACCCGTCCTTTCATTTCTATTTTATTATAACTGGTATATACCTAATTCTCAACAAAAAAGAGCCCATCATGCTGTTCATTCCACTGCCTTGCCCTCCGATATAATAGCGTTTGGATATAGACCTATGATCATTCACTCTTATTCAATAAGTAATTAAAGTAACAAGCCCTGACTATTCTTGCTCGGAAACGACAGAATCAAAAAAGGCTGGCTCAAGTTCACCCAACTAATCATTGATCCAGTATTTTCATGGCCGTTGCCATCATCAAACGGATTCGATTCAATTGATTGACTAAGGAAGCACCTGGGTCATAATCGATTGCCGTAATGTTGGCTTTTGGGTAACGATGACGAAGCTCTTTGAATACCCCTTTGCCTACGACATGATTCGGTAGACAGCCAAATGGTTGCATACAAACGATATTAGGCACATCATTTTCCAACAATTCAATCATCTCACCGGTTAAAAACCAGCCTTCGCCGGTCTGATTGCCAATTGATAAAATCTGGCTTGCTCCCTCTGCTAATTGATGAATTGGTGTTATTCCATCAAAGCGTTGTGATTTCCTTAATGCTTTATCCATTGGCTTTACAACATATTCAATCAAGCGGATAAGAAACTGCGCGACCCATTTACTTTTTTTCGAATGACCTAAATGTTCATATTTCCAGATTTGATTGTATATCGAATAATTCATAAAGCCCATGATATCAGGTACAACGACTTCAGCTCCTTCTTCTTCTAATAATCGGACGATATCATTATTGGCTGTCGGTGAATACTTGACTAGGATCTCTCCAACAATCCCTACTTTAGGTTTCGTTTGGTTCGTTAGCGGAACCGTGTCAAAATCATGGATGATTTTCGCCATATTTCGATTGAAATTTGTCAAAGAACCATTTTTGACATTGCGTTCCACTCGTTCAAGCCATTGATGGTGTATTTCATCAATCGCGCCTTTTTCTATCTCATACGGTCGAGTGCGGTAAACGACTCGTTCAAAAAGATCGCCATATAAAAAAGCAACAGCTAAACGTTTCAACAATGGCAATGTGAACGTAAAACCAGGAGAAGATTCTACCCCTTGATTGCCGAAAGACACAGAAACCACAGGTATCTGTGGGAAGCCAGCTTCATCAAGCGCCTTGCGAAGTAGTGGGATATAATTAGTCGCTCGGCATCCACCTCCTGTTTGGGTCATCATCACGCTGGTATGATTTAAATCATATGTGCCACTTTCCAATGCCTCGACTATTTGCCCAATCGAGATGATTGCTGGATAACACGCGTCATTGTTGACATACTTCAACCCAACATCAACGGCACTGCCACTTTCACTTGGCAAACAAACGACTCGATATCCCGAGGATTTTAGAGCAACATCAACTAAACCAGATTGATGGATAGGACTTAACATCGGCAATAACAAGGTATGTGTTTTCTTCATTTCTTTGGTAAAGGTGATTTTTTCCGGTGTAAGAAATTGTTTCGTTGGGCGAAATTTTTGTTTGTTTCGTGCATTGACTGCCGCTTTTAATGAGCGCAAGCGTATCCTGATGGCACCTAAATTTGCACCTTCATCGATTTTTAGGACAGTGTATAACTTGCCATATTGCGCCATGATTTCTTCCACTTGATCAGTTGTCACCGCATCGATACCACACCCGAAAGAGTTTAATTGCACTAATTCTAACTCCTTAGATTTGGCGACGACTCGGGCAGCTGCATATAATCTTGATTGATAGACCCATTGATTCACTACTCGTAATTGCCCCACATCTCCTAGATGAGCAATGCTATCTTCTGTCAAGACATGGAAGCCTTCTTGTGTGATCAATTCTGCAATCCCATGATTGATTTCCGGATCTAGATGGTAAGGGCGACCTGCAAGGACGATGCCACGTTCATTGTTTTGATGTAGCATCCTCAAGGTTTCTTCTCCTTTTTGCTGAATTTCTTTTTTTAAATCGGCTAATGCTTCATATCCTTGGTGTAAGGCTTCTTTTATTTGATCTTCTGAAAATCCATAGTCAGAAAATGTTTGGTGTAACGTCTTTGCCACTGATGCTTCGTTCGCTAGATTCAAAAACGGCTGACGGTAATCGATCCTTCCTTCCCGAATCGCATCGACATTATTTTTGATGACATCTGGATAACTTTGAACGATGGGACAATTAAAATGATTGTCCGCTTGGTTGTTCTCCTTTTGCTCAAAGATCACGCCCGGATAAAAAATGCAGGGAACACCAGCATCGATCAGTGACTGGATATGGCCATGCACCAGTTTCGCTGGATAGCAGACGGTATCACTTGAAATCGTGTCGATTCCTTGTTCGTAGATTTCCTTACTCGAACGAGGGGATAAGACTACTCGAAAGCCTAAAGTACGAAAGAAAGTCTGCCAAAGAGGAAAGTTTTCATACATATTCAATACTCTTGGAATCCCGATTTCCCCGTTGACAGCTTCTGTTTTTCGTAATGGACGGTAACGGAATAATTGCCGAGATTTTTCAGCCACTAAATTGATTTTCTTATCGGCTTTTTTGATTTTGATCTGTGCCCCACGTTCACAACGATTACCAGAAATCAACTTCCGACCATCAGAAAATAAAGTGACCGTCAATAGGCAATTATTCTCACACAACCCACAGTGCGTCAATTCTTTTTCTGTCGTCAACTGAGACAATTCTTCGAATGAGAGTACTTCACTTATTTCCCCTTTTTGATATTCTTCCAAAGCAATCAAAGAAGCCCCATATGCACCCATCAATCCTGCGATAGAAGGACGAACAACTTCTCTTCCACTGATTGTTTCAAATGCTCGCAAGACTGCATCGTTGTAAAAGGTTCCACCTTGGCACACGATCTTATTGCCTAGATCTTCTGGTTTTCTGATTTTGATCACTTTGTAGATCGCATTTTTGATCACAGAATAAGATAGACCAGCCGAGATGTCTCCAACAGAAGCGCCTTCTTTTTGGACTTGCTTGACCTTTGAATTCATGAAGACCGTACATCTGGAACCTAAGTCCACAGGGTTCTTGGCTGAAATAGCTGCAACCGTAAAATCTTGGATTCCATAACCTAATGACCTAGCAAATGTTTCGATAAATGAACCACAACCTGAAGAACAGGCTTCGTTCAATTGAATCGAGGACAATGCGCTGTCCTTGATCGTCATTGCCTTCATATCTTGTCCGCCAATATCTAAAATAAAATCGACACCTGGTTGAAAAAAATTTGCTGCTTTATAATGCGCCATCGTTTCGACTTCACCAATATCGATTTTCAACGCACTCTTGATCAACGCTTCACCATATCCAGTCACTACCGCTTTACCGATAAAGCAGCCTTTGGGCATTTGCTGATACATATTTTTCAATACGTTGATGGTTGTTTCTAAAGGCTGTCCTTCATTGTTTCCATAAAACGAGAATAATAGCTCTCCTGATTGATTGATCAAGGTGACTTTCGTCGTTGTCGAACCAGCATCAATACCTAGAAAAGCCACCCCCTGATGGGTAGCTAGCGCACGTTCTTGCACCTTCGCTTTTTCGTGTCGACTGCGAAAATCAGCTAACTCTTGATCGTTCTGAAACAGTGGCGCTAAAGAACGAGATGGATGAAGCAACTCTTGCTCTTGGCTTTTCAATTTCTGGATTAATTCACTGAGTGTTTTTTCCTTTGAAGTTTTTGCGTGATAAGCTGCCCCTAATGCTACGAATAGTTGCGGATTTTCTGGAAAAATCACTTCTTCTGTCGATAGACCAAGCGTTTCAATAAAGCGTTGGCGCAATTCGGACATAAAGTAAAGTGGGCCACCTAAAAAGGCGACCTTTCCTTTGATCTTTCTGCCTGCTGCTAAACCAGCGATCGTTTGATTGACGACGGCTTGAAAAATACTAGCAGCGATATCGGCTTCGCCGCTCCTTCATTGATCAGTGGTTGTACATCCGTTTTAGCGAATACACCACAGCGAGAGGCAATTGGATAAAGCTGTTGGTACGCTTTGGCTAGTTCATTCAACCCATTTGCATCGGTTTTCAATAGTGCTGCCATCTGATCAATAAACGCGCCTGTCCCTCCCGCGCAGCTACCATTCATGCGTTGTTCTAAAGAAGAACCAAAAAAAGTGATTTTGGCATCTTCTCCCCCTAATTCAATTGCTACATCTGTTTCGGGAATCCTTTCTTCGATCGTTTTTGTACATGCAATCACTTCTTGGATAAAAGGTAATTGTAGATGTTCCGCTAATCCCATACCGCCAGAACCAGTGATGGCAAAAGCAATCCCCTGATCTTGTAAGGTTGTTTTGGCTTCTTCTAATATGTTGATGGTTGCTTTTCTGATATCTGCATAATGTCGTTCGTATTTAGCAAAAAGAGTTTCGCCATGGTTATCAAGAATCACTAATTTTACTGTCGTTGAACCTACATCGATACCTCCGTACATTTTCATCGTCTCGCCACCTTCTTAAAAAAACGCTTTGTTTAACATTGAACAAACCGTCTGTTATACTACATATATCTATTTTAAAACGATTTAGAGCGATTTCAATAAGCAATAATCGTCAGTTTGTGAGATAAACAACAATCGTGTGCGATTTGTCGACCAAAAGTGAGGAGATTTTTATGATGAAGAAAAACGATCTTCGAGTGAAACGTACCAATAAAATGATTATTGAAGCATTCTTACGTTTACTAGAAACAAAAAGTATGGAGCGAATCACGATCCAAGAAATTGCCGATGAAGCAATGATCAATCGTGCGACTTTTTATGCTCATTTCAAAGATAAACAAGATCTTTATGAGCATTTATTCCATATCGCTATCCAGACATTTACCTCGATCTTAGATTTGGAACCCTTGATGGAAGACAATAAATTGAAGCTGAAACGGGTCAACCGCGCCTTAACTCAAATTTACCAATTGGTGGCTGAGAACAAAGCCATATTTATTACGACTTTGGACGGCACTTCGATCGAGTTTTTCAGGAAAAAGTTAAAAATTTTCTTATCAGAAAAATACGCCACTATCTTTGATCGTCTAAAAATCACAGAGAACGAACTAGAAGTACCTATTGACTTTATCACAGAATACATAACTGCCATTTTCACCGGTACTTTACATTGGTGGGTCACTAGTGATACCGAGATGACACCACAGCAGTTAGCTACTTTAGTCATCAAATTAGTGGGAAATGGTCACTTGACCGTCTTAGGGATCGAGATTGAAAAATAACAAAAGCTCTGAAGAACACAAGATTATGTGAACTTCAGAGCTTTTGTTATTCTTAACGATTTTTAGACAACCATTTTTTGGTATGATTTGTTGGACGTTTCGCTTTGATTTGGACAAATTTTTCTGATTTTTTCGGTACATGGATCTCTACATTGTACTTCTCCGATTTGATCATATCGTAAATTTTTTCTGCTGTTTCATCTACTTTTTGTTTCCACTTCATTTGTGCCGCCTCCTTTTTTTCTTCTTATATCTACTCTAGCCTATAATAGCAAAATCAGCAAGAAACAAGGTGTTTTACACAAAAAAAAGAGTGATCTGCAACTGATCACTCTAGGAACTGGGGTAGCTGGATTCGAACCAACGCATGAGGGAGTCAAAGTCCCTTGCCTTACCGCTTGGCTATACCCCAATGAAATGGAGGAGAGTGGATTCGAACCACTGAACCCTAAGGAACGGATTTACAGTCCGTCGCGTTTAGCCACTTCGCTACTCCTCCGAAAGGTTTGTATCAACCTGACTTAGTTATAATACCTAATTTTCCAAGTGATTGCAACCCTTTATTGAAAATTTTTTTGATATTTTTTTATTCGTGTAAATTCCAATGACGAATTACTGTTTCTATCGCATTTTCAAGACTTTTTTCTTTGCCAAAGTCTTCTTCTCCCAAGAAAATCTCAAATTCTTTTGGGCCATACGCTAAAATTTCACCGATCATTTTTTTACCAATAAATAACTGCGTTACCTCATATGTGTTCCCTTTGATCGTTTTTTTGATCTCTTCGGTACGCACTTCAATATCTTTATTCTTTTTTGACATTATTTCCCACCTCCTCAATAGTTTATCACATTTAACGGCAGAAAACATTCACTGCGTGCCTTCTATTTGATAATTTATTTTCCTGCTTCGTGTTGCGCTAGATAATTTGCTGCTGCCCCTATCAGGTTCGCATCATTGCGATACTCACACAGGGTGATCAATGGATCAAAATCATTCAACCCAAAATGATTCGTCAATTTTTTCATCCGTTGATTGATTTCTGTCAGTAATCCCTCTTTTGCAGAAATTCCGCCACCCAATACGATCACTTCTGGATCAAAAGAAAATTGAATACTAAATAATCCTTTTGTTAAATAATCATAAAAAGATTCAACTTCTTCTTGTGCGAGCGGATCACCATTTTCTGCTAATTCAAAGACTTCTTTTCCACTAAAGGTATGTTTATCTAATCCTTTGCGTTCACAATACCGCCACGCCATTTGGACTGCCGTTCCTAATGTACTGAATGTATGCTCCCCATTAAGAAACATCAAGCCAAATTCTCCGCCATAAAGATGAGCGCCTTTATTCAATTCACCATTAGTGAACATCGCACCACCTACGCCTGTACCAATTACTACAAAAGCAACATTTTGATAGCCACGAGCAGCACCTTCATAAAACTCAGCCATTCCCGCGCAATTCGCATCATTTTCCATAGCAACTGGCAGACCAAATAATTCCTCTAATTCAGTATAAATATCAAACCCATGGATATAAGGGATCGCGCTGATACCTTCAATTACTTGTCGTTGGCTGTTCACAACACCTGGTGCACTAAAGGCGACCCCACTGATTGCTACTTCTTGTGATAATTGTTGGAATACCAATGATAATTGCGCTTTCATTTCTTTCCATGTAGCTGGTGTTGTGAACTGACCTTTATGTGTTAGTGTTTCTTGTTCCCAATAACCATATTTGACAGCTGAACCACCAAAATCGAATGCTAAAATCCCCATAATTATTTGTTCCTCCTCGATAGTTTTTCATCATTATTTTCACTATGAAACGCTTTCTTTTTATTCTATAATTCTTTGGATAAAGTGACTTGATCTCTCAGAAGTATTCCTTCTTCATAGATTGGTTCTGGGTAGTTATTGATGAAGTAATCCTTTTCTCTTGATACTTCTTTAAAGCCTTTTTTTTGATAAAGATGTAACGCTGGATTCGTGATACTTCCTGTACGGATCAGTATTTTTGTTGGTTGTTTGCATTCTTTGCTAAACTGTTCGAGTGCATGGTCAATCAGCTTGCCACCGATTCCTCTTCCTTGATGCGCATCAGCAACAGAAACATTCATGATCTCACATTCCGTTTCTCTGATTTCATAAACAAGCACACCAATCACTTCATCCTGCTCTTTCCAGATAAATCCATCGCCATTGGTCACATAAGCGATCACTTTGTTTTTATCAGGATCGGCTTCTAGTAGTAATGCCCATGGTAAGTCACTTTTGTTCAATTGTTGAAACATCGCTTTCTCCCATCTAATAAAAATCAATGACTCTATTTTTTGTATTTTTTATAGTCTGGCATCGATTGATCTTCTTTATTACGCGTCAAACGAAAGTTACGAGGCACATAATCGATACCGCCTTTCACAAATGGGTGGCAACGAAAGATGCGTGCTGTTCCCATTAGGGTTCCTTTGAGCGCACCATGTACTTGGATGGCTTGGATCATGTAATTAGAACAAGTTGGATAATACCGACAACTTGGTGGGAACGCAGGTGAAATAAAACGCTGATATCCTCGAACTAAATAAATTAAAATCTTTTTCATATTCTCATCTCCATAAAAAAGAGGATTGGTCATACATCCACTTACCATCCCCTATAACCGGATAAACGGTGTTCTAAAAGCAACTCCTACAGAAATAAGCGCCAAAACCCAAAAATATGAAAAGCTATTTTCGGATTTTGGCGCTTATTTCTCGGAGCTGTACGCTTTTGCCACAACCTCTTTTTATCTTATCTGTTACCTAGTGTACACACTTAACTAAAGAAATCGAAGATATGCAACCATAAGCTCGGTTGAAAGACCTTGAATGGACTTCCACCGCCAATCAAACCATATCCGATCATTGTTCCAATGATGAATAATAGGAGTACAAGTAAAATGACAGCTAAAATTTTTACCAAACTTATCAAAATATAGCGTGGACTCGTCATCTCTCGTCACATCCTTAAGCGATTGTTTGTGGTGTTTTTTCGACTGGTGTTTCTTCTACATTTACACGTTCCACATCTGCACCTAATTGTTGCAATTTAATATGGAAATTATAATAGCCACGATCTAAATATTTTAGGTTACGAACGCGTGTGATTCCATTTGCTTTCAAACCAGCTAATACGAGCGCTGCTGCTGCTCTTAGATCTGTTGCATAGACTTCAGCACCTTGTAATTCGTGATTACCATCCATGATTGCAATGTTGCCATCGATTTTTACATGTGCATTCATTCTGCGCATTTCTTCAAGATGTTGGAAACGGTTCTCAAAGACTGTTTCAGTCACAACACTTGTACCTTCTGCAACCAACTGGATAGCAGTCATTTGTGCTTGCATATCCGTTGGGAAACCAGGATGTGGCATTGTTTTTACATCTGTTGGTAAAATATGTTTTGGTCCGATGACACGAACGCCACCGTCTTCTTCAGTGATCGTTGCACCCATTTCGATCAATTTAGAGATCAATGGACGATTATGCTCAGAAATCGCATCAGCGATCAATAGATTGCCTTCAGTCATTGCTGCTGCTACCATGAAAGTACCAGCTTCGATACGGTCTTGGACGATTGAATGGTTGACTGCATGCAAATGATCAACGCCTTCGATACGCATCGTTTCTGTACCAGCGCCATAAACATTCGCACCCATTTTATTTAAGATATTCGCTAAATCAACGATTTCAGGTTCACGTGCGACGTTTTCAATGATCGTCGTGCCTTTTGCTTTGACAGCAGCCATCATGATGTTTTGTGTCGCACCAACACTTGGAAAATCTAAATAGATCGTATTTCCGATCAGTTGATCGGCGATTGCTTCGATATAACCATTCTTTTGAATGATTTTTGCACCCAAGGCTTGAAAACCTTTTAGGTGTAAATCGATCGGACGTTTTCCAATCGCACATCCACCAGGCATTGCAACTTTTGCATGACCATTTCTAGCCAATAATGGTCCCATCACAACGATTGACGCACGCATTTGGCTTACGTATTCATAAGGTGCTTCAATTTCTAATTCTCTCGATGCATCAAGTGTCACACGATTATTCTCTTCATCAAACGCTACATCTACGTTCAAATGACGGATCACTTGATTCATAGTGAACACGTCAGAAAGAATTGGCACATTATCTAAAACGGTCGTTCCTTCTTCAGCCAATAAACTTGCGGCTAAAATCGGCAATACCGCATTCTTTGCTCCTTCGATCTTTACTGTTCCTTTTAATTGATTGCCACCTTTTACGATGATCTCTTCCATGTTGTTCCCCCCAAAAAAATCCGTTGAGTATACATTCGCTCAAAATCTTTTTTATTATATCACTTCTTGTTTTAAAATAGTACCTTTTTTTAAAATTATAGGCTGACGAAAAGATTTCGACATAGCGCAATGATCTCTAAGAAAAAACTGCTCGCTGTATACCCTAAAAAAATTGAAAAAAGGACAATTGCCATTCTAATTTGTGTCGTATGCATTGAACGAAAAAAAGCGTCAACGCGTAAAGAACGCAAAGACCAAAAGGCTAAGTAAATAAATGCCAAATGACTAACGATCCGAATGATTGCATCAATACCATATACTTGCATCATTACGCCCTTTCTAACAAATGTTTTTGATAACTAACACACTGATGATACCATAAATTTTATAAAAGTAGAAATTATTGGTTGTAAAAATGATAAATCTCTGTAATTTTCTTGACAAACTCTGAAAAATGGATGAAAAATATCATTTCTTTACACCAAAAAAATAAATTTTATCCTAACAATGAATGATAAAGAAAAGAAGAGATCGGGAAACACACGTGGCTGCATTAGCACCCATAAGTGTTTGTCCCGATCTCTTCTTTTGGGAGTTGTTCTCCCGCCATAATTCAATTACTTGTCAATTATAGTAATCACTTATGTTTTGATACATTGATACGGTTCACTGCGCGGTGTAACGCAACAGTTGCCCGTTTCAGTTCATTCTTATCTTCTTTTTGTTTGGCTTCTTCGATTTGGCGTTCAGCACGTTGTTTTGCGCGTTCTGCTCGAGTGACGTCGATATCTCGTTCACGTTCCGCACTATCTGCGACGATTGAAACTAAGTTATCGCGAACTTCCATGATGCCGCCGTTCACAGCGATCCAGTCAACGTGTGTATCTGAATCTGTCCGCTTCACACGAACTTCATCGATCGTTAAAGGCACGATGATTGGCGCATGCTGTGGTAAAATACCAAGTTCGCCAGCAGTAGTGCGTGCAACAACGATTGCCGCATGGTGATCATAAACTAAACCATCGGGAGTAACCACATTAACAGTTAAATATTGATCCATGGGGCACCCCTTTCTAGTAGCCTAGTTTTTTCGCTTTTTCGACAACGTCTTCGATTCGGCCGACACTGCGGAATGCTTCTTCAGGAAGATCATCGTATTTACCTTCAAGAATCTCACGGAAGCCTTTGACAGTTTCTTCAACTGGTACATAAGAACCTGGAAGACCTGTGAATTGTTCAGCTACATTGAAGTTTTGTGATAAGAAGAATTGGATTCGACGAGCGCGTGAAACCAATATTTTTTCTTGATCTGATAATTCATCCATCCCTAAAATAGCGATGATGTCTTGCAATTCACGGTAACGTTGTAATACATGTTGTACTTCAGTCGCTACTTTGTAGTGTTCTTCTCCTACGATTTCAGGAGATAACGCACTTGATGAAGAAGCAAGTGGGTCAACGGCTGGATAGATCCCTTGTTCGGTCAATTTACGTTCCAAGTTTGTCGTTGCATCTAAATGGGCAAATGTCGTTGCTGGCGCTGGGTCAGTATAGTCATCCGCTGGCACGTAGATTGCTTGGATCGAAGTGATCGAACCTTTTTTCGTTGAAGTGATCCGTTCTTGGAGTTGTCCCATTTCAGTCGCTAAGGTTGGTTGATAACCAACCGCTGATGGCATACGTCCTAGTAAGGCAGATACTTCCGAACCTGCTTGGGTGAAACGGAAAATATTATCAATAAATAAGAGCACGTCTTGTCCTTCGACATCACGGAAATATTCCGCAATCGTCAATCCAGTTAGTGCGACACGCATACGAGCACCTGGTGGCTCATTCATTTGTCCAAACACCATCGCTGTTTTTTCGATTACGCCTGAATCTTTCATTTCGTAATACAGATCGTTTCCTTCACGGGTACGTTCACCAACACCGGTAAACACTGAGATTCCCCCATGTTCTTGGGCGATATTATGGATCAATTCTTGGATCAGTACGGTTTTACCAACACCGGCACCTCCAAACAATCCAACTTTCCCACCTTTTAAATAAGGTGCTAATAAGTCAATGACTTTGATCCCAGTTTCAAGAATCTCTGTACTTGTGCTTAATTCATCAAAATTTGGTGCTTTCTTGTGGATCTCGCTTCTTTGGGCATCCTCTGGAAATGGTGCTTCCAAATCGATTGTTTCACCTAACACGTTGAACACACGACCTAATGTTTCTGTTCCAACTGGTACAGAGATCGCTTTACTTGTGTCGATGACTTCCATTCCACGTTGTAGTCCATCCGTCGATTCCATTGCGATCGTACGGATCACACCGTCACCTAATTCTAATGCTGCTTCAAGAACAACTTTTGATTTTTGCTCATCATTTTTATAAACAACTAATGCGTTGTTGATATCTGGTAAGGATTGGTCTAAAGAAAATTCCACGTCGACAACGGGACCGATTACTTGAACAATCTTGCCTGAACTCATCTTTTTTCCTCCAATCTCCTTGCTATTCTAGTGCCGATGCTCCGGCAACAATTTCGGTAATTTCTTGGGTGATCGCCCCTTGTCTTGCACGGTTATAAGAAACCGTCAGATCATCGATGATGTTCGCAGCATTATCTGTTGCGGTTTTCATTGCAGTCATTCCCGCGGCATGTTCTGCCGTTTTCGCATCGACGATCGCACCATAAATCAAACTTTCGGCATATTGCGGCAACAGTTGAGTCAAGATTTCTTCTTTTGAAGGTTCAAAAATATATTCTTGCTCAAAGCTTTTCGCTTCTCCCGGATCTAAATCTGAAATAGGTAACATTTTTTCTACACGAAATTGACTAGTCAATGAATTGATATGATGGTTATAACATACATACAATTCGTCAAATACTTCATTTTGATACATGGTCGTTGCCATGTTCACGATTTTACGAACCTCATCAAAGCTAGGTTGATCAGACAAATTGCGCAGTTCATACGCTAAGTTGATGTCACGAGCTTTAAAGAAATCCGCTCCGGTACCACCAATGGCGATCATGACATATTCATCTGGTGATTGATGGTCTTCTTCCAAGATGGACATGGTTTGTTTCAATATGGAACTATTGTAGCCACCGACTAACCCACCATCAGCTGTGATCACGATATAACCGGTTTTTTTAACTGGTCGACTGATCAGCATACTATTATAATTGACATCTCCTCTTGGATTAGCCGAAGCAATGTCAGTTAATTGTGTTGCTGTTAAATGCGTAACGATTTCTCTCACCTTATTGGCATAAATCTGGAACTTCTGTGAAGAAGCTTCAGATTTTGTCAATTTAGAGGCTGACACCATTTGCATGGCACGAGTGATTTGGCTCGTCTTTTTCGTTGACGCGATTCGTGTCTTGATTTCATTTAATGAAGCGCCCATTCATCTCACCTCACTATGCATTTTGAATGGATTTCAATTTGTCTTCTGTTGAAGAATTATTTCCTTTTGTTGCCATAAAGATATCTTTGTACTCTTGAATTGCTTGGTTCAACGCTTCTTCTTCAGGAAGATCTTTCGTTGTACGGATCGTTTCAAAGAGATCTGCATGATTTGTCTCAAGATATTCAAATAACTCATGTTCAAAATCTAAAATGCTATCTACAGGGATACTGTCTAAGTAACCGTGTGTCAATGCATATAAGATGACTACTTGTTTTTCCACTGCAAGAGGTGCATGTAATTTTTGCTTCAAGATTTCTACTGTACGACGACCACGATTCAATTTCGCTTGTGTCGCCGCATCTAAATCAGAGCCAAATTGCGTAAATGCTTCTAATTCACGGTAACTTGCTAAGTCTAGACGCAATGTTCCGGCAACTTTTTTCATTGCTTTGATCTGTGCTGAACCACCAACACGAGAAACTGATAACCCTGCATCTACGGCTGGACGAGTTCCTGCATAGAACAAATCACTTTCTAAGAAGATTTGTCCATCAGTGATCGAAATGACGTTTGTTGGAATATAAGCAGAGATATCCCCAGCTTGTGTTTCAACAAATGGTAAAGCAGTCATTGACCCTCCACCTAGATCATCACTTAATTTTGCTGCACGTTCTAACAAACGTGAGTGCAAGTAGAAAACATCCCCTGGATAGGCTTCGCGGCCTGGTGGTCGACGAAGTAATAAAGAAAGCTCACGATAGGCAACAGCTTGTTTAGATAGATCATCAAAAATGATCAATACATGTTTGCCGTTATACATGAATTCTTCACCCATAGCTGTTCCAGCATAAGGTGCGATGTATAGCAATGGTGCAGGTTGAGAAGCGCCCGCATTGACTACGATCGTATAATCCATTGCGCCATATTTTTTCAATGTTTCTACTTGTGTACGTACCGTTGAATCTTTTTGTCCAATAGCTACATAGATACAAATCATATCTTGACCTTTTTGGTTGATGATTGTATCGATTGCAATCGATGTTTTCCCTGTTTTACGGTCACCGATGACTAATTCACGTTGTCCACGTCCGATCGGAACTAACGCATCGATCGCTTTCAACCCTGTTTGCATTGGTTCGTTGACTGATTTACGTTGCATAACACCAGGTGCCATCGCTTCAACTGGACGTGTTTTGTCCGTCACGATTTCTCCTAGCCCATCAATGGGTTGTCCTAAAGGATTGACGACACGTCCGATCATTGCGTCCCCTACAGGTACTTCCATGATCTTTCCTGTGCGTTTTACTTTATCCCCTTCACGAATGGATTCAAAATCACCTAAGATAATGATTCCGACATCATTTGATTCCAAGTTTTGTGCCATACCATATGAACCGTTCGAAAATTCAAGTAGTTCACCACTCATGGCATTTTCAAGTCCATGCGCACGTGCGATTCCGTCACCAACATAAGTGACTGTACCGATTTCTTCGACTGAAAGCACGTTTTCATAATGTTCAATTTGTTCTTTAATCAAGGCACTAATTTCTTCTGCTTTGATAGCCATTCGATTCACCTACCTCTTTGTACTATCTATTTAATTGATTACGCAATTTTTCCAACTGCGTCCGAATGCTTCCGTCGATCACTTGATGATCTGCTTCTACAATTGCCCCACCAATGATCGTAGAATCAACTTGTTGCTTCAATTCGACCGTTTGATAGTTCATTGTTTTAGCGACATTTTCTTCAAGTCTAGTCAATTGTTCCGCTGAAAGTGGGACTGCTGTAGTCACACTTCCCAGTAACAAACCATTATTTTCATTGTAACGATGTTCATATTCGTCGATCATCAAAGGTAGATCGTTCATCCGATTGTACATGAACACGACTTCTAAAAAGTTTTTTACGATTCCTTGATAACCACTGACTAATTTGTCCATGATCAATCGCTTTTCATGAGGTTCCAACCGAACATCACTAAGGATACTCCCTAATTCAGGAACATCAGCATAGATTTTACGTAGACTAAGAAGTTCTTGGTAAATTTCTTCTGTATTATTTGAATCGATCGCCAGTTCAAATAATGCTTTTCCGTAACGTCTACCTACTGTATATTTATCTAGTTTCATTTGACGAACCTAGACCTTCGATATATTGATTGATTAAAGATTCGTGCATTTCTGGAGATAATTCTTTATTCAAGATTTTTTCCGCGATTTGAAGAGAAAGTTCAGCTACATCGTCTTTGACTGAGTTCAATGCCGTATCACGTTCCATCGTGATATCCGATTGAGCTTTACTTTTTAGACGAGCAACTTCTTCTTGCGTCTCCTTCAAAATATTTTGGCGGCTTAATTCTCCACTTTCTTTCGCATGTTTGATGATATCCGCAGCATCAGAGCGAGAAGCCAACAATTGTTGCTCACGTTCTTGTTCTAATTTTGCTGATTTGATGCGAGATTGTTCTGCAGAATCTAAATCATTGGCGATCTTATCTTCACGTTTTTTCAAAATATCGCTGATCGGTCCCCACGCAAAGTGTTTTAATAGGACCATTAATATCAAAAATGAGCCGCTGACAACGATGATATTACCTAACATCGGATTGCCAACTTCTGCAATTGCCAATTGATTCAGCATAGGTTAGCCTTCCTTTCTCTGAGAATCCAGTTTTCTTAGATTGCGTATTTAATAAAATAGTAGATAGCTTTTTTGACTATCGCGCAACCTCAGCATTTTTATTACACACCAAAAACTAGGATCAAGGCGATAACAACACCTAGAATAGGAACGGCTTCGACTAAGGCTACCCCGATGAACATCGTTGTACGTAATTGACCTGACATTTCAGGTTGGCGTGCCATTGATTCGATTGTTTTAGAAATTACTTGACCATTACCGTAACCAGCTCCGATAGCTGCCCCTAAGATTGCGATTGCTGCTGCGATATAATTCATAATTTACTTCCTCCTAAAATAGTTTAAATAGTAATTAAATCTAGTTATTTTACTCTTCTACTTCGATTTTGTGACTCATATATACCATTGATAAAGTGACAAAGACAAATGCTTGGATGCTTCCGATAAATAATGAGAACGCGATCCAAACCATCTCTAACGGAATTGCTAAAGGCAATGAGAACCAGCCTAAGCTTGTCATCATTTTTGCGATTAAAGTTAGCAATACTTCTCCCGCATAAATATTCCCATAAAGACGTAAAGCAAGTGTTAACAAGTTTGTGAACTCTTCGATCACCTTCATTGGAAACATAAAACTATAAGGTTTTAGGAACGAGTTGACAAAGTAACCTTTGAAGCCGAGCTTCTTCACCCCGAATAGATGAGTAAGTGTGATCATAATAAATGCCAATGTTAAAGTTACAAACGGGTCTGCTGTCGGACTTTTCCAAAGTGTCGTTTCGCTAGGTAAGACGATTTTTGTAACTAAACCGATATTGTTCGCAACAAAAACAAAGAGAAACAAGGTAAATGCCAATAAATGAAAATTATTCAATTCTTTTCTAGGCACATTATCTGTAACGATCCCTCGTGTAAAATCAATGACCCATTCAAGTGCATTTTGCTTCCCAGTTGGCTTCATCTTTAGATTTCTTGTAAAGAAGTAAACTAAAAAGAAAACGATCAAACAAGTTAACAACACCATCAAACAAACAGTCCCATCAAACCAAACCGGTCCAATGTGGAACGTTAGCGAGCGTTCATCCAATCCATTTCACCTCTTTTCCCCGAATTTCACATAAAATCAATTTCATGTGTGTATCTGGTTTTTCTTTATCGGTTTCTAACCAAACGGTATCATACCACCACGAAATAGAAATTTCAAAGTATTTTCATGAAAATTAGACACTTTTTTATTTCAGTCTAAAAATCATCAAAAACATGGATGATATGATGCCAGGAAACTCAGAAAAAACCTGTGATAATCATGTTTCATCAGATTAAATGCTAACAAATTTTATCATTAAGTAAATCTAAAAGCACCGAATATGCGAAAAAGGATAATGAAATTATCTAGAGAAATTTTTTAATGTACGATCAATTTGTCGATCCACATCTTTTCGCTTCAGATCTTCTCGCTTATCATACGATTTTTTCCCTTTGGCCAATCCGATCAAGACTTTCGCATAGCCATCTCGGATATAGACTTTCAAAGGAACAATCGTGATTCCGGTATTTTTTGTTTCATTCAATAAACGCGCAATTTGCTTTTTATGCAATAACAATTTTCTAGTTCTTAGTGGATCATGATTAAAGATATTCCCTTGTTCATAAGGGCTGACATGGACATTATGCAAAAAAGCTTCGCCGTTTCTCACACGAACAAATCCATCTTTTAAGTTGATACGACTATTGCGAATAGATTTGATCTCTGTACCTTGTAAAACCATTCCTGCTTCCATTGTGTCGATGATCGAATAATCATGGCGAGCTTTTTTATTTTGCGCAATCAGTTTTCCCTCGCCTTTTGGCATTGGACATTCCCCCAATTCATTTTCATTTTATATTTATTTTTTCTTTTTCTTCTTGGTGACGCCTTTGTAAAAAGGTTTTTTCCCTTTTTTCCCTTTTTCTTTTTTTGGACCATATTTACTATCGGCTTTCTTCGGACGTTTTTTCTTGTCCGTTTGCCGTCCATTTGAATGTTTTGAAGAACCTTTATTGGCTTCTTTTCTTCTTCCTTTTGGCGCTTCCAACGGTGCCAATTCCTCTGCGGAGACTAATTCGAAATCAACCGCTCGCTCCGTAGGATCAGCCTTGACTACTTTTACTCGAACTTTTTGTCCGATCTTGAAAGTTAATCCTGTCCGCTCACCAACGAGCGCTAGATGGTTTTCAATGTAGTGGAAGTAATCTTGTTTCAATTCATTGATATGGATCAAACCTTCTACTGTATTTGGAAGTTCGATGAATAACCCGAATTTCACCACAGAGCTGATGATCCCATCAAATTCTTCTCCCACTTTATCCATCATAAACTCGGCTTTCTTCATTGAGTTCACTTCACGTTCTGTTTCAACTGCACGTCGCTCCATTTTCGAGCTATGATCGGCAATATCAGGCAGTGCATTTTCCCAATGCGTCTGATTGCTTTCACTTGGATCTTGACCATATGAACGAATCAAACGATGCACGATCAAGTCTGGATAACGACGGATCGGTGACGTGAAATGTGTATAGTACTCTGCTGCTAATCCGTAATGACCAAAATTATCCTCAGAATAGCGTGCTTGTTGCATACTTCTTAACAACATGGTATTGATCACTGCTGACTCCGGTTTTTCTTCAACATCTTCGATCACTTTTTGTAAGTCCTTAGGTGTGATCGTGCCCTTCGTTCCTTTGACTAAAATCCCTAAAGCAGATGCAAAATCAAAGAATCGTTGCATTTTCTCTTCTTTTGGTTGCTCATGGATACGATAAATAAAAGGGAAATTCGCACGTGAATAATGTTCTGCCACCGTTTCATTGGCTGCTAACATAAAGGATTCAATCAAACGTTCTCCTACACCACGACTCCGCAAGAGGATATCTTGAGGGTGACCGTCTGGATCAACCATGATTTTGGCTTCCCGATCTTCAAAAGAGATCGCACCACGACGAATACGCATCGTCTCTAAGATCTCATGCAACTCACCCATCGCTTGAAACATAGGAACCAATGGTTCATAGCGAGCCATAGTTTCTTCGTCTTGCTCTTCTAAGATCTGATTGACTGCTGTATAAGTCATTCGCTCTGTTGTTTGGATCACACTTGGAAAAATCTCATGAGAAATGATTTTCCCTGTTGGGTCGATCTCCATTTCACAACTCATCGTTAAACGAGGAACCTTAGGATTCAGCGAACAAATACCATTTGATAAACGTTGCGGGATCATCGGAATCACACGATCAGTCAAATACACACTTGTTCCACGTTCATAGGCTTCACGATCTAATTGACTGCCTTCTGTCACATAATATGAAACATCGGCAATGTGGACGCCTAAAAAGTAATTCCCATTATCTAACTTTCTAACTGTGACTGCATCATCTAAATCTTTGGCATCTTCGCCATCGATCGTCACGATCAATTGGTCACGTAAATCCCTGCGACCAATCAAATCTTTGTCACTGATACTATCTGGTACAGCATCTGCTTCGCTTAATACATCATCCGGAAACTGGGTCGGTATTCCATTGGCTACGACAATCGATAAAATATCCATCCCAGGATCATTCTTATGACCAATGACTTGTTTGATGATTCCTTCTAAACTCGTTGCATAGCTTTTTTCTGGATAATGGGTCAATTCGATCAGCACGATACTTCCATCTACTGGACGGACACCTTCTGCTGCGGCGTACACTTTGAATTGATTCATTTTTTTATCTTTTGGAATGACTACTCCATAAAGATCCGTTTCTGCCATTTCATCTTCTGTATAAGCGATGAACTCTCCGGCAATTTGTGTGGTTGCGCGTTGACGAATCTCAACGACCTTTCCTTCGGCTCCACGATCCGAAAAGGCATCCGCCGTTTTGACGATATCGATTGCAACAGTATCCCCGTCCATCGCATAGCCAGTCGCTTCTTTAGGGATATACACATCATCTTCTTCAGGATCGATCGTGACAAACCCAAATCCTCGCTCATTTGCGCGGAACGTTCCTTCAATCAAAATAGGCTGAAGTGGCAGTTTGATTTTTCCTTTTTTGGTAAATACGATACTTTGTTCTCTTTCCATCTGTGCGATGGTTTGCACTAGTAATTTAAAATCTTCGCTTTTTTGAAAGCCAAGACCTTCAGCGATTTCTTCCATCGAAAAACTTTTCTTGCGACTGCTTTCAATAAAGAAAATGATTTTTTCTTTTAATGTTTCTTTTGTCATTATTATTCCTCATTCCAAGGTAAGTTCTCTAGAAAATCCAGTACATCCTTTTCAAACGCTTTTCTTGCTATTCCTACTGTGATCACATGCTTACTTTCTGGATACCAGTGTAAGGAAATGTCAGTTTGCGTAAGTTTTTTTGCTGTCTCGTAGACACCATAAGGATCAATCATTTCATCTTGACCCGCTTGAGCCATGAATACTGGTTTTTGGATATCTGATAACTTACTTTCTGTTATTGCTGCTTGCTCTTGAATATCTATTAATTGTTGCTGTACTCGTGGCCGAAAGCTTTCGACTTTTTGTTCGATCATCGACTCCGATTCACCGGCAATTTTCAAGACCTGGCGTACATAATTCTCAAAATTCTCCGGCACATGATTTTCTACTGGAGAAATTGGCGAACAAAAAAATCCGCCTCCTATCATCGGAAATTCTGATAATGCTCGAACGGCAAAAATGCCACCCATCGACAATCCTAATACGGCGATGTCAGAAAATCCTTCATCGTTGAGAAACTTGATCGCTTGTTTCGTGTCTTGCCACCACGTCTCAGCGTCCTGTTCTAAGATCTCATTTGGAGCAAGCGTGCCATGTCCTGTAAACATTGGGGCATAGACCGAATAGTTTGATTTCTCTAAAAAACGGGCTAACATCCGTACATCATTTGGACTACCTGAATACGCATGCAATAAGAGGATTGCACGCTTCCCATGTTTTTCATAAATAGGTTGTGGTAGACTTTTCATTTTATTCACCTCATTAGCCTTATTTTACCATAGTTAGCAAATACCTTCTTATATAACGGTTCTTTTTCTATTCAACAAAAAAGGTCTGGGAGCATTTCGTTTCCCAGACCTTCTATTTTTTTGAACAATCGATGAACCATCCGTGTATCCTCAAAATCTGAATGAAGCAAATGATCACTTCTGATCATTAGTTTCGAACGATTTATTTAGAAGATAAAAATGCAAGTACGAACAACAGAATCATCCATACAGCGCCCATAACAGCTGTCGAGCGTTGCATTACTGCTTCAAATCCACGTGCTTTTTGCTTTCCGAATAATTGATCTGCGCCACCTGTAAATGCACTTGCTGCACTATTTTGTTTGCTTGGTTGCATCATGATCGCAATGACCATCATAATCGAGATGACAATGACGATCCCTAAAATAATATTATACATCAAACAGCCTCCTTTCTCAAAATATCGTCCTTCTAACTTTATCACATAACATGTCTTGTGACAACAGTGTTTCATAAGATGGGCGATGTTTTAGAGAACATTTCTAGGCTTTTTTACATCGATTTTTTTGCAGGTTCTGTGACAAACGATCCACCTGTATCCTCCTCTAAAATCAATGCTTTTTTGCTAACCATTAACGCTTATTTCCGCCAAACATCATGATATTCAGCTTTTCTCTCAAACTCCGCTTTTGCGTAGGGGCATAACGGAATAACTTTTCTGCCAGTACGTCTGGCTACTTCCACTCCTGTAGCAACCAATTTTTCTGCTAATTTCTGTCCACGAAATGCAGGATCAACAAATGTATGATCAATGATCATAATATCAGGACCAGCATCAGACCACGTCATTTCTCCTATTTCATTTTGTTCATCGTCCAATAACACTAAGCGATTCTTTTCTTCTTTGATTTCCATCATTTCACTCTCCCAACCCTAAAATAACGAACAGTTTCTTTATTCAATTTGATTTTACCAGTCCTATTTTTTTCAAACAATCATTTGTACTTATAGACCCACTCTTTGCTCAATGAATGAAAAAATCACTGTCCAGTAGGTCTCTGGATCTTTACTGACTGCTTCTAAATGTTCTGCTCCAGGCACTAGCAGTAAGGCTTTATCTCCTGCCGTTGCATTTTGGATCGTATAAGCTGCTTCCATCGGAACAAAATGATCATGTTCACCATGGATGATCAGAACGGGTAAATGATTGCTCCCTAACTGTCTCGTTGCTGATGCCTGTTTCAAAGAATAGCCTGCATATTTTTGTGCGTAACGATTCGCATGTCGCATAATGATTTTTTTGGGAAAAACTGTCAATTTGCTTAACATATAACGAAATTCTGAATAAACGGATACAAAGCCACTATCAAGGACCAAGCCTTTGACAGCACTCGGCAACTTCTCGCCACTAGCCATCATGATCGTAGAAGCCCCCATTGAGCCTCCATGTAAGATGATCTTAGCCTCTGGCTCTCGTTGCAAGATCTCATTGATCCAGAGTATCAGATCTAATCGATCCAACCACCCCATCCCAATGATCTCCCCTTCACTTTCCCCATGGGCACGCAAATCAGGGATCAAGACATTGAATCCTTTTTCTGCATACTTTTTCCCGATATAAGACATGTCTTTTTTTCCTGTGCTGCGATAGTCATGGACACAGACTACCCATTTACCTTTGTTCGAATAAGTAGAGAATATCCTCCCCTTCAATTTTAACCCCTCTTGACTTTTAGTCATAATGGGTTCTCCTTGTTGCCAAAAATCTTCTGCTAGATCTTCTAAACGTTGGCGTTGCTCTTCGACTGTCGTCAAAGAGGCAGGGTCCATGAGTTGATGACCTGTCTCTTCATACCAAGCATAACCACGTTGTAATCCAGTTTTGATCAACTTCTTTGCGTACAGATAAGCAATAAAATGATAACTACCGATCATTAATAACATAATTAATAAACTATAAAAAACAATCACTTGCATCCCACACTTTCTACTTGGTGATTGAAACAAAAATTCAAGTATGCTAAATGGTGCTCTAGCATTCTCCTACGTATTTCAACGTTCATTTCTATTGTACCACGTTCTACCAAAGAGGCAGACAGTGAACCATTGACCAGCTGTAATTTTAAACACCTTATTCCTTACAAACGATCTTCTCTTCCTACTTCTAACACTCATAAGAGATAATGAATTGTTTGCATAACATTTACATTCTTCATAAAAATAAGTATACTAATGCCGTGCATTGGAATCAAGGGTTGACCCCTTGGACTGGTTCGGAAACTTCCCAGGATAAAAAACTAAGTGTCTCTAAAGAAAGGAGATTGGAAATAATGCGAAAAGTTATTATTGATTGCGATCCCGGTATCGATGATACATTAGCGCTATTGTTTGCATTAAAATCACCAGAAATCGAAGTTGTCGCAATCACCACCGTTTGTGGGAACGTCCCCGTACATTTGGGAACTGAAAATGTCATCCGTTGTTTGGAACGTTGTGACCGTTTAGACATCCCTGTCTATCAAGGTTCTGCAACACCACTCAACACGCCATTTATCAGCGCTCAAGATACTCACGGCATGGACGGTCTAGGGGAAACGAACTTCCCATTAGTAACAGACAAGCAAGCCGAAACGATCCACGCTGTTGATTTTTTAGCGAGTTATTTTGCTGAACAAAAAGATACTTCAGTGATTGCTTTAGGGCCGCTAACAAATGTCGCTTCTGCTTTACAAAAGAATCCACAAATAGGAAAGCACATGGATCGATTTGTTTCGATGGGCGGCACGTATAAAAGCCACGGCAATTGTTCACCAGTAGCAGAATACAATTACTGGTGTGACCCTGATGCCGCAGCTTATGTATTTGAACATCTTGGTCAAATGATCGAGATGGTCGGTTTAGACGTGACACGAGAAATCGTCTTTACACCAACGATCCTAGAATATTGTTGCCAACTTTCGCCCGAAGAAGGCAACTATTTAAAAGCAATCACACGCTTTTACTTTGACTTTCATTGGCAGCAAGAACGCGTCCTAGGTTGTGTCATCAATGACCCTTTGGCAGTTGCATATTTCATCGATGAACAACTGTGCCAAGGATTCACTAGCTATACTGCTGTTGAAACACAAGGCATCAGCCGCGGACAAACCTTGGTTGATCGTTATGATTTTTGGCAGAAAAAACCAAACAGTCTAATCATGACAGATGTCGACACCTCTCTTTTTTTCCGGAAGTTTTTAGCCGTTCTTTTACATGCACAAGAAGAATTGATAAAAAATGATCTGGAAAGATTAAAGATAGGATGAAAAAAGATGACACAAAAGAAAATCACGACAAGAATGATCACAATCATGGCACTAAGTATCGGAATCAACTTTCTCGGTGGAACGATTGCTTTATGGCTCCGTTTACCGATTTATCTTGATTCGATCGGTACGATTTTTGCAGGTGCCTTACTTGGACCAATTCCTGGGATTTTGACAGGATTGAGTAGTAGCTTACTTAGTGGCGTGACGATGGATATGTTCTCTTTGTATTATTCCCCGATACAAATCATCACTGGGTTATTAGCGGGGTTGATTTTACCACAGAAATTACAGGCGCAAGGTTTGAAGAGTAAACTTTCATTATTCGCATGGACGTTTGTCCTTTCAGCGCCTGGAACCATACTATCCTCGATCATCACGATCCAATTATTTGGTGGTATCACTTCATCAGGTTCAAGTACCATTGTCCAACTTCTTTATGGATTAGGACTAAACCAAGCTGTAAGTGTCACGATTGTTCAAGCAGCGACAGATTATTTAGATCGGCTACTATCGGTCCTTGTCGTTTCACTCGTTGTGTTGAAATTACCAAACCAAGTAGTGGCAAAGACAAGAAATCGTTGATGCGTATTTGTACTATAGCTAATCACTAAATGCAAAAACCCGAACGTCGAATCAATTTCTCTCATCTCTATGAGAAGGAATGATCCATCGTTCGGGTATTGTTTGTTATCCAAAAGTTTTTGTCTCTTATTTGACTGAAAGAGACTTTCCTAAATCCAGTATGCTATCGTTCCATCAACAAGGCACTATCCTGGACTTTAATATTTTTTTCTCGATCTTTATACGTAATTGGTCGGATCACTTTACATGGATTTCCCGCAGCAATCACATTTTCTGGTATATCTTTTGTTACGACACTTCCTGCCCCAATGATGCTATTTGCACCAATCGTTACCCCTTGAAGAACATGGACTCCCGCTCCTAACCAAACTTTATCGCCAATATGGATTGGCTTCGCATAAACGACATGATCAGCACGTTCAAATGGATCTTCTGCATGATTGGCTGCATACAAACCAACTCTCGGCCCTACATAAACATCATTTCCGATCGTCACCTCATGACAATCAAGAATGATCATATCATGGTTCAAATAAACATTATTTCCTATAGAAATGTTGAATCCAAACTCACATTGAAAATTCGACTCGATATAGACATTCTCACCCATTGAAGCGAATAGCGCCCGTAAAATGGGGTATTTATAATGATTTTCTGAATTCACGAGAAAATTGTATCTCCTGCATTGTCTCAAGGCATGATTTCGTGCGTGTACTACTTTAGAGTCCATATCATCGTATGGCAACCCTGTATTGGTTATCTGTTTCACATCATCTTCGCTCATCATTCTCCCCCTATTATCTTATTTGCTTACATGTATTATAACAGAGAGTCTATTTTCTATAAGGAAGAGAGATTTGTGAAAGATCGTGACTGTTTTTTTCTAGTAATTGGTTTCTTGAATTCGCTCTATCTCTTTTCGATAGGATCTTGTTAATTCTTGCTCTTTTTCTTCTAATTGTCGTTCATAGTTTTGAGCCGTATGGATCAGGTTACGATCTATTGCCTCCATTTGATGATAGAATTGTCGGTTATCCCAATGATCATTCTTCGACAAATACATGATTTTTTGTACCAATTGACCTGTTTCTTTCCTAAAGTTTACTAACTGATGATCGATTTCTTCTTGTTGACGGTGTATCTGACGTTTGTTTTCATTAAATCGCTCCTCTAAATCTTGTAGTTTACGTTGTTTCTCTACTGTCCCCATTCTTTATCCCCTTTTCACAGGTGTGAGCAATGTTGGTTGTTTCATTTGTTTGACATACTGTTCTGCTGCAACGGCACTTTCCCCTTCTAAAGCGCCTTTCAAAGTAGATGGTAAGACACTATTCGTTTGTTGATACATTCCTTCTGAGATCTCTTTTAAGGATTCGATCGAAGTTAACTTGGCCTGAGCAATACGACTTTCCTTTGCCAGAATCAGCGCTTGTATGGCTACTCGTTCCCGTTCCTTTTGTTCTTGTCCAAGTCTTTCTAGAAATTCTTGCAATTCTCTATCTTCCATGGATAAACTCCTTTCACTTGTTTTTGAACAAAATATTTCCTGCCTGCCTGTCTGTCATACTCTGTAAGATGATTTGCTACTACCGCCAGTTTATTACTAAATTCCTCCAGCTTCTCTTTATATTGTTTCACTTGATTCGTATTTAATGAGGCTTGTCCACTGTCCCATAAATTATTTTTTTCATATGGGGAAACCATCTCTTGTACTTCCCAATAAGTCAAATAGTTTTTGATTGCTCCCGCACCAGCCAATATTTCTTTTGATATTGCCGTAATCTCATCTTCAAATTCTTTTTGGGCATTTTTAAAGATGATCTCGTACTCTTCGCCTATATTTTTCGCCTTTTGGATGATCGATTGAACTAACTCCGATTGTAAAGTGATTTTTTTAGAACCTGAAGCATTAGAAATTCTTTTATGTAATTCGTTGACCGTCTCGTTCCATTCACTAGCAACTTTTGCTTCCGCAATAATCGTAGCGTATTCTTTTTCAAAATCTTTATACTCTCCAGATAACAATAGTTTTATGACTTCTGTAAAAGATAACCCACCTTCTGGTTTTTCTTTTACTACACGATTCAAATATTTATCGATCAAATGGGAAACCTTGATCCCCGCAGCAAAAATGTAGCCATGTTCCTTTAAATTAGCTTCCTGAAGTGTGCCATCAGGATTTATTTGAAACTGTCCAAAGTCATGGCTAGAGCCGTTTTGATCTTCCATATCAAACGTCGTGTTAAAAGATTTCGGTAGTAAATAGCGAACATTCCCGATTTCATCTACTCCAGGCTTATTTCTATTCAACATAGAAACGATATCAAAAGCATTGACGTAATAATCGATTTTCCCATCCTCTTCCAACTTCTGGATATTTTTTTGTGCCTGTTCAGACATTTTATTGATACTTTCACGCGCATCAGGTCCTTGAAACAAAACCACTTTGTCGATTTTAGCAATATCTTTTTCAGGGAGATTCGCCACAGCCTGAATCGACACCATCGTTCCCAGAGAATGACCTGTGACAGACATTGTAGCATGAGGTGCTTGTGTGGTCATTTCCGTTATCTTCTGGTGCATGGCTTGATTTGCTAATTTTGCTTGCGGAATATAAGCATTTTTTGTTGTAAATGCCTGGTTATTATGCCACCAGTCATTAAGATTCAAATTACTTGAAGAAATACCATCACTGCCTCTAGTAACAAAATAAGTATGCTTAGTCTCTATCGACAACTTAGGCGTATCCGTCACATAATAAGCATTGAATCCAGCTTTTTCATCCGTCAAGAGTCCTTGCTTATATGTGTTTTTTACATAGCTCTGTATTTCATAGCCTCCGTTTACTTTCGGCACTCGGCTGTTTCCTAACTCCTTGACTGTTTTTACGGTGGTGTCGGGTTGGAGGTAGACTGTACTTAAATCATTTCCATGAGCATCTTTTGCATTTGGGAAGTTGAAACGAATAGATTTACCTTTTTCCAAAGCTCTCTTTTCTTTTTTTGTCATGCCATTTACAAAATTATACGTAACTCCAGCATTGTTTCTTCTATTATTGTATGAACTTTGTGCTAAGTTAGCATAAACATTATATGAATTACCTAAGTTAGCCATTATTTAAATTCCTCCAATGCTTCTTCAAAATTATTTGTTGCTATCTCTTCTATTTTAGTAGGTTTTTGTAAATTATTTGGTAACACTTGAATTGCTCCAGCATCTATTTCATTATTATCAATTCCATATAATTCAATATCAACTATATACATCTTTTTGGTGAACGCTCCACTATCTTCTATCCTAAACGATTCCCAATTATATTTGACAATATTTATATTAGCTTTTGAATTTCTCTTTATAATGTACTTTGTTAATTCTTCTTCATGTTCTTTCAAAAAAGCGATTTGTTTTTCTTTTTCTGTCGGTTCCATTATTTTTTTCACTCCTAACGTGCCTAAAAGTACCAAGACAATAGTCAAACTAACTACAATAATTTTTTCCTTTTTCCTCACAAGAACTTCTCCCTTCTGTGGCTGCAACTATAGTAATCATAGTTAGCTAATTTCTTTTTTACTAGACCAAGGTTTTCGCTATGACCACAACCTGTATAAAAGCTTCGCCTAAAATCAGGATATATCTTGATTCTCTATATCAGCTATTAAGTTCCTCATCACTTATTTGTTGTCCATAATGTAAAGTTGACATATCAGGCATATTATTTTGATTTAATTCTATATCCAGTCTGAAATCCATATGTGGATTATGGTTTACAAATCCAAAAATTTGAATTTTTTTGCCAGCCCCACTAGGAAGACTATTTCCGATAACCACTCGATTAACATTATTCCAATCATAATTAATTTCTGTTACTTTTTCACCTTTGTATTGATTAATATATTCTGTCATTTTACTTTCATGCTCTTTCAAAAAAGCAATTTGTTTCTCTCTTTCTGTTGGTTCGCTCATCTTCTTCACTTCTATCGTCATCAAAAGAACTAATAATACACCTATACTTACTAGAATCAGCCACTTTTTCTTTCCCAAATGATTATCCCTCATTCCTTACTCTTCAAATTCTCGGATACTTTTTGTGTAAGTTCTGTCAGCACATCAATACTTTCTAGTATTTTCTATTTGTACTACTCTTTACTCATCTACTTCGTTCATTATTACTATACGTAATTTTTGCCTATTTAAATTAAAATTTACTGGATAAGGCGCATATACGTCGTATACGGTTCGTTTTAGTCTTATACGATCATAGAGAAATGCTTATTTCGTCTAACCTTTTTACAGAGGGAGCAATTATGTTAAGAAAAACAAGCTTAGTAGTTGGTTCTATTGTTCTAGCAATTTTAGGTTTTAGCCCGATGCTATTATCGATCGTTCGAAAAAATAACTCCCACGTGGATATAAAATTAACCCCAAAGTATTATGAGCAGTCAGAAGAGTCTCTGTTTATTTTGGAAAATCAAAAAGAATAAAGCATTGTTTGTTTTATGGACGATACCAGACATGTCTTGGTATTGTCTTTATTGATATGGATGTGTCCTTTACTGTTTGATGTATTACATAGGCTATAATGAAGTTGACCACCTTTTTTTTAACAATAAAAAGCCAGTGTATACATAATAAAACTCACTATATTCATTACTCAAACATCATTCGGAGGTGACCCTTCATGAAAAACCAACTCGCTTTTAAATTTTTACCCAAGTTATGGACTTCTATTTTATATCTTGTGGTGATTGCTATTGGCTCATTCATGTATTTATCAAAGTATTGGAATGTTACGATTTTCACCTCTATCTATCCTGATTTTTATCTTCATATCTCAAACTTTTCAATTAGTTTGATTTTAGGTTTGATTCCATATTTTTGGTTATTGATGGGGATAAAATTCAATTATGTAGTCATCTTTTCTTTACTCTTACTCGTAGTAAATGCACTATGTGAAACTGTCTTTGGATTCATAAACACACCTGATCTTATTGATATGTGTTTTGGCTTTGTTGGTACTGGAATTTCTTTCCTGACATTGTTAATCATTTATACATTCGGACTTTTACCTAATAAAGAAACCACATAATTTTTCAAAAATCATCTGACTGAAATGCAAAACGAGAATCGAAGCCTTAGCTGTCGATTCTCGTTTTCTTATATTTAAGATAAAGTATTACACTTGTGATGATCAACAGAGCAGAAAAAACAAGCAACAAACCGATCACCCAGATATTACTTCCTTGATTGACGATAATCTTGTTTGAACCACCTGTTTGCTCTATCAACCCTTCCAGCTCTTCTTTTGTATAATTAAATTTAGTTACTTTTTCTTTGCCATCAACAGTTAGGATAAACTGATATTCCCCAAACATCAATTCTGCATCACTAACTAACGGTAGATTTAGCTTTGTTTTAGTCATTGGAGTCAATGCAATTGAGCTTTCTTCAATTTCTCCTTCAGAAATGATATCCCCGTTTGGATTGATTACTTTGTACGAGCCGCTTTCCGCAAAAGTTACTGCAGGATCATTGTTGGCTATATAGTAATCAAGCCTTATCGCATCCTGTGAGCTCACAAACTCAAACTCATCATAAGTTTGTTCTTTTTCAGCCTCTATTTCATCCATCTTGAGATGAAATAGGATTACTTTCTCATAGACATGAACGATATCTACAGCATCTTCATGACTTTCTTCACTTAATGTCTGAGAGAAATTCACCCCACCTAAAACTTCTCCATCAAGTTCCTCAGTCACATTGATCAAAATTGCTATCGTTTCACTTTGTTTCGCTTCAACTTTGATTTTCCCGTCTTCTAGTTCGCCATTAGCATCAGTTATCTTCACGTATTTACTAAAGTCATACTTTTCATCTAAAAGGTTTTCTGTATTTTCAACATAAGTGACACTTCCCATCGTTGATATAGCAACCGATGGATAGACAGTAACATCTAAGTCCTTGTCACCTATATTTGTAATCGTAGCAATAAACTCATAGTTCTTATTAAGTTCTGGAGTAAACTGCAGATAGCTATCTCTGATCTCATATTCTTTGGGTTGCACATCCACTAGGATCGATGCAGTATCTTCCTCGGACGCCTCTACTGGTTGTATGTAAAAAAAACATCCCATCAATAAAACGAAAATAAGCGAACAGAAGTCAACTAACTTGTATTCTTTGGCTTGGCTATTTTTTGTCATTATTTCTCCTATTCATTTTCCTATCAAGTATCTTAAATCTCTATATTTTTTCTTGATCATTCTTATTCCTCTTTTTTCACAACAGTAGTTATCCTATCATCATACTTTGTATTTTGATTCATCAGAATGTTTCACTTTTTCCTGATCAAATTGAAAAGAATAAGTATCCTTAGAGATTTTTTTTATTATTTATATTTATTAAATTCATTACTCTAACTTTAAGATAATTCTTGCTTGGACAATCGCGTTTAAATTGTCCCAATGATCCTTATTGTGAATGTCTCTAAAAAAAGCAAAATCTTGGGACTCTTCGTGATACATAATCCCATCAGACACCAAAATATCTGCATCAGTAAAGTCAGAAGTGAAATGAATGATTTTTTTATTAAATATCGTTAGTAATTTACTTTCGATAACTGGTACATATTCCGGATGATGCAACATCGATATAGCAATAGTCACTCTTTCATTGTTTTGGATAGGCAAATAATACGAAAGGATATGTGCTAACTTGTTCGCAAATATTTGTCTATCACCAACTTGAAAATTCCTGTTTTTGACTATTCCCAATAGTAGCTGCTTCACTTCATGGATTCTACTATTGGGACTATTTTGATTAGCCACTCCTTTTAAATTCTCGAAATAAATATTTTTGTATGCCCAACTATTGATGACACTTTCATATAAAATCACATGTTCCACATCGGAATTTATCTTATATTTTTCTGATAATGTTTCGACGACATTCATAGAAAAATCAACGATTTCGTTCTGTCTATGCTCTTTGAATTTTTTGCCTAAGACTATCTTGTCCTGCTTGCTTGTCGTTTCAGGGATGAGAAGTTGTCTACAAAAATAAAAGAATGCAACTTCTTTTTCTCTATCTTCCATGTTTCGAGTTGGTATCAACTTTGTTAGCGAGTTCTCTTCATATAGTTCTTTCATATCAGCGAATAGTTCTATCGCTGTTTTGTCCAAATCTTGTATGATATACCCACGTGACACAGCATTTTCAAGTATTGAGAATAGAATGTCATGCTTTGCTTTTGTTGTCTTCAACCTCTCGTAGTGTCCACCTACTAGGTCAATATTCACTCTTGTTTGGCTATCTGCGAAAACATTATAGGCCATGATTTGTACCAGGTAATGATATGTTCTGATAGACATCTCATTGCCTTCCAAAGAAATTGATTCAAAATTACTATTAATAGTTATTGGTATTTTTTGATAATGAAAGATATCTTTCAGTCGGCTGATCAATTTATAACTATAAGACTTACTAAACATCAACTTTTCGGAAATATCGACTACACGAGTTTTTCGGTGTTTCAAGAGATAGAGCAATAATTGAAAATAAGGTGATTCATTAAAAAACTTTTTTTTCAAATTAACAAATACTTGAAGCAACAGTTCCTGATTAACACCTTCAATTAAACCAATCGTCCCCTTTTCTAGTAAAAAGAAAGATGAAAATGTAAAATTCAATTGTTCGAAGTTTTCTTCGAGTTCAACCAGTAATATTTTCGTTTGATACATCGTTAAGTTTAACCGCTCACTTAATTTATTCAATGACAAATATTTTTCTGTCACTAGAACCGTAAACAGTTGCAACATTTCGTTTTGTTTTTTTGTTAAGTAACGGCTACTAAACGTATCCATTATATATTCCATTTCTTCTACCAACCTTCATTTTTAGAGGATTCTATACTAAGAAGAATTCATTTAGTCAGAATGTTTCATTTTTTATTTTCAGCGAACTATACCGATGTCTCCTAGTTCAACTTGCATGGCTGTTGTATTGGTCTTGCCTGTACATTTTGACTTGATTACTAAGGTAGTGAAGCTTTGATCATGTATATTTGTCTTTCTACGGAATTATTATCTAAACACCTTCACTTTTTCTAATAAATTTCTATTGATTAAAATTTTCTCTGTTTGCATTACTAGATTCATAAATCTGATGGACCAACCAGCGACAGTAGAAGCTTGCAACTACGCGAAAGAATAAAAGAAGGAACACTGATCAGGCAATCAACAAGAGTAGTTTTCATTGATTGGATCAGCATTTCTTCTTTGAATATTCTATAGGACAGACGGATAGATCTACGTATTCTATATTATGATCCATCGTATTCTGTCAATCTTCGCACACTTAACTCTTTTTATCTGGCAAGCCTTTCACAACTGAAAAAAACTATTTTTTAGTCCGGAGTATTATCCCCAAGGATTATTTACTTCTTGTGCTGTCAAGATGATTTTGGCACTATCATCTCTGTTTGATCGCCATACGTAATCATTTGCATCTAAAATGACATCGAAATCTTTTTCGATCTGTACCGAACTCATTCGCATTACCTGTTGTGCTTGAAGATGTGGGTTTGAAGGTTGAATGTCTAGTCCATTTCCATATTGGTCAAGTTTTGCAAAAATATTCACAAAAACATCCTGTGATTTTGTATTATTTACTGTAGCAGTTGCTTTCAAGACCTTCGTTTGTTTACGCATATCTGAGTTTAAGTCAAAATCAGATAATTTGAAATCGACTTTGTTTGTTGTTCCTTCATTGAAAGTGATATCTAGTTTTCCATCTTGGACTTCAATCGGTATTTGTTTTTCACTGACTGCCTCGGATGCGTTTACTAAGCTTGGGTTACTACCTACTAACAACAAAGTTGATAGCATAACTGTTGTGGATACCTTTTTTTTCATTGTTGGATAGCCTCCGGAATTTAATATTTTTTTCACAAAATCAGTTTACATTAAATTCCCTCATAGGGTTTATCCGAACATTCAACTCTTTTTTTAAAAACAGGATAATCTTTCACCACGTTCTTTGCTACATGATAGAAACTTGTCCGGAAAGATGGACTAGGCTCACTCCTTAACTCTATAAAAGCTCCCTATTTGTCCTTTGATCAGAGTTATTAGACCTTTTAGGCGTGATATTTCGACCAAATCCGTGTCCGGTTATCAAAAAAATTTCCATGAGAACTTATTCTCTTACATTCATCAAAAATCAACTTATTTATATTGGAACCGAACACTATGCGGGTTTTGTTTATATGGCAACATATGGTGATGACGTCAAAAGAGTTGGTGGTTAGCTTGAGGAAGTAAAAGAAGCAAATGATAAAGAAGAAATCCTTCGGAATCGTTCGTCGTTTAGATAATCAATAGACTATAACACACTATATAATAAAAAGAAAGCCCACATAGTTGTCGATCTTCAAGTTTATAGGAGGTACATTCTTGTTCTCAATCGTCTCGTTTTCATCATCCATGATAAAGACGCGATGAATTAAGAACAGCTTGGATAAAGCTAATTAATCGATTTTGTGCCTAATAAAAATATGAGGAATGATGATCTTTATTTATATTCATAAGAATCTATGATTTGTTTTTATCATTCGTTTCTGTAAGTACTAAAAATATTTTTTCTGATTAATCATCTGCCTAAAAAAATACCCCTCTCATGTCATTGACATAAGAAGGGCATTTTTACATTCATTTAATTATTTGTTTTTTAAGTTGTAGAAAGATTTCAAACCTTTGTACTCTGCAACTTCACCAAGTTGGTCTTCGATACGTAATAATTGGTTGTATTTCGCAACACGGTCAGTACGTGATAGAGAACCTGTTTTGATTTGGCCAGCGTTTGTTGCAACTGCGATATCAGAGATTGTTGAATCTTCTGTTTCACCAGAACGATGAGAAACTACTGCAGTGTAACCAGCTTCTTTAGCCATTTCGATTGCTTCGAAAGTTTCTGTCAAAGTACCGATTTGGTTAACTTTGATAAGGATTGAGTTAGCAATTCCTTTTTCGATACCTTCAGCAAGTTTTTCAGTGTTTGTTACGAACAAGTCGTCACCCACTAATTGAACTTTGTCGCCTAGAACTTCTGTCAATTTCTTGAATCCATCCCAGTCGTTTTCGTCTAATCCATCTTCAATAGAGATGATTGGGTATTTAGATACTAATTCTTCGTAGAATTTGATCATTTCGTCAGTTGTTTTTTCGCCTTCGCCTGAATCAGCTAATACGTAAACACCTTTTTCTTTGTCGTAGAATTCTGAAGAAGCAGCGTCCATTGCAAGAACAACGTCTTTACCAGGAACATAGCCAGCTTTTTCGATTGCTTCGATGATTACTTCGAAACCTTCTTCGTTTGAACCAAGGTTAGGAGCGAATCCACCTTCGTCACCAACTGAAGTTGCTAATCCACGAGATTTCAAGATTGCAGCTAATGCATGGAATACTTCCGCACCCATACGTAGTGCTTCTTTGAATGTTGGCGCGCCAACAGGCATGATCATGAATTCTTGGAAGTCGATTGAGTTATCCGCATGTGATCCACCGTTGATGATGTTCATCATTGGAGTTGGTAATACTTTTGTGTTGAATCCGCCTAGGTAGTGGTATAAAGGTACTTCTAGGTAGTCAGCAGCTGCACGAGCAACAGCGATTGAAACACCAAGAATAGCGTTCGCACCTAATTTACCTTTGTTAGGAGTTCCGTCTAAAGCGATCATTGCTTTGTCGATAGCCATTTGGTCACGTACATCGTAGCCAATGATTGCTTCAGCAATGATGTTGTTTACGTTGTCAACAGCTTTGATTACACCTTTACCGCCATAACGAGATTTGTCTCCGTCACGTAATTCAACTGCTTCGTATTCACCAGTTGAAGCACCTGAAGGAACCATTCCACGGCCGAAAGCACCGCTTTCTGTGTATACTTCTACTTCGATTGTTGGGTTACCGCGTGAGTCTAGAATCTCGCGAGCGTAAACATCAGTAATAATTGACATGTTTTGTCTCTCCTTTGAGTTTGGTTTTTTCCTAAGGGATTTCCCTCATATACGATTTTAGTTAATTTTGTGTCTTTGTGCAAACATTTCTTGCATTTTTCACAAATTTTCAATAATTATTTTACAGCATCAAGTAATGCTAAGAATGAATCCGCTTCTAAGCTAGCTCCGCCAACTAATGCGCCATCCACATTTTCTTTTGCCATATACTCAGCAATGTTCTCAGGTTTTACAGAACCACCGTATTGGATACGAACTGCTTCTGATACTTCTTTGCCGTAAAGTTTTTCAACTGTTTGACGTACCACGCCACAGATTTCGTCAGCGATTTCAGCATCTGCTGATTTACCTGTACCGATTGCCCAGATTGGTTCGTAAGCAATAACTAGATTACTTACTTGACCTTCTGTTAAGCCTTCAAGACCAGCAGTGATTTGTCCTTCGATCCACTCAGCAGTTTTGCCTGCTTCATATGTTTCTAATGACTCACCACAGCAAAGAATTGGGATCATACCGTTTGCGAAGATTGCTTTCGCTTTTTTGTTGATATCTTCGTCAGTTTCGTGGAAGTATTCACGACGCTCAGAGTGACCGATGATCACATATTGTACACCTAGATCAGCTAAAGCTGCTGGTGATGTTTCACCAGTGAATGCACCTGAGTTTTCCCAGTAAGAGTTTTGTGCAGCGATTTTCAATTCTGTACCTTCAGCTGAAGCCATTAATTCTTGTAAGAATAATGCAGGAGATCCAATCACTGAATCTACTTTATCATTTGAAGGGATCTTGTTTTTTACTGCTTCTGCAAAAGCTTTTGCTTCAGATGCAGTTTTGTTCATTTTCCAGTTACCAGCGATAATTGGTTTACGCATGATATGCACTCCTATTCAGAATGTAAGAGGACTACAGATTTGAGCAATCTGTAGATGGTCCTCTCACCATTTTATTTATTCGTTGATTTTATGCTTATTTGTCGTTGATTGCAGCTAGTCCAGGTAATTCTTTCCCTTCAAGCAACTCTAAGCTTGCACCGCCACCTGTTGAGATGTGAGTGAATTTGTCTGCAAAACCTAATTGTTCCGCAGCAGCTGCAGAGTCACCGCCACCGATGATCGTTGTAGCATCTTCAAGGTTAGCGATTGCTTCACAAACACCGATCGTACCTTTAGCGAAGTTACTCATTTCGAATACACCCATTGGTCCGTTCCATACAACTGTTTTCGCACCTTGTAATGTATCAGCAAATAATTTAACTGAAGCAGGACCGATGTCTAATGCCATCAAGCCTTCAGGAATATCTCCTTCAATGACTTGTGTTTCTACATCATTTGAAAATTCAGGGGCACAAACGTTGTCGATTGGTAAAACTAATTTGTCGCCTGCTTTTTCGATCAATTCTTTTGCTAAAGCTACTTTATCTGCTTCAACTAAAGAGTTACCGATCTTGATGCCTTTTGCTTCGTAGAATGTGTAAGTCATTCCGCCGCCGATCAAGATTTTGTCTGCTTTAGGAATCAAGTTTTCGATGACACCGATTTTATCTGAAACTTTCGCTCCACCTAAGATCGCGATCATCGGACGTTTTGGTTCTTCAACTGCTTCGCCGATGAACTTGATTTCTTTATCCATCAAGAATCCAGCAACTGTTGGGATACCTGTTGAAGCGATCCCTACGTTTGAAGCATGCGCACGGTGAGCCGTACCAAATGCATCATTGACAAATACATCGCCTAAAGAAGCCCAGTATTTACCTAGGTCAGCATCATTTTTGCTTTCTTTTTTGCCGTCGATGTCTTCAAAACGAGTGTTTTCAAAAACAACTACGTCTCCGTCTTTCATGTCAGCAATTGCTGTTTCTAATTCTGAACCACGAGTTTCAGGAACGAAAGTTACTTCTTTACCTAGCAATTCGCCTAAACGTTTTGCAACTGGTGCCAAAGATTTTCCTTCTTTGTCTTCTTCTGTTTTCACACGTCCAAGGTGAGAGAAAAGAATCGCTTTTCCGCCTTGCTCCAACACATAATTGATTGTTGGTAACGCAGCTTTGATACGTGTATCATCAGTGATGACGCCGTCTTTCAAAGGAACGTTGAAGTCAACACGAACAAGGACTTTTTTATCTTTTAAATCAATATCTTTGACTGTTTTCTTAGCCATTTGATTTCCTCCTAAAATAAACATCTTATCAAAAAAAGCGGAGAAGCGCGATTGCTTCCCCGCTTTTAAGTGTACATGGATATAGGTTACACTTGTACGATTTATCTTATAAGTTAGCGAAGTATTCTAAAGTACGTACTAATTGTGCAGTGTATGACATTTCGTTGTCGTACCAAGCAACAGTTTTAACTAATTGTTTGTCACCAACAGTCATTACTTTTGTTTGAGTAGCATCAAATAATGAACCGTAAGTCATACCAACGATATCTGAAGAAACGATTTCGTCTGTGTTGTAACCGTAAGATTCGTTAGCTGCTTCTTCCATTGCAGCATTTACTTCATCAACTGTTACGTTTTTATCAAGAACTGTAACTAATTCTGTTAATGAACCAGTTGCGATTGGTACACGTTGAGCAGCTCCGTCTAATTTACCGTTCAATTCAGGGATTACTAAACCGATTGCTTTAGCAGCACCTGTTGAGTTAGGAACGATGTTTGCAGCAGCAGCGCGTGCACGGCGGAAGTCACCTTTAGGATGAGGTCCGTCAAGAGTCATTTGGTCACCTGTGTAAGCGTGGATAGTTGTCATTAATCCTTCAACAACACCAAATTTGTCATTCAATGTTTTAGCCATAGGAGCTAAACAGTTAGTTGTACATGAAGCACCAGAGATAACTGTTTCTTTACCAGTTAATGTTTCATGGTTTGTGTTGTAAACGATTGTTGGTACATCGTCTCCACCAGGAGCTGAGATAACAACACGTTTAGCACCAGCTGTTAAATGTTTTTCAGCAGCTGATTTTGAAGTGAAGAAACCAGTACATTCTAGAACGATGTCTACGCCTAGTTCGCCCCAAGGTAATTCTTCAGGGTTACGGTTAGCTAATACTTTAACTTCTTTTCCGTTTACGTTGAATGAACCTTCGTGAACTTCAACTGTTCCGTTGAAACGTCCTTGAGTTGTATCGTATTTTAACAAGTGTGCCAACATTTTAGCATCTGTCAAATCGTTGATTGCTACTACTTCGATTCCATCTACATCTTGGATACGACGGAACGCTAGACGTCCAATACGTCCAAAACCATTAATACCTACTTTAACTGTCATTTAAGATTTCCTCCTTATGAAAATCAAAAAAATATTTATTTTAAAGGGATACCCCTTTTAAAATCTCATTAGCAGCGGCTTCATCTGTGATGAGCCACGTTTGTTTTGGTGCATTATTCATATACGCTCGAATTGCTTTGGCTTTGGCTTTCCCTCCTGCAACCGCAAGAATGATCGGGACTTTAGCTAAGTCTTTTAATTCGATGCCGATTCGTGGGACTTTATAAACGACTTCTCCTTTTTCATTGAAGAAATAGCCAAAAGATTCCGCAACGGCATTGGCTTGTTTCAACATCAGCAATTCTTCTTCATTCATCTTTCGTCGCGCTGCCATATGCAACGCCCGTCCAATACTATGAATAACACAATTTGCCTGACTTATCAAGTTTAAAACTTCTTGTATAGACGGCTCATTGAGTAATGAATTGTAAGTAGCCAAGCTTAATTGTTCCGGCACATATAGTGCTCGGTGTTTTCCATTTGCCTTTGTAGCCATTCTAGCACTGACTGAGTTCGCTTGTACAGTAATCGCCTCACCGATCCCACCTCGCGCAGGAACAAACAAATTATGGCGCTTGCTGTTTTCTAAGCTAGTCAATTGCTCTGCAACGATCGCCATCGTCGTTCCTCCCATGACTGCGATGATATTATCACCTTCAGGAAGTAGTAGATTCAGTGATTCGTCTAAGGCTTCGCCAAAAGCATCTGCTACTTTTGGTTGTTGTTCACTGTTTCCAGAAACAACGATACAGCGCTGGTTTCCAAAATACTCAGATAGTTTCATTTCAATCTGATGCATTCCTAAAAGTTGGTCCATAAAGCCTTCGAGGCTTTGATAGACTTCCTCTCCTTTTTTCGTCAGCGTCATACCACTTTTAGAGGCGTTGATCAGTTCAAGTTGTTTGAGCAGATCCGTTTCTGTTCGTAAGACACGTTCGGTCATGCCCATGCTTTCCGATAAACTACGACGACCAATTGGCTGCATCCAGTAAATATTGCGCAAAATCTTATAGCGTTCTTGCAAAACATCCATGATGTCTGGCGCAACAGCTTCAATCAGTTTCAATTCATCTAACATAGCGATCTCCTTAGTTGGACATTTTTCGTCCAATGTAGACTCAAAACGACCCATGTGATCTAAAAAAATAAATCGGACTTTCCAACTTGCACGTTTTCTACTAGGAAAATCTCAACCTCACATGACATAGTCTAACAGTTTTGTCCGTATTTATCAACAAAAAAAGACTAGAAAAATGTTTAAGATTCTTCCAGTCTTTCATTCAATTATCTATCATACCGTTTTCTTTTCGATGAACTAGGGATTCCTAACAAGTCACGATATTTGGCGACTGTTCGTCGAGAAATCGAAATTTTGTCATTTTTCAGTAGTTCTACTAATTTTTGGTCAGATAATGGTTTGCTTTTATCTTCCGCATCCACTAGTTCTTGGACTTTTTTCTTTGCGGTATCTGCTGATAGGTCTTCAGTACTCTCTGCATTTGTAGGTTGGAGTCTCGTCGTAAAGAACTTTTTCAATTCGAAGACACCAAAATCGGTTTCAAGATACTTGCCATTGACTGCTCGACTGACCGTTGATTCGTGGACGTCGATTTCTTCTGCGACTTCTTTTAAGGTCAATGGGCGGATCGGTCGTGCGACATTTGTAAAGAATTCTTTTTGCCGAGAAACAATGATTTGCGCCACGCGCATGATCGTATCACCGCGTTGCAAAATCGTTTTTTGCAGCCATTCAAATTCTTGTTTTCGTTCGTTCAAATAGGCTTCAGTCTCTTTATCTGCTTTTTTTTGCATCTGTTGAAAATAGGCTTCTTGAAAACGTACATTCGGCTGGTTGCCTCGATTTGAGATGACTTGGACTTCTTCACCTATTACGACAACTTTGACATCGGGAATGATATACAAACCGCTACTATGGTCAAAGACTCGTCCAGGACTTGGACTAAGGGTTTGGATATAGTCAAAGATCCGTTGTACATCGCTTAATGGAATCGCAAAATGTTGGGCGATCTCTTTCCATTTGCGTTCGACTAATTGATCAAACCATTCTTCTAAGACGATGTAAGCCAATTCGGGCGCATAATCGTCTCTTTCGGTTTGTAACATCAAACATTCTTGTAAACTTCGCGCCCCAACACCTGCTGGCTCTAACTGCTGGATCAGCGTCAATGCGTCAAGCATTTGGATCGGTGTCGCATTCGTTTGTTGGATGGCGTCTTCTAAAGAAATAGTCAAAAAACCATTCAGGTCGATATATTCGATCAAATATAAAATCAACTTACGTAAGAAAGTATCTCGGTAATTCAAATGGACTTGTTCGATCAATGATTCAAAAAGTGAGCCTGTTGTATCAGGAATTTGATTCAAGTAGCTCATCTCTTCTCCCTCATAACTGGCATTACGTTTTTGGTAATCGGGTTGCCAATCCGGTTCGATCACTTCTACTAAGGGGTTTTCCAACGCCTGATTTTCAACAAAAGCCAGTAGCTCTTCGCTGTTATACTGCAAGACTTGGATGGACTGTTGGAGCTGTTGTGTCATGGCAAGTTTTTGTGTTTGTTGTTGTTTTTGTGAAAAATTTTGTTCAAATTTCATTTTTTTGTCCATTCCCCTTGTAATTTATTTTTGATTTCGATACAATTGTTGCAGTGCTTGCGTCCTTAGTGTAGTGGATATCACGTAAGATTCCGGTTCTTGAGACGGGGGTTCGATTCCCTCAGGACGCGTCTATTGTTATCTTAGCATATTTGTGAAGATTTTGCTTTCAAATTTCTAAGAAAAAAAGCGGTTTTCCTATCTAGGAAAACTGCTTTTTTTGATTTCTTCATGGGATTTCAAAAAGTAAACCAATCTTCTATGTAACTATAGTAGAAATGATTCGTTAAAGGTCTAGGAGTATAGCGCTCTGTCACACCCTCACCTTGACGAAGCGTTAAACCGTTTCTTAAAGTGGCTGTTTTTTGATCATAAAAATCACCATTGATGAGATAAAATATTCGGTTAGGGTCCTCTAAATAAGCAAATACATCCCCTGTAAAATGTTTTTCCAATCCTTGATCAGCGGATTTCAACTGAACGGATAAAATTGACTTGATTGCTCGGAAATTTCCACTTTCGCTCGTTTCACAGTATAACAATAAATTTGGTTGGTATACTCTGTTGACAGTTATGTTTTGAGAAAAGATACGGTAGATTGCCCCATTATGTATTGCGCTTTGCACCATTTGCTCAGTATAGCCGAGCTGTTTTTTAGCTTCTTCTTCGGTTAGTTGATATTCTCTCGAAATGACACGAAGCAGTTGCTGAAAGTCCAACTTACTGGACATTGTACGATATGTATTTTCTTCATTTTTCGTTGAAAGATTCAAAGAGGTTTGCTCTTTTGGTGATGAATGGACCAAGAGAAACAACCCAAATAAAATCACAAGAAAACCGATTACTTTTATTCGTATTGACTTTTTCATTGATTACTCCTATTTATTTGTTATTCTTCTGTCTATAATCATAATAAGAAATAGCCAATGAAGCAAAGAGTTTTTATAAAAAACAATCGTTTTTTATTTTCCGACTTGATTCTATAACCTGTTTCCTCAAGAAGTCACTACAGCAGTGTTTGACCACGAGAAATAAAGCACCATCCACGAAAATTATTTTTCAAATTTTGGTGGACGGCGACTTATTTTTCGAAGAGTTACTTCTGTTTCCGCGGTTTATTCGATTTTAAATGGTGCGAAAGGATTATTGTCCCACTCTCTTTCATTTTTTATCAATCATAAGGAACATAATCTTCGTAACTTTCTTCGTTGTTCAAGGCTTCATTTTCAATAAAATAGTTCATACCGCCCATCAATTCCGAACTCATTGGTCCGTTTAAAGATAAATCATGACGTTCAATCATTTCCCGGTATTCATCTGCACTGATCACCGCACCGGTTTTCAAGCTTTTGTATTGCTTCGGTGTTTCCTCCACTTCTTGATCCAACTTTGAAAAATCTGTTTCTTTGTATGTCACGAAATAGCCATGAGAAAGTTTCCGTTCGACTACTTCATTGCATTCAGGACAGCGGATCGGCATTTCTTTTTCTCGATGCTTCACAATGTGACGTACTTCATTATAATAGAATTTGGTCTGACAATTGGGACATTTTAATTGATCATCTAACATATCGATCGTCTCCTTTTATATTTGATTGTCATGTCTCAGTTTCACTTTCATCATACTCTTTTTTACAACAAATGAAAAAAGATTCGCTGACATCACCTAATGCTTTTCTCTGAAACATTTCTATAAACCACAAAAATATGCCTTCATCCTTAAGGAGAAACACTTTTGGTTTCTAGTTGACGTTCTGCCTTACTCTCTAGGACTTTTTCTTTTATTCTAATACAAAAAAACTGCAAGGCTACTTTTACAAGTAACTTGCAGTTTTTTGTGATTTCTCTTACTTATTCTTCTGGGAAATCTTCGTCTTCAAATTCTTCGTCTTCTTCGTCATCGTCTTCGATAATGCTTAGATCTTCTTCGATGTTTCCTGGGATTTCTTCTTCGTCGTCTCCAGTATCTGCACCAATTTCTTGTAAGTCTGAATTGTATGCAGCGATTTCTTCATCATCGTCATCTTCATCTTCAAAAAGATCATCATCGTCTTCGTCAGACAGATCAGTATCTTCTGGGTCATCATCGTTATAATCGATGGCATCTTCGTCATCATTGATAAAGGCATTGACTTTTTTGCGTTTACGACGACGTGGTGTATCCTCGTCTTCTTCGTCGATTCCATGGTTGACTTCTTCATCGATCGAATCGATGGCATACCATGAACGCAAGCCCCAACGATTGTCGCCTAATGAAATAAAGCTACCGTCGATATTTAAGTCAGTATAAAATTGTGCGAGTGAATCACGAATGTCACTATCTGATTTGCCAAGATATGTTTGAATCTCATTTGCTAAATCAGAAAAGTCCATCACATCACCACGCTGCTCTAAGATCGCGTGTGCGACTTCGATCATTGATAATTCGTTTTTATTTGCACCTTCAAATACACTAATTTCCAATCAGGACACGTCCTTTCACAGTCTACTCCTTATCATACAAAATCACAGGTGAAAAATCAAACGTTTCTTTGCTATTTATGCAGTAAAATCTAAGACCATCTCATATTCGCCTATTTTTTCGACACCCATGAACAAATCGTAATCGATCATGACTTTGCCAGCCGTTGGACGATCTTTTAGACTGACATGTAGTTCTTTTGTGTATGTGTCGACTTGGATCATTCCATAAGGCGTGCGGTAATGGGTTTCTAGACGCTCCCGATAGGCAAATTTTAGACGCATACGCATTTCACCAGCACGGATCAATTGCACGTGACCATCTGGCATGATCTTGATTGTGACAGGAATTTCTTCTTGTCCTTCTTGGATCTCTTTATAGCGTATGTATAAGGTATCGCCAATTTTGACCATTTGTCCTTTCAGATCAAAATAAAAATCTTGTTGCTCTCCTTGTTGTTTCACTTTTGTACGTAATTGTATCGAAATCGGTAATCCAGATCGTTCCATTTGACATTCTCCTTTTCTCATAGCTACATTGTTCCCACTTTCCACTGATTTGTCAACCGACAGGTATAGAGAACAGATAACTTTTTTCATCTCTTCTTTCTTATTTTGGAGTATAATGAAGAAAGAAGGAGTGATACTCCTGTATATTAGAATGAGTTGAGGTTGTAACAATCGCTGCTCAAGCAGATTTAAATAGGAGTTGAGTACATGACGTCCATCATTTTGGATCAAGAAGTCTACCAAACAAATGATTTTTCTCCGTTTGCTTTAACGGATATTTTAACAGAGTATGCCAAAAAAAATCAACAAACTTTTCTACATTTTTGGCAATATGAACAGACGATCATCCTCGGTATGAAGGATACCCGAACCCCTTTTTTATCTGAAGGGATCAAGGTCATCCAAGATGCGGGATTTACACCGGTGATCCGCAATGCTGGTGGACTAGGTATCGTTTCAGACCAAGGGATTTTGAATATCTCGTTGATTTTCCCACAAGAAGATGAGAACAAGATCTCGATCGATGAAGGATATGAACAGATGCTCGCTCTTACTCGTCAGGCTTTTCCTGTTTATGCAGACAAAATAGAAGCCTATGAAATCAAAGATTCTTATTGTCCTGGTACCTACGATCTCAGTATCAATGGTAAAAAATTTGCCGGGATCGCACAACGACGGATCAAAAACGGGATCTCTGTGATGATGTATCTGAGCGTGAATGGGGATCAAGAAAAACGAGGCGAACTGATGCGACAGTTTTATCAACAAGCATTGAAAGAACAATTCGGTACAAACGGCTATCCTGCGGTGGCACCTACAAGCATGGCGACACTAGAAAAGTTATTCGATACACCGTTGACCGTTGCTCAAGTAAAAGATTCATTTATCCAAGCGTTCACTACATCTTATCCAACAAGTATTTCTATGGGGTCTGACATTTGGCAAGAAGCGAATGTTTCGCCAGATGAATGGCACGGACAAATTGAACGTATGACCCAACGAAATGCACTAAAGGAGCTGGCTTATGACAACACCTTATAAATACAAACTATTACCAATGGAAAAAGTCTTTAGAGATCCAGTGCATAACTACATCCACGTGCAACATCAAGTGATTTTAGACTTGATCAATTCGAAAGAAGTCCAGCGATTACGACGGATCAAACAACTCGGTACTTCGTCATTTACTTTCCATGGCGCAGAGCATAGCCGTTTCACTCATTCACTCGGTGTATACGAAATCTCCCGACGCATCTGTGACATTTTTTCAAGAAATTTCTCCATTGAAAAAATCGGTCCTTCTGGTTGGGATGATCGGGAACGTCTCGTGACTTTATGTGCCGCCTTACTCCATGATATTGGCCATGGGCCTTATTCACATACCTTTGAACATATTTTCCAGACCAATCATGAAGCAATCACTGTAGAGATCATTACTTCGCCAGAAACGGAAGTCTATCAGATTTTGAATCGTGTCGAAGAAGGTTTTCCTGAGAAAGTGGCTAGTGTGATCCAAAAAACATATCCAAATCCACAAGTCGTCCAAATGATCTCTAGCCAAATCGATGCCGATCGTATGGATTACCTTTTACGTGATGCCTACTTTACAGGTACAGAATATGGAACGTTCGATCTGACAAGGATTTTGCGTGTGATTCGCCCCTATCAAGGTGGAATCGCTTTTTCCATGAATGGGATGCACGCAGTAGAAGATTATATCGTCAGTCGCTATCAGATGTATGTTCAAGTATACTTTCATCCAGTTTCTCGAGGAATGGAAGTCGTCTTGGAGCATCTATTGCATCGTGCCCATGAACTTTATCACCAAGATGATGATAGTTTTGCACGTTATTCACAGTTACTGTCGCCATTTTTAGATGGCACATTTAGTTTAGATGAGTACTTAAAGCTGGATGATGGCGTCTTGAATACGTGTTTCAGTCAATGGACGGATTCATCTGATCCAATCCTTAGTGACTTAGCCAAACGCTTCTTAAATCGTAAACCATTGAAATCAGCGATGTTTTCTGGTGATCGTTACTCACCACTGATTGCTGAATTGACCTCTTTGGTCGAAAAAGTGGGCTACAATCCAAACTATTATACAGCCATCAATTCAAGCTATGACCTGCCTTATGATTTTTACCGTCCAGAAGAAGGCAGACATCGCACACAAATTGAAATCTTGCGAAATGACGGAACTTTGGTAGAATTATCAGAGGTCAGTCAATTAGTTGCTGCACTCGCAGGGCAAGAACAAGGAGATGAACGCTTCTTCTTTCCGAAAGAAATGGTCGATCCTACCTTGCGTAATCACTATGATCTTTTTGATGAAACCTACCAAGAATTTGCGCGTCATATCCATAATGGCGCATTGATTGAAGAAATAAACTAACTAAGGAGAATTTTATGTCTATCAAATTAGTCGCTATCGATATCGATGGCACCCTGTTAAACGAAAAAAGAGAAATCACACAAGAAGTAAAAGAAGCAATTGCAAGCGCTGTGGAAAAAAACGTGGCAATCGTACTATGTACAGGTCGTCCGCTTCCAGGAGTCAAAAACCAATTGAATGAATTGGGATTATACCAAGACAACGATTATGTGATCACTTATAACGGTGCGTTAGTCCAGCAAACAAAATCTGGCAAGATCATTGCTCGTCATGGCTTGACTTATGAAGATTTCTTGGAGATCGAAGTCATGGCCAGACGTGTGGGGAGTCATTTGCATTCGATCGATGATCAAACGATCTATACAACGAATCGTGATATCAGTCCCTATACTGTCCATGAAGCTTTTTTAGTCAACATGCCATTGAAATATCGGACAGCTGATGAAATGACACCTGATATGAGTATCGTGAAGATGATGATGATCGATGAACCAGCGATCCTAGATGCGGCCATCGCTCGTTTACCACAAACTTTCCGCGAAAAATATACAACTGTCAAGAGTTCACCTTTCTACTTTGAGATCTTGAACAAAGAAGCTAGTAAAGGCGCTGCTGTTGCTAACTTAGCCCAACATCTAGGAATCAAACAAGAGGAGATCATGGCAATCGGTGACAACGAAAATGATTTGTCGATGATCGAATACGCTGGATTAGGCGTGGCGATGGGAAATGCCGTTCCGTTGATAAAAGAAGCGGCTAATGTGGTTACTGCAACCAACGATGAACACGGTGTGGCTGAAGCAATCAAAAAATATGTCTTGTAAAAGTAATGAATAAAAACAGCTCATTTTAAAGTCCGAAGTATCGGCTCTTTCTTATGAGCTGTTTTTTTGTTCAATTTTGCTTCATCGCTAACCATTTTTCCACTGCCCAACGATGACTTCCTCGTTTTAATTTTTCTAAGGCAGTTTCAGGAGTGACCCACCAGATCGATTGGTCTTTTTCGGTTGGTTCCCCTACCTTTTGCCAACTCTTTGCTACATAAAAATAGCCAGGATTGTGGAAGTAAGTTTTTCGATGGTTTGAGTAAAAATATTCCGCTGCTTCCCCTAGATAACAAGAAATCTCTGCGCTGATCCCCATTTCCTCCAGTAATTCACGAGAAATCGCTTCTTCATTTGTTTCCTGTCCCTCTTTTTCACCGCCTGGCAAAAAAAAGGCACCATTTGGCGCTTCGATCATTGCGATTTTCCCATGTGTTTCGACAATGATATACGCTGCGTAACGGTCTTGGTAATTTGCAGACTCGTCTTTTTCGCCAAACATTGGGTTTTCCATAGGTATTGTCCCTTCATCTTTTTCTTTCTATTCTACATGAGAGTTTTCTCATAAACAAGCACAAACCCATAGCGTACTTGAAATTTTTGATATGATAATGTGGAAAAGGTAAAAAAGAAAGGAAGATATACTTATGAAAATGGCTCACACTTGCGTCCGCGTTAAAGATCTTGACGCTTCTTTAAAATTCTATCAAACAGCATTCGGCTTTGAAGAAAGTCGTCGTCGCGATTTTCCAGAAAACAAGTTCACGCTGGTTTACTTGACTTTACCAGGAGATGATTACGAATTAGAGTTGACTTACAACTATGATCATGAAGGCTATGATTTAGGAAACGGCTACGGTCATATCGCTATTTCAGTTGAAGACTTAGAAGCACTTCATGAAAAACATCAAGCAGCAGGCTTCAACGTGACTGACTTGAAAGGACTGCCAGGAACAGCTCCGTCTTATTACTTCGTTGTCGATCCTGATGGTTACAAAATCGAAGTCATTCGTACAAAATAAATAGAGCAATACTAAAAAACAGAGGATGTGAACACCGCGTGTCAACTTCCTCTGTTTTTTTCTGTTCTTAAAACCACTTACTGTTAACCGATCAATACGCTCTCTTCTGGATATTTGTACTTCGTCCCTACTTGATTTCCTTTTACAAGAATAGAGAAAAAGACGGTTAAAATCCCTACACGTCCGATATACATCAATGACATGATGATCAGTTTCCCGACTTCTGTCAGATCTGGCGTCAACCCCATTGTCAACCCAACTGTTCCAAAAGCTGAGAACACTTCAAAAGCAATATATTCGATGCCTGAAGTTTCTGGGATCGTCTCAGTCACAGACAAGACCATGATCGCCAACATACATAAAGACAATGTAACGAAAAACAATGTCAGTGCGCGAAGTACTGCTGCTGGGCGAATAGTTCGTCCGAAAGCTTCAGCTCTGGTTTTCCCGTTAAATGTCGCATGCATTTGAATCAATAGGATGCCCAAAGTAGTGGTCTTTAACCCACCTGCTGTTGAACCGGATGTTCCACCGATATACATCAAGATCATTGTCAACATCAAGCCGGCATGACTCATTTGTAAATAGTCGATGGAGTAGTAACCAGCTGTTCTTGGTGTGACACTCATGAAGAACGTATTTGCTAAACGTTCAAGATAAGTTCCTTCAACTAGATGGATCGCATTTTGTTCGGTAAAGAAAAAGACGATAAAACCGCCCACCAATAAGCCACCAGTGACAATCAATGCAATTTTTGAGTGGAGAGTGATTTTCTTTACTTTATGATAACTAAGTAGATCCCGCCAAACAATGAAACCTAACCCACCAGCAATGATCAGCGCAGAGACCACCATTAAGAGATAGATGTTTGGCTGATCATTTGCTAAGCTATCCCCTAACAAATCAAACCCAGCATTACAAAAACTTGATACGGCATGGAAGATGCTGTACCAAATCCCTTTTGTCCATCCGTAAGTCGGCACAAATGTAAAACTCAAGGCAAGTGCTCCCAGCCCTTGGATGACCATTGCGAATTTCAAGATATAGAGCATCAAACTCATAACACCTGACATGATTTCAAGATTCAATGCTTCTTTTAGTAAGATCCGCATACTAAAGCTGACTTTTTTCTTCGCTACTGCAAAGAAAATAATGGGGATCATCATAAAACCTAAACCACCGATCTCGATCAAAACCATGATCAGAAACTGACCGGCTTCATTCCAATGCGCCGCAGTGTTCAATGTAGTCAAGCCAGTGACACAGACGGCTGAAGTTGCAGTAAATAATGCATCAATATAATTCGTCGGTTCGCCACTTTTACTAAAGAAAGGCAAAGTAAGTAAACTGCCACCAACTAAGATCAAAAGAAAAAAGCCAACAGCAATCAATTGAACTGGTGACAGTTGTTTTGTTATCCTCTGTTTCATTCGAATCACTCCTCTAAGACCGTTAGCTACCTTCGCAACGAACAAATGAAGTAGCTATTGCTCTCACGGATGTAAAAGTAAGTCCGCCAAACGCTCGCTTTCTTTTCATTCCTTATCTTACCTTGTTTTTCTTCTTCCAGCAAAGAATTTGAGTCTTTTTCCTCCCTTATACCTGTTCGTTTGATACACATGCTTTCGAACAAACAATAGGAACGCTCAAATGAGTTCTACAAAAAAAAACTCCAGATAATAAGCCATAAACATCCGAAATTAGTTAAAGATATTTTTCGACATTTACGGCCTATTCTTCGGAGCTTAGAACTGTAGCTCAGATGAACGAACAACGTTACTAATTTGCTCAGATGACTTAGCTAATCAGCGTTCCCCATATTTTTCACTTTGATCAAGCGAGTAACTTCCGCACGTTCATTTTCTTCTAACTTCATCTTGATATAATAGATCGTTTCTTCTAATTGTGGAATCGTCATGTACTCTAACGCATTCACTCTGCGCCGTGTTTTTTCGATCTCACCGGCCATCAGTTGACAGGTTTTCTCGATCTCTGTCAACTCAAGGAGCTTAGGCAGAAATGAGGTAAAACGATCGATCGAACGGTCTAATTCTGCATTGGAATTCAAATAGCCATAATCCACCGGTGCTTCGCCTAGCTGTTCGTCATATTCAAAATTCATGATCGGTACTTTGACGCTCATAATGTTTTTTTCGATAACAGCTAACTCGACATTTTCAGCCGGTAGTACAAACAATTCATCAATGAAGGCTTCAGGTAATGAAGCTTTCGCAAGGACAAAATCGCTCATAGCTGCTGTCATTTCTTTTTCTACTACTTGGCGCAGTTCATTGTTCTTACGGATCAGTAGGATGAATTGACGCATCAATTCATCCTGCTTATCCTTCAACAATTTGTGTCCTCTTGTTGCAGTCGTCAATTGCTTTTTGAGTCGTGTCAATTCCATTCGTGTCGGATTAACATTTAATCGAACCATCTGACACTCACTCCCCTTCTGGCAGGTACTGGTCAAGCAGATCATCTTTGATCCGTTTTAATTCCGTTCGTGGAAGCATGGCTAAAAGTTCCCATCCTAGATCCAGCGTTTCAGTGATTGAGCGGTTGGTATAAAATCCTTGATTGACATATTCTTTTTCAAAACGTTCCGCAAACTTAGCATAGATTTTGTCCACGTCTGACAACGCCGACTCCCCTAAGACAACAGCTAATTCTTTGGCTTGTTTACCTTGGGCGTACGCCGCAAATAATTGGTTCATCGTCGCTGCATGATCTTTTCTAGTTTTCCCTTCACCTGTCCCTTTATCTTTCAAACGTGAAAGCGAAGGCAGGACATCGATCGGTGGTTGGATGCCACTCTTATACAATTCCCTCGTCAAAATGATTTGTCCTTCTGTGATATAGCCGGTCAAATCAGGGATGGGATGTGTCTTATCATCTTCTGGCATGGTCAAGATCGGGATTTGTGTCACAGACCCCTTTAATCCTCGGATTCGACCAGCACGTTCATATAAAGTTGCTAAATTCGTATAAAGATACCCTGGATAGCCACGACGACCTGGCACTTCACGACGGGCAGCAGAGATTTCTCGTAATGCTTCGGCGTAGTTAGTCATATCTGTCATGATGACTAACACGTGCATCCCTTTTTCATAAGCGAGATATTCAGCCGCAGTCAATGCCATACGAGGCGTTGCGATCCGTTCGATGGCTGGGTCATTCGCTAAGTTCATGAACATCACCGAACGATCGATTGCTCCCGTCTGGCGGAAGTCTTCCATAAAGAATTCTGCTTCTTCAAAGGTGATTCCAATGGCAGCAAAAACAACTGCAAAATCATCAGAAGAGTCTAACACCGTCGCTTGTCTCGCAATTTGAGCAGCTAATTCTTTGTGTGGCAAACCAGAGCCAGAAAATACCGGCAATTTTTGTCCTCTGACCAAAGTATTCAGGTGATCGATTGCTGAGATACCTGTTTGGATAAACTCATCAGGATAATCACGAGCCACCGGGTTGATGACTTCTCCATTGATGTCCAAGTATTTTTCTGGTAGGATTTCTGGCCCATTGTCTTTTGGACGACCTAACCCGTCAAATACACGACCGATCATGTCTTCAGAAACTCCCAACTCTAATGGATGCCCTAAAAAGCGGACCGTTGAATCTCTCAGATTGATCCCACTAGTTCCTTCAAAAATTTGGACCATCGCTTTGTCTTCTTGTACTTCAAGTACTTGTCCACGACGAATCTCGCCATTTTGCATACGAACTTCAATCAACTCTTCATATTTCACCCCAGCGACTTTCTCGACCGCCATCAAAGGACCGACCACTTCACCAATTGTTCGATATTCTTTAATCATCGGTCATTCCTCCTTCTGAAACGATTGCTTGGATCGTTGGTTTGATATTCGCTTGGATTTCATCTAATTTCTCTAATTCTGTTTCTGGCACGAATTTACTACGACCGATTCGTTCTCTCAATCCCACAGTTCCTTTCATGATCTCACTGAGATAAGCACCTAATGAAATCGCCTGACGTGCTTCTTCACCAAAAGATAGGATCAATTTCAACATCTTGAATTGTTTTTCTCTAGAAGTAAATGTATCCACCTCATCAAACGCATTTTGTTGTAAGTAATCTTCACGAATGGACTTTGCTACTTCAAGCGTCAAGCGATCATTATCTGAAAGTGAATCGACACCAACAAGACGCACGATTTCATTCAATTGCTCTTCTTGTTGCAAGATACGCATTCCTTCTGCCACCATCTCTGCCCAATCCGCTTGTAGGATCTGATCCATGTAACGTCCCACTTCTGACGAATAAAGAGAATAGCTTTGAATCCAGTTGATGGATGGGAAATGACGTTTTTGCGCCAAACTGGAGTCTAATCCCCAGAAAACTTTCACGACACGCAACGTATTTTGAGTCACTGGTTCAGAAACATCTCCACCAGATGGTGAGACCGCACTGATCGCTGTAATGCTTCCTTCACGTTCTTCATTACCTAAAGCAATGACACGTCCTGAACGTTCATAGTATTCAGCTAAACGAGAACCTAAATATGCAGGATAGCCTTCATCACCAGGCATTTCTTCTAAACGTCCACTCATTTCTCGCAATGCCTCTGCCCAACGAGAAGTGGAATCTGCCATGATCGCCACATCATATCCCATATCACGGAAATATTCCGCAATAGTGATCCCTGTATAGATCGATGCTTCCCGTGCAGCTACTGGCATATTTGATGTATTGGCAATCAATACGGTACGTTCCATCAATGATTCACCTGTATTAGGATCAATCAGTTCTGGAAACTCATTCAGTACGTCCGTCATCTCATTACCACGTTCACCACAACCAACATAAACGACCATATCAACATCTGCCCATTTAGCAATTTGGTGCTGAACAACTGTTTTACCAGCACCAAATGGGCCAGGTACAGCGGCAGCTCCGCCTTTTGTCACTGGGAAAAAGGTATCGATAACACGTTGCCCCGTGATCATTGGCGCGTCCGGATTCAATTTTGCTTTGATCGGACGACTCCGTCTAACAGGCCATTTTTGCAACATCGTCAATTCTCGCAAACCGTCTTCTGTTTCGATGACACAAACCACTTCATCGATCGTAAATGATCCCGCTTCGATTTTTTTGATTTTTCCTTTGACACCATGAGGTACCATGATTTTATGTTGGATGATCTTTGTTTCATCCACCACACCTAGAACATCTCCGGTACTGACTTCTTGCCCGACTTCAGCAGTTGCTTCAAACCACCATTTTTTTTCATGGTCTAACGCTGGTAATTGGACACCACGACTTAAAAAGTTGCTTTGCGTGATCTCCATGAACGTATCCAATGGCCGTTGGATCCCATCAAACATTTGTGAAATGATCCCAGGCGCCAACTCAACAGACAACGCTTCACCTGTTGAACGAACGGGTTCACCAGGGCCGATCCCTGAAGTTTCTTCGTATACTTGTATCGATGCGACATCTCCGCGCATCTCAATGATTTCGCCGATGACTCCTAGCTCTCCCACTAAGCACATATCTTGGATACTTGCATCTGACATATTTTTTGCCATCACGAGAGGGCCAGAGACTTTTATGATTTTTCCAATTTGCAATGCACTATCTCCTTTACATTCTATAAGATATTTTGTCCAACTGCTTTTTCCACACTCTTTTGGATCTCTGCTACGCCGATCCCCATCGTTCCTTGATGGCTAGGGATTAGGACAATTGCTGGCGTCATCGATTCTTTGTAACGTTCTATCGTCTCAGGTGTCATCGCCGCCGATTGTTCTGTGACATAGATCACTCCATAGGCGCTTTTTGCCATTTGTTCGATTGCGCGCCTCACTTCTTGTGGCTCTGTCGCATAGTGCACATCAAACCCAAATAATTTAAATGGTAAAACAGAATCTTTGTCGCCAACGACACCGATTTTATGCGTCATAGACTTGTCTCACCCTTTCTCTGATCGTTTCATTATCAAAGTGATTTTTCTTACCGATCACTAATAGCCGAAGATTTTTGCTCTCAATTTCTTTTGCATTCAAGAAAGCAAGTAAAGGCAACGGGCCAAAAGCCTGCGTTTGTGCGGCTTCATACAGCGAAGATAAGTAATCGTCTTTGATTTGTTCTAATCGAACAAAATCTAGTTCTCCTTCATGGATTGCAGGTTCGATCAATTGACGATAATCTGTTGTTTGCAGAAAGTTCAAATAGGTATCCAACTCGCTTTTGACGAAACTCAAAAACGTTTCTTTCGGGATACTGCCAGAACTTGAAAGTACTGCAGTCATAAAACCACTGGATCGTTGTTGCAAGATACCGCGTGCCATCGTCGTGATATTAGTCAAATCAATAAACGCAATGATTTCTTCCAGTAATTCCGGATACCCAAGTTTCTCTCCAAGACGGCGTTGCTCTGTCAAGAAATAGCGATCATAGATAACATCGATTCCTTGTAACACAGAGGATTCTTCGCAGTATTCATGGACTTCACGAATACTATCCATCAACTGCGAAGGCAATTCTGTAGAGCCTTGTGTATGGATTGCTTGCTTTAACGCTTCGCATGAATAAAAACCATCATTACGGTACAGGTGATCCAGATTTTTACCCGTCATCTCGGCTTTTGTCAGGACTTTTAAATTATGGAACGTATACCGCATCGTATAGACCCAAACGACTTCAGGTTCTGGCGCCGATTCTTTTAACCAGGTAAATAGTTTGCCCGACTCAGCCAATAGATTTTCCTCAAAGTCCCGTTCAAAACCTTCGTAGATATAAGGATGATAAATCGTTGTTTTTAACATTTCGCCTAATGCGTCCAATGATTTCGTCTGGATCATGCGATCAAAATCTTCTTTTGATAAAAGTTCTAATTCTCTTCCACGAATCAAGGGATTTAATTCATGATAATCCATTCACCGATCCCTCCTTACTCGAATAGTTGTTTCGCAATTTCAAAGCGCATTTGTTCTTGCACTTCTTGTACTAGATCACTATAGACAAAGTTGTATTGTACCCCTTGGTCATCAATCAAAAATCCTGCTTCTTTGGCAATCCTTCGATCACTTAGATGCAAGGTGAAGGGCAACTGTTGGTTCCACTTTGTCACTACTTCATTGGTTAAAATGGCAGCAGATTTTTCTCCGGCTAATAAAGTAACCTCACCAGATAAGGATAAATTCTGCACCATATTGAACATCAATGAAAGTTGATCTTCTGCTGGCCAACTTTCTAATTCTTGGCGTGCTTCAGCAAACAAACGATGTAAAAATTCTTGTTTTTCATTGAGTGTTGCTTGACGCACTTCCACCTGTTGGCGATTTCTTAATTGACGGTAACTCTTTTCGATTTCTTCAAGTTCTTTAGATTTTTGCTTTTCATCGTCTGCTTCTAAACGCGCACGCTCGATTTTGAACTGCTGATCGATTTTTTCACGTTCTGCTTTTTCAAACGCCGCTCGTTCTGCTTCAGCTGTTTCATTCATTTGACGAATGATATTATCAATGGCGTTCATTGTTTTTCCTCCTTGTTTAAGCATTCAATACTAATAAGAAAGAAATAACGAAGCCTAAGATTGCGTAAGTTTCAACCATTGCGGCAAAGATAATTCCTTTAGTTGCGTGTTCTGGTTTTTTCGCTAAGATCTGGATACCTGCAGCAGATACTTTCCCCTGAGCAATCCCAGAAAACAATCCTGTAAAGGCAATCGGTAAAGATGCGCCTAAAAAATTCAGCCCTTGGACAACCGACATATCTGCATTTAAATTGATAAAGATCAAGAAGGCGATTACGAAGCCATAAAGTCCCTGTGTTCCGGGAAGTAATTGTAAAATCAACGCTTGTCCGAATTTTTCCGGTTGACTTGTCGTCAATGCAGCTGCGGCTTCACCAGTCATCCCCACACCTTTCGCTGATCCGATCCCTGAAAAGATCGTGGCTGTTGCCATCGCTAATACCGCAAACACCATTCCACCATTTTGAGCAATTAAGTAATCCATCATTTTTTAAAATTCCTCCAATTTTTTTACTTTTTCTTATGATTGATATTGACATATTTTTCCGCTGCTTTCAGTGGATCGAAGGCCCGTCCGCCTCCGGTATAAAACTTGCCGAAAAATTCGACATATTGCAATCTCGCGCCATGCACGTAGGCACTAAGCAAGGTCAAGAACATATTCAACGCATGTAAAGCGATGATCAATAAGATCCCGACACTAAAGCGCGCGGCTGGCGGCATGAAAGCAACCAACATATTGAAGGCAGCGCCGATACTCCCACCAGAGATCCCCAAAGCCATCAATCGTGTGTAACTCACTAGATCACCGATATAACCAGTCAAACCATACAAATTATAGGCTCCTTTTGCAGCACCTTTGACTTTGGATGAAGATTGGAAAATCGGAATGACAAAAATACATAGCGCTGATAAAATCGCTAATCCTGCACCTAGGTAAACAAAAATCGGGTTCTTGACGATCATACTACCAAGTAATAAAAGGACGACTCCCACTAAAATCCCTTGCCAGGCAAATCCATCATTGATCGCATCCACGTAATCTTTGCGCTTGATATGCTCTTTTGCTGCAAGAAACAATCCTACTAAGATTTGGATAAGCCCAAAAATGACAGACAAGACTAAAATCGTATTGACATCATCTGTTGTAGACAACAACGGGAAGGGTAAGTGGATACCTAATACTTCGGTCGGTAACGCTTGTCCAAAGAAGGAACTATAAATAAATCCCCAGATGATCGACGGAATCGCTAAGATTTCGAAAAACTTAGCAAATCGCTGCATCCCTCGAGGTAATACCAACAATTTTTGCGCAATGATTGCGCCTATAAGCATGAGTAAACCATAACCAATATCAGCCACCATCATCCCGAAAAAGACAAGATAAAATGGCGTCATCCATGGTGTCGGATCAATTTCATGATACTTAGGTAAACTGTACATTTCCGTCAGCATTTCAAAAGGTGCCACGATTGGATGGTTCTTCAATTTCGTTGGTACTTCTTGATCGATCTCTTCTTCGGTGGGCGCTTCAAAGCTAAGAAAGACTTCATCAGCAGACAACGTATTTTCTACCTGCTGGATCAATTCTTGCTTTTCGTCCTCGCCGACCCATCCTTGGACAACGATCAGGTAAGGCGCCATGACAAATCGATCCTTCACTGCTTCTCGTTCTGCCATTGCCAAGAGGATTTCTTCTGCCCATTCCAATTCTTGGATGTAACTGCTACAACGACCGATTTTGATCGCTAATTGTTTTTGTGCTTCGTAACAAGCTTGCAACTCTTGCTTGATTTCCTGTAGCTGTTCTTTTGGCGTTTGCTCATAAGGATATGCTTCTTTGACAAAACCATAACGAGTAGCAATCTCATCGACAATAGATGCTGAAGTTTTGAGCACCACGTAAGTCAAGTAAACGAAGTGATCTGTTTCGCTGACTTCTTCCACATAGACCTCTGGAACTTTTGCTAATGCTTCTCTAAATTCTGTCGCATTAGCAACACTGATCGTTCCCATCTCAACTGTTGTTTGGTGACTACTAAAGCTTTGCGGTATAACATCCAGATTTGCCCAATGTGTCAACCTGTCTTCCTGCTCTGACAGTTGTTCTCGTTGTTCTGCTAATGTTTCCCATTGTTTCTTCAAGCCTAATATTTCAGTTAAACGCTTCGTAAAATCTTCTTCCGAATAATTTGCTTCTAGTTCCTGCAAGGTCACTTCTCTTCGTTTGAGGTGTTGTTTCTTTTGTTGCTTGTCCCCATGATGATCAATGAACTGAACAGCTTCTCTTGTTTGCATGATCCGACTAGTAAGCGCATTGACGATCGGTTCTTTTTCAAAAATCGCTGCCTTAGGAAAATAAGTATCCACCCATTGATTATTTGTCGTTTCTTGAAAAAGATCGCGAATCTCTACATTTTGGATGCCTTGGATTGCTTGTAATAAGGCATCCTGATTTTGTTTATCGGAAATAAGAGTCACTTTTTCCATCTTAGTGACGGCCATAGGTTTCTTTCACCCTTTCAATGATCGCGTCAACCGCTTGCTGACGTTGCTTCTCATATTGTTCTTGTACGATGGATTGCAATCGTCTAGCGTCTTCGTTCAATTTATTTTTTTCAGCAATCGCTTTTTGCTGTTCCGCTCGTTTTTTTTCTTCAAGCAACTGTTCCAAATGTTGTTTTTGACTTGCACGAAGTTGATCCAATTCGACCGCTTTTGCTTCTTTATAATCTTTTAACTCTTGCTGAAGCTTTTTCATCGCTTGTTCATTTTCTTTTTCAGCTTGTTTGATTTTTTCTAAGGCTTCTAGCACATTCCCTACTTCCTTTCTCTAAAAAAAGAGGGACATCCTTTCTTTTTTCATTGAAAGTATGTCCCTCTAAAAATAACTTCAGATAATCTAGGCACTTTCAAAAAAATGTTCTTCTCACCCCTTGAAGAACTAGATCCTTGAAGCTTGCGCCCAACCATTTATATATTTCTTACTTACAAGTATAACAAATTCAGGTAAAATTTCAACTAACAGATCCCTTTTTCCTTTCAGAAAGTTCATAACTGACAGTAAATGAGCAACTTTAGAAACATTCTACCTATTATATAATTACGTACGTTTTCCAAAACAAATATTTTAATTTTTTTTTAAACTATTGCTAAAATAGAAGTAGTTTATGAATGGAGGAAATCGTATGCATCAAAAAATTGGTATCGCGGCCAATCAATTACTGCGGGCTACAGAAACATTTCAAGGAAATCAAGTCACTTACACCCCGCAAGGTTTTGTTAATGCGGTACAGCAAGCAGGGGGCTTGCCTTTGCTTCTCCCTATTTCTTCCACAGAAAGCGCTCGTGACTACATTCAGCTCGTCGATAAGCTACTCCTAGCTGGCGGTCAGGATGTCAGTCCTTCGTTCTACAACGAAGCGCCTCACCCTAAATTGACAGAAACAAACCTGAATCGGGATCTATTTGAACAGGCGTTGATCAATGAAGCATTAAAACAAAATAAACCGATCTTAGCTGTGTGTCGTGGGATGCAATTATTGAATGTAACGTTAGGGGGGAATCTTTACCAAGACCTTACGTTATATCCAAATTGGTCAGTGAAACATGAACAACAACCAACTCCCCCACAATTTGCTACGCATGAAATCACAGTCGAACCAGATAGTATCCTCCACGAAGTATTACCTACTTCTTATTTTGTAAATTCTTATCATCACCAAGCAATCAGGGATCTTGCTCCTACACTAAAAGCAACAGCGTATTCTCCTGATGGATTGGTGGAAGCTGTTGAAAGTAAAGGATCCAACCAACGAATACTTGGTGTTCAATGGCATCCTGAGCTTATTCACCAAAAAAATCCACTCGATCAAAAATTATTTGATTATTTTGTACAATCGTTATGATCGTTATAAACGAAATGAAAAGCCCGTCTAGCAGGAACATGTTGTTTCAGCTAGACGGGCTTTCATTCATTTTATGCAAGGAACATCGATCTGCAGTTAACTTCTACGATACTCAAGCAGCTGTTTCAATTGCTCGATTTGTCGCTGCAATTCGCTCCCTTTTGTCGTATCACGATTTAATTTTCGTGGCAACTGTTGATCAATGACCTTTTTGACTTCTGCCAAGCCATTGGCTGTTTCAAATTGTTCCTCGATGCCTAAAAATGGGTAGTGGGTCACGATTTGAAAGCCATAAGAGTTACATAGCAACGAATACCCTGCAATACCCGTTGTTCGTTGATAGGCCTTTGATAAACCACCGTCAATCACGAAAACTGTTCCGTCCGCTTTGATTGGTGACTCCCCTTTTTTCACTTTGACTGGTGTATGTCCATTGATGATCACTGAACCATAGATAGGTACACCGAACTCACGCCTTACTTTTTGACTCAACCATTCTTTGTCTCGTAATCGATAGTAAGCATTGCTGACTTCCACATGCGTTTCTTTTTCTGCTAAATAATAACGCTCAAACGTAGCCATCTTACTTTTACCAAACAACGGCGAGTAAGGCCCACTCCATGCGTACCAAATCAAATCAGTCGCTAGGTCTTCTTTTTTCTTCAGTGATTTAGCACTTTCACGAATCTGTTCTTCAAAAAATGCCATCAATTGCTTCCCTTGATACGTCTCACTCCCAAGTTTAAAACTTAGAAACTCACCATGTTCATCTAACGGCATACAGCCATGAAACAAGATACTTTGGTTCGTGACAAGATACATCCTACCTTTTTCTAAAAGGAAATCCATATGTTTTTGCATTCGGAGTGAATGTTGAAAAGAATACAGCAACATATCGATCACTCGTCGTTCGTCTGCCGTTAAACGATCCGGTTCCTGCGCAGAAATCGTCTGGAAACATGGGTGATGGATCGTATACTTTTGACCATCCAGAAACAACTCATTTTTTTCATAATCGATATTCGCTAACATATCCCGATCCGCCATCTCAAATTCTGGTCGTCGTTTCAGTAAATGCGATTCTAGTTTGAATTGCATGATCGCAAGCGCTTGATGGATTTTCTCCATCTCTTCTCTCTCGCGTTCCGTTGCGTCTTGGCTATTCTTAGGTGTAAACAAAGGGTTTGTTTGATAAGTTTCTGTCGCAAACGAACAAAGGGAACGCAGATTCAACGCGTATTCTTTTTCCAACTCGAATAAATAATTATACCGCGCAGCGATACGCAATAAGGTCAACAAACAAGTTTCCGAGCCACAATATGCCCCCAGCCATAAAATATCATGGTTGCCCCATTGGATATCGATTGAATGGATCTCCATCAAGCGGTCCATCACTTTGGCGGCTTGTGTCCCCCGATCAAAGATGTCTCCGACCACGTGGACATGATCGATCACCATTCGTTGAATCGTCTGCGCTAACTTTTTTAAAAAGCGCTCTTCTTCATTCATCTCAAGCAACTGATCAACGATTTTACTCACATAAGATTTTTTCCCTTGCACACGATCATCGACATACAATAATTCCTCAATGATATAACTATATTCTTTAGGCAAGGCTTTTCTTACTTTTGATCTCGTATACTTAACAGAAGTGAATCGCAGTAACTCGATCAATTGATGAATTAACGTTGTTTTGTCTTGTTTTTTGTACCAGTCAGTCGCTAATGCGTATTCCGGATATGCAACAAAAATCGTTAATCGTTTCATCTCTTCTTCACTTAAACAATCTTGAAATAAATCTTTGATTTTCTCTCGTAGATTCCCTGAACCATTTCTCAATATATGATCAAATGCTGGAAACTCTCCATGGATATCACTTAAAAATAATTCGGTTCCTTTTGGTAGTTGTAGGATTGCTTCTAAGTTGATGATCTCCGTAATGACTTCTTCTTTTGTTGGGAATTTTTCTGACAATAATTCTAAATATTGATCCATCCAAACGCCTCCAAAATTGGTATACCTAAAATTATAGGACACACAATGGATATTTACAATAAAATTACTTTACTAAATAAAAAATAGGTACATATAAAATCGTGGATTTTTCAAATCAAACAAAAGCACTCTAGGTATACGTCTAAAAGCAACTCTTACGAAAATAAGCCGAGACACCCGAAAATTGTTCTTCACCTTTCGGGCGTCTCGGCTTATTTCTCATCATTGAATATTTCTGTTACAACTTCAACATTTATTTCTTTTTGCGTTCATTTCTCATGATTGAAATCGATTGTTTCAATGACGTCCAAATACCACCTTCACTGTAAACAAGCACGTTTGATTTGTACATATTTGCGGACATGAACATCAATACGAATGTGATGATCACTAGAACGATCAAAGAAATCAATACGCCACTTATTTCAACCGTTTCATTTGCCAAGCGGATCGGCATGATATATGAAGATAGGAATGGAATGTATGAAGTGATGCGGATCACGATATTATTCGGATCAGATGCACCAAGGATCAATCCTAACATATAACCACCTAAAGAAAGGTACGTCACTGGTAAAATCGCTTTTGCTGTATCTTCGGCTTTGTTGACTAGTGAGCCACATAAGGCAGCTAACACGGCGTAGATCAAGATCCCAAAGAACATAAATAGTAAAGAGTACCATAAGAATGGCCCGAAAATACTATCCAAAGAAATCCCATCCAGTACACTTTTAACGATTTCCATATCTTTGAACTGGTTGAATCCTACTGCAAAGATGATACCGTATAAAGCCATTTGAGTGACTGCCACTAGCAGAACTCCTGTTAGTTTTCCATAAAAATGTTTTTGTGCAGTGGTACTAGACAAGATCACTTCCATGATTCTTGTCCCTTTTTCTGAAGCAATCTCTTGCGCGATGATCTGTGCATACGTCAAGATGATGATGAATAGAATGATCGTTGCGACATAACTGACTGCATATTGAACAGCTGAGTTATCTTCTCCTATCGTCATTTCACCATTGGCGTCAAAACTGACTTTTTGTCGTGAAAATCCAGCCGGTTGACTTAATGCAGCCACTTCTTCAGGAGAGATCCCTAAGCTACTTGCCCGCATCATTGACTGTAAACCAGTCAACTGCTGTTGGATCAACAGTTGTGTTGCTTGGCCTAATGAGTTTTCACTAAATAATTCTCCGGATACTTCTCCATTATCTGTCGTGACTACCATGTACGCATCGATCTTTTCGTCAGATAACTTACTTTTGGCTTCATCCTCCGATGAAAAAGCTTCAAAGTGGAAATCCCCCATATCGGATTGACTCAAATAATCAGTGATTTGTTGGTCTTCAGCAATCACACCGATTTTATCTGTTTCACTGTTTTGTTGAGCAAAATTACCTGCTAAGTAAATCACACCCATCAAAACAAACGGGACTAATATCATAATAATAAAAGAAATCGATTTGACATTTTTCAAATAGACATCTTTTGTGATGATCCAAAATTTACCCATGTAGTTCACCTGCTTTCATCTTGAAGATTTCTTCTAAAGTAGGCGGTTGTTGATTGAACATTGGAATATAGCCAAATTGTGTCGCACGGGTAAAAATTTCTTTCCCTACATCTGGATGATCCAACGTGATTTCCAACGATTGATCCTCACGAAGAACCACTTTTTGGACCCCAGCGATTTCCTCTACTTCTTGTTGTGACAATCCAGACTCCAAAAATAGCTTTGTTCTGCCAAATGCTTCTCGAATCTCGTGGACTTTCCCATCTAGTACCATCTCCCCATTTCGAAGCATGATCAAGTGGTCACAAATCTTTTCAACATTATCCATATTGTGACTAGAAAAAATGACACAAGAGCCATTTTTCTTCAATTCGATGATCCCGTCTTTAAGTAGCTCAGCATTCACTGGGTCCAACCCACTAAAAGGTTCATCTAAAATAATCAACTTGGGTTCGTGGATCAGTGTTGCAATCAGTTGTACCTTTTGTTGATTTCCTTTTGATAAGGACTTAACTTTATCTGTTTTTTTCCCTTTTACTTGAAATTTCTCCATCCAAAAATCGATCTTAGGTTCAATTTCTTTTTTTGTTTTTCCCCGTAATGCGGCAAAATAGATCAACTGTTCTTGGATCGATACCTTGGGATAAAGCCCTCGTTCTTCAGGTAAATACCCAATGATGTCATAATCTTTTTCACTCAAATGATGGCCGTTCCATAGTACTTCTCCTTGATCTTGCGTCAAAAAATCTAAAATCAAACGAAAAGTCGTTGTTTTTCCTGCCCCGTTTTGCCCAATCAATCCCATGATTTTCCCATCAGGTATTTGAAAAGAAACATGATCAACAGCTGTATAACTGCCAAATGTCTTAACCAAATCCTTTACTTCTAGCATTTTCTCACTCCTTCATCCTAAATTCCTCTATCCTTTACTGTACGATATAAAATAACTTATACATAAGAACTTATGTTATTGTTTTTTATTGTACATATGAAAATGATAGGACACTTTACAGGTTTTGTAAAGCGCCCTCAGTTCAATTTTTATGCAGTTTATCGAAAACATTTTGTGCGACATTTTTTGGTAGACCAATTTCTTGTAACTCCTCAATTGACGCAGCGGTGATGTTTTTTAACGATTTGAACTCTTTCAACAACATTTTTTTTCGTTTTGGCCCTAACCCTTCAATTTCATCTAAGCGCGACGCAAAACTATTTTTACTACGTAACTGACGATGAAACGTGATTGCAAAGCGATGGACTTCGTCTTGGATACGTTGCAGTAAAAAGAATTCTGGTGAATTTCGTTCAAGCGGAACCACTTCTAATTCATTCCCAAATAACAACTCATTGGTTTTATGCTTATCATTCTTAGCCATTCCAGCGACAGGGATATCGATTCCCAATTGATTCTCCAGTACATCCTTCGCTACATCGACTTGCCCTTTCCCCCCATCGATTAAAATCAGATCAGGCAAGGGCAGTTCTTCTCGTATCACACGTGCGTAGCGGCGGTAGATGACTTCTCGCATCGAAGCATAGTCGTCTGGTCCAACGACCGTTTTGATTTTGTATTTACGGTATTCTTTTTTTGCTGGTTTTCCATCGATGAATACCACCATCGCCGCTACTGGATCGGTTCCCATGATATTAGAGTTATCAAAAGACTCGATCCGAATGGGTGCTGGAATGTTCATCGCATTACCAAGGCGCTCGATCGCTCCGATCGTTCGTTCTTGTTTCCTCACGATCAAATCAAAGCGTTCGTTCAATGCCACCCTTGCATTTTTATTGGCTAGTTCGACTAATTTTTTCTTCTCACCACGTTTGGGCTGGATGACTTTTGTCGATAATAACGCCTCAACACTCGGTTGATCGATCGTATCAGGGATCACCACTTCTTTTGGAATGAAATGTTCATTTTCCTGATAAAACTGCCCGATGTATGTTAAGAAATCCTCTTCTGCTTCATTATAAAAAGGAATGATCGATACATCTCGTTCAATCAGCTTTCCTTGACGTACAAAGAATACTTGGACACACATCCAGCCTTTATCAATGGCATAACCAAACACATCTCGATCAATCAAATCAGTGTTTGTCATTTTTTGTCTTGTCATGATCGTTTCAATAGCTCTGATTTGATCACGATACTCTGCTGCTTTTTCAAATTCCATATTTTCTGCAGCCTTAGCCATTTTCTCTTTGATTTCAGCTTCGATCGTCTCATGACCACCATTCAAAAAGCGTTTGACTTCGTTCACGATACTTGTATATTCCGCTGGATCTACATCAAAATAGTAGGGACATAAGCATTGACCTAAATGGTAATAAAGACAAGGTTCTTTTGTCTGACTTGGTTTACACTTCCGTAATGGGAATAAACGATCTAAAATCTTTTTTGTTTCATTCGCAGCCCCAACATCCGGGTAAGGGCCAAAATAAAAGGCTTTGTCTTTTAATACTTTACGAGTGATCACCAAACGAGGATATTTTTCATTCGTGATTTTTAAGAAAGGATAAGTTTTATCATCCTTTAACATGATATTGTATTTTGGATCATTCTTTTTGATCAGATTGATTTCTAGCAGTAATGCTTCAATGTTGGATTCTGTCACAATGTACTCAAAGTCCTCGATCTCACTGACTAATCGCTCCGTTTTCGTGTTATGACTTCCAGTAAAATAGGAACGCACGCGATTTTTCAAGACTTTGGCTTTTCCCACATAAATGATCGTGCCGTTTTTGTCTTTCATCAAATAGCAGCCAGGCTGATCAGGAAGTAATGCAAGTTTATTTTTTATTCGTTCATTCATGGTGACTGCTCCTTTATATTTCTGATATCGCTATTATAACAGAGGTTGAGAGAGAAGTATCAAGCGAAGAGACATAAGAAAAATTTTGCGCAGTTTATTGTATAAATTTTTAAGTATCTTGTCTCCAAAAATAGATACTATTCTCTTCATCTATGACTTTTTTGTTCCACTTCTCTGTTCAGTTTCATGACTTGATTAGTCGCAAAAAAACCGAGACAGCAATCCATATGATTGTTGTCTCAGTCTGATGTGTTAGTTACTTAATCTTATAAGTGTTGGGCAATCATTTGACGTAATTGATCTTTTGATTGAACACCGATTGCTTTTTCTACTACTTCGCCGTCTTTTTTCAAAAGTAATGTTGGAATACTCATGATCCCAAATTGTTGTGGTGTTTCAGGATTTTCATCAACATCCATCTTCACGATTCTGAATTCGTCTTCGTCATATTCTTCTTCTAACTGGTCTAAAATTGGCGCTTGCATTCGACAAGGTCCACACCAAGTTGCCCAAAAGTCGATTAAAACTAACCCTTTATCTGTTTCTTCGTTGAATGTTGCATCTGTAATTACTTGAGCCATATCAAAGACCTCCATTTATTAGTCTATTCTAAGTATAGCACTATTGGTACCTAGATTCGAGCTATTTGCTTACCTTTAGTAAGCTTTATTTAAATTTAACAATTGTCGCACCATTGCCCCCTTGATTTCCAGGAGCAAAATCGAAGCTCTTGACGCTACGATGATTTTTTAAATAATCGGTGATCCCGGTTCTTAGTGCGCCTGTGCCTTTTCCATGAACGATCGTCACTTGAGGGTAGCCAGCCAAAATTGCCGCATCTAAATATAGATCGACTTCATTTAATGCTTCTTCATAACGTTTCCCTCGAAGATCAAGTTGATTGGAGACCGTCGAATGCGCATCTGAGCGAACCGTATGGATCACTCGTTGTTGTGGTTCTTTTTGGGGAGCGATCGGTGTCAATTCACTTTCCGAAACGTTCATCTTCAAGATACCGATCTCCACTTGCCATTGGTTGCCATTTTTGCGCAACAATGTTCCACGTTGCCCATAAGTCGTCACGAGTACTTCGTCACCTGGTTTCAATGTTTTCTGTTCTTTCGCTTTTTTCAAGACTTTATTTTTCTTTAATTGTTCTTCTTGATGCAAGTTAGCTAACTGTGATTTGGCATCGATCAATTGATGCTCTTTGACCGTACCTTGCCCCACTTGTTTTTGTAAATTGCGAATATCTGCGATGATTTTTTCTGCCTTTTCTTCTGCTTCAGAAACAAGTGCATTGGCTTTTTGTTTGGCTTTCGCCATTTCTTGTTCGCGCTCTTCAAAGAAGTAGCTATAAGCTTCTTTCAAATCATTGTACAGACGTTGCGCTTCATCGACATAATGACGCATCTCTAAATACTCTGTTTCTGCCATTTTTCGACGATTCTCTAAATCAGTGATCATTTCATTCAAGTCTTGACTTTCATCGTTCATCAATTGCTTGGCTTCATCAATGACTTGGTTGTCTAATCCTAAACGACTTGAAATCTCAAAGGCATTACTCCTACCTGGCACGCCGATCAACAAGCGGTATGTGGGGCTAAGGGTGTCAACGTTGAACTCCATGCTTGCATTGATGGTATTCGAACGATTGTAGCCGTAGACTTTCAGTTCAGGATAATGTGTTGTTGCCATCACATAGGCAGATTTCTTTCCTAGATCATCTAAAATAGCAATTGCTAGCGCTGCTCCTTCTTGAGGATCAGTCCCTGCACCTAGTTCGTCAAATAAAACTAAGCTTTTTTCATTAACTTTGGAAAGGATATCCACGGTATTTGTCATATGTGAGGAGAAGGTCGATAAACTTTGCTCAATCGATTGTTCATCTCCGATATCAGCAAAAATATCTTCAAAGATCCCGATCTGACTTTCTTCATCCACCGGGATCGGTAACCCTGCTTGCCCCATCAATTGCAATAAGCCCAGTGTTTTCAACGTGATGGTTTTCCCACCAGTATTTGGTCCAGTAATGACGATCGCTTGATAGTTTTCCCCAATCGAAATATCATTTGGTACGACTTTTTCTTGATCGATCAATGGGTGTCTGGCTTGCTTCAAATCAACAATGTTTTCTGTACTGATCGTCGGTACGATTGCCTTTAGTTCTTTCCCAAAGCGTGCTTTCGCATTCATCAAGTCCATTTTTCCAATGACATACGCATTGTGGATGATTTCTTGGCGATGAGGAACCAACTCCGCCGACAACTCACTTAGAATACGTTGGATCTCATTGCGTTCGGCAATTTGATATTGACGCAAGCGATTGTTCAACTCCACGACTTGTTTTGGTTCAACGAATAGTGTTTGTCCCGAAGAACTTTGATCATGGACGACTCCGCCAAACACACCACGATATTCTTGTTTTACTGGAATAACATAGCGGTCGTTTCTCATCGTAATGATGGCATCGCTTAGGTATTTGGCATTTTTCCCACGAACGATCCCATCTAATTGTTCTCTAACTGCTTGTTCGCTTCTACGGATATTATGGCGGATCGTCTTCAACTCTGGAGAGGCATCATCCGTCACTCGTCCATCATCATCGATTGCTTCTTTCAAACGACGGCTCAAGGATGGGATAGCGACTAATTGATCTGTCCAAAAATAAAGACGCGCAAACTCAATCTCGCTATCTGCTAAATCATCAATAAAACGTCGCAACTCACTAGTAGTAGATAAGACACGAGAAACTTGTGCTAACTCGACCCCATTAAGATCCGCACCGATTTGGATCCGTTTCATATGTGGGCGGATATTCTCTATTTTGGGGATTGGGATGCCGCCACGCAATCGTTGGGCTTTTAGTCCATCTTCCGTTTCTTCCAACCAATATCTGATCGTCTCTGCTTCATTCACTGGCACAAGCTGGGCTAATTCTTCTTGCCCTTGTGCTGTGATCACAAACTGTCGTACTTGTTGTTTTACTTTTTCAAACTCTAATGTTTCTAGAATGCGTTTGTTCATTTTTTTCACCTTACTTTCACTAAAAAAGAGGCCGATAGATGGCTAAGCAGTCTTCAAGACTAACCAACATCTTCATAGCCTCTGTCATTGACAAAAAATCATCTCTTACTTAGTTAATCACTTGTGTCACCCATAGATCATATATTTTATTTGCTAAAATAGGTGTTCGTTCAACCATAAATGTTGCAAGATTATTGCCACTAAATTGGTTTTGGATAAATCCCACCGGAATAAATGTTAGTAAACGTAAAACTAGAACCAACGAAATATAGGTGATGATCACGGATAAAACCCCTCCAGCCACCCAGTCTAATTGCTTTAGTACAGGAATAAATGTCAACCCATGAGCGAATACCCCAATGAATCGTGTGACTAGCCAACCAACAAATAAAATGATCAAGAAAGCCACCCCTGCATAAAATGCTTCATCTAGTTTAAATGAAAAAGCTTGATCAAAAAAAACTAAGTTAGAATTGGCGGTTACCGCAGGATAAGGAATATATAATTGCAGATGATTGGCTAATGTTTTGTAATAGGTTTGTGCTGCTAGAAATGAGACAAAATAGCCAACCAGATAAATTCCCTGTAGCGCAAAACCACGACTGGCTCCAGAAAAAAATGCAATCAGCAAAATAAATAAAATCAAAAGACTAAGCATACATTCTTCCTTTCTCTTCTATTAATAATATCAATTCGAAGATCTTTGTTTGATTTGACCTTTTCGTTTTTCATTTAGAATCTGTTGTGCTTCCACATGATTCTTGATTTCATGGTCACTTCCATTTTCTTTCAATACTGCTCGTGCTTCATTTTCAATTGCTTCGATTCGTTTGATCCGATTTTCCATTTCTGTGAATCTCACCATTTTTTGTTTCAGTTCTGTGACTTCTTTTATTAAATTCAAATTTTTTTCCTGTCTTTTCAATTGATCGGAAAATGCATTGACTGCTAATAAAATAGCTGCTTGTTCATTGTCTAATTGAGGGGACAATTCTTTCAGTTCAGCTAATTGTTCATTGATTAATTTTGTGACCATATCCATATGCTGTTTTGATTCTTGCCCGATAATAGTATACGTTTGGTCCGCAATCACCGCTTTATAGCGTGTTTTTTCATGTGCCATATGAATCTGTCTCCTCCTATTGCCAAAAATATTAACTAGTGTACCATATAGTTAAGCAATTAACCGTACACGAAAAACTTCATTATAAATACTTTACTATTATATGATAAACTTTGCAAAAATGCTATGTGTGCATTGATTTCAAATCAGCTAGATCTAGTCAAATACAACTTTTCTTACGACTGGATCGCAATAGGAGGAAAACATGAGTAACATTATCTTAAAGGTAACAACAAATCAAATGAACATGATGAAAGAGGCATATCGCCCATTTTTAGTACAAAAGCCGATTCCATATACGCATTTTTCCGCTAAAAAAAATGGCACAACGATCACTGCCTATACTTCTGGAAAAGTGATGTTTCAAGGTACCGGCGCTGAACAAGAAGCAGCGAAATGGGGAAACCCACTTACAGCAAAAAAATCGACACAAACTAATTCTTCTTCCTTACCCAAAGATCTACAAACACTATCTGTTTTAGGGAGTGACGAAGTCGGCAACGGTAGTTACTTTGGCCCACTGACTGTTTGTGCTGCCTATGTCGATCAAATACAATTGAAAGAATTACGCACGTTAGGCGTCAAAGATTCAAAAGAATTAAAAGATGGACAAATCATTCAATTAGCCAAAGTATTAAAGGAAACGATCCCATATCAATTACTGGTTCTGCCACCAAAAAAATACAATGAGATCCAACCTACGTATAATGCAGTGAGAATGAAGGTCGCTTTACACAATCAAGCTATCCATTTATTGTTACAAAAAATAGCACCAGTCAAGCCGGATGCTATTTTGATCGACCAGTTCACACCGGAAGCCAACTTTAAAAAATACGCTCGTTTAGAAAAAAATCAACTCACCGAAAAACTCTACTTTGTGACAAAAGGTGAACAATATCATTTAGCTGTTGCTGCCGCTTCGATCATTAGTCGCGCAAGCTTTTTAGAAGAGTTGGACAAAGAATCTGCTGAACTTGGTCTCACGCTTCCTTCTGGTGCAGGTACAAAATCCGACCAAGTCGCTGCAACGATTTTAAAAAAAGGTGGCGAAGCCTTGTTAGCAAACTATGCAAAATTGCATTTTGCGAACACAGAAAAAGCCAAAAAAATAGTCAACTAACTATCCGTTTTAGCTTGTTCCGCTTTTCTTTAAGTTCGATTTAAGTTTTGTTGTTTATCCTCATGTTCAAGAGGTGAAAACGATGAAAAAAATGCGAATTATTATTTTTATATGTCTGATCGGGATCATTGCTCTTTTCAAATTTGGTCTTAGCAATCAAGAAACAGATGCGAGACAACAGACAAGCAATAGTGTCTCTAGCATCATACAATCAACTGATTCTTCTTCAGAGGCCCTCATAAAAATCGGAAAAGAAGATGCTACATTGTATGCAGACTCGTCATTAAGTGAACCGCTAATTTCCGTCAATGCTGGTGAACTGGCCACGCTTCTTTCAACTACAGACAACGCCTACAAAATTACCACGAATGATGGTGAAACTGGCTATTTATCACTTACGGATGGCTCATCACTGACTCGCTCGACACAAGAGCTACCGAGTGACCTATCAGAAGCGGTGATCGTACTAGATCCCGGACACGGAGGCGACGATACAGGCGCGCTTAGCATAGATGGACATATAGAAGAAAAGACAGTGACACTCGCTGCTGCAAAACAGTTACAAACGAGTTTAGAAGCCGCTGGCGCAACGGTTTATTTGACACATGAAACAGATGACTACATTTCATTAGATGACATTTGTGCATTTAGCGAAGAAAAATCAGCTGACCTTTTTATCAGCTTACATGCTGATTCGACTGAATCAGCCAATGAAGCAACTGGTACAACCACTTATTATTATTACAATAGTGAGCAACGTCTAGCGGAAACTGTTTCTGATGAACTGGCGGATCTGCTCATTACATCTCGTGGAACTGCTACAGGGAACTATCAGGTGTTAAGAGAAAACCTTCAGCCATCCCTCTTGATCGAAATGGGCTATATGAACAATGACGAAGATTTAGCTACATTGACTACTGTTAACTATCAACAACAGTTGGCGCAATCGATCACACAAGCGCTACTCACTTATTTCAATCAGTAATTTTTTTCTAAACGCAAGAACCTCGTTAGGTATTGATGTTTCATCAAGACCAACAAGGTTCTTCCATTTCATCAGCAACCAGTTGTCAGTACATGGTCACCGCTGAATCTGTTTATATTAAAACGATCTAATTGATCAATTCCCATGGTCCCCATTGTTGAGTACCAGGTTCATCGCCTTGTGTCCACCATTTCGCCCGATACGCATTTCCTAAATGAGTGACTCTATCACCCATAAGATAGACTGTTGAGGCATCCCATGCCGCATATCCAGGCACACTGTTTTCCAAGGTTCGAACGATCACTGGTTGACTAGCTGCCGAAACATTGTTTGAGGCATCGAATGCTTTTACAGTATACGTATACTGTGTATCAGGTGCTAATCCCGTATCTGTAAATGATGGCGTTCTTGGTTGCCCTACTAATTGACCATCACGGTAAACAAAGTAACCTGCTACTCGCTGATTATCGGTTGAAGCCGTCCAGTTCAACGTCACTTCTGTCGCATTGATCGTGGTTGCTGCCACATTTGTTGGAATTGACGGTGCCTCAACATCTGATGGGTCTGGCGCTTCTACACCAAAGATCACTTGGTGATTGATTTCAATACCGTCAGTCCCAATTCGTTGACTTAAAGTGATCGTGTCAATATGATCAACCGAAACCTGTGACGTATCAGATTGTAAACGGAAATCATAAGAAGCTCCTGGAGCAAGTTCTCTGCCATCATAAACGGTGGCTAGATCAACAGTTACCATGCCGTTCGTAGTAGTCACATCCCCTGCCTTGAAGTTACCAGAAGTTAACGTTTCATTACTATTCAACTCCAGCATAAGTTTAGGCAATTTGACTGTTTTCTGGGCAGCTTCCACAGCGCTTAGTACAGTAGACGTTTCTGTCAATGTTTCATTATTTGTCAAAGTGATTTCGTACCCGCTTACATTATTCTCTGTATAAGGCGTAATATCTACAGAGATATCTAACGGTGTGCTAACGATCTCGTGCTGTGGTAATGGCGTATTCCCAAATAATCCTTCTTTGATCGCATTCGTCAATTCATCACGTTTTGTACTTGTCGTTTCTTTGTCTTGTGATTGCATCCAAGAAATCACACCACCCAGTTCTTCTTCTTGCACATACTGGGTTTTGTAACCGATTGAACGTTCATTATCGAAACTGAAAAACTCGCCTGTTTCTGTACTGTACATATAAGGAGCCTTCGCTACATCATCCCAGTACTCAGTCAATCCACTCGTTGCACTGATCAAATCTGGAATATTTCGATATGGCCAGACACCTCCGGCTCTACCACCATCCCCAACGACTAATGGACTTTTATTTTTTGCACCGTATGTTGCCGTTAGGTCAGCATTTCGATTACTCTGTTCAGCCGTTTGGAACAATCCCGGCAATAATGGATCATTGCCTTCTGCCACTTCATGCCAACCACGAGTATAAAAAGCTGCCCCAATCACGATTTTTTCAGCTGGCGCACCTTCATCCCTTAAAAACTGAACCGTTTGATCTACCGAAAGTCCTTGGTCATAATTAGGATCAGCAGGATTCCCATAAAGTGCTGTATGATGTCCACTGCGGTCACCCCAACCACCGTTCATATCATAGGTCATGATATTTGCAAAATCAACAACTTCAAATAAACCATCAATGTCTATCCCTGAAGATAATTTACTTTGAGATGCAGGCAGCGCAACTGATAATTCATAAGTTTTGCCTAGTTCTTCGCCTTGTTCATCAATCGATTCACGAATCTCATTTAGTAAAATGATGTAATTTTCTTTGTCTTCAGGCACTGCATTTGGCGTTCCTTCATCGTTAACATTGTCTACCAAGTCAGGTTGTCGAACATCTGCAGGATACTCCCAATCGACATCAACAAAATCCATATTCGTATATTTGATGAAGCGGGTAACGTTCTCCACTAGATTTTGTCGTTTCACTGGATCAGCCGCTACTTCAGAAAAATCACCTGATTTAGACCAGCCGCCCAAAGAGACACCAATTTTCATATTAGGATTTTTCCCACGTAGATCTTGGATCGCATTCAAGATACCCGAACTTGCTGAATTCCATTGAACCCCTGTTTGTCCTACAGGCGCACCAACAGCAGCATCCGTATCTGTAAATTCTAAATCGCCATTACTATCAAAATCTAAAAAGGCAAAATTCAAATGAGTGATTTGATCAGCTGGAATATCTTTAGGATAGAAATTTCCTTCTCCACCCCAAATCGACCAATCGCCATAGTACATGACATTGCGATAAGGTGCGACCTGAGTTTCTCGCACCTCTTCAGCATGAACCTCTGGCGACTCATTAAATGCTGGTAAAGTCATTGCAACAATCGAAGAAAATAACAAAGCAAATAAACTAATACTCTTAATTCTTTTCATATCAATCTCATCTCCTTTTTTTCTAAGTTTTTTTACGAAAAAACAAACGCGCCCAAATCACAGGTTAAAAGTTATTTTATCACTCCTTAAAAATTAGAAATCAGATAAATTTTAATTGTAAAAATCTTACAAATATGAATTTAACATTTATTTATTTTTAACGCAACTAATTGAAACCGATTACACTCGTCATGTTTCAAGTTATTTTTAAACCATATGATTTTGTTTTTTTTTTAACTAACATGTTTTTTTCAGTGAATTCTAGTAAATAAGATAAATAACAATGACAGAATAACATTATAAAAAAAGAACAAGGCAATCTGCCCTGTTCTTTTTTTATTTAAATTAACCAATTAGTTCCCATGGACCCCATTGTTCAGTTCCTGGCTCATCACCTTGTGTCCACCATTTCGCACGATAAGTATTTCCTTTATGAGTTACTACATCACCTAAATCATAGACTTTGTTCGCATCCCATTCGCCTTCAGCTGGCGGAGTTGTTTCTTCTAAAGTTGTGACAACTAATGCTTTGCTTTCTTCTGAAACATTTCCTGCTGCATCAAACGCTTTTACTGTATATGAGTATTCCGTATTCGCTGTTAACCCAGCATCAGCAAATGAAGTTGTTGCTGATTGACCCACTTGTTTGCCATCACGGAAAACATAGTATCCTGCTACTGCAACATTGTCAGTTGAACGAGTCCAAGACAATGATACATTTTTCTCACCGATCGTTGAAGCTTTCAAGTCTAATGGAACTGAAGGTGCTTCTGTATCTACTGGTGCTTTTTCTAACGTTTTAACAACTAATGCTTTACTTTCTTCTGAAACATTTCCGGCACGGTCAAATGCTTTTACTGTATATGAATATTCTGTATCTGCAGTTAAATCAGCGTCAGTAAATGAAGTTGTTGCTGATTGACCCACTTGTTTGCCATCACGGAAAACGTAGTATCCTGCGACCCCTTTGTCGTCAGTTGATTTTGTCCATGATAGAGAAACGTTTGTTTCACCGATTGTTGAAGCTGTTAGTTCTATTGGTACTGAAGGTGCTTCTGTATCCGGTGTTCCTGGTTCAGTCGTTGAACCTTCACCAAAGATCACTTGTTTATTGATTTCAATACCTTCGTTACCAATTCTTTGGCTTAATGTGATTGAGTCGATATTGTCAACAGCGACATCTGCTTCAGCAGCATTTGAACTCAATCTGAACTCATAAGATGCACCTGGTGCGATTTCTTTGCCATCATATACAGAAGACAAATCAACGATTGCAGCGCCATCAACATTTGTTACAGTACCTGCTTTGTAATCACCAGCGCCAAGCTTTTCATTTGTCGCCATTGGAATCACTAATTTAGGTAATTTGATTGTTTCTTGTGAAAATTCAACTAATTTCAATACAGAAGAAGTTTCTTCCATTTTTTCATTGTTGGTAATTTTTACGTCGTAACCACTAACGCCATATTGTGTATAAGTTGAGATCTCAACATCCACATTCAATGGTGTGCTCTTGATTTCAAACTCTGGAAGTTTCTCACTACCTAACAATCCTTCTTTGATTGCATTGGTCAACTCATCACGTTTTGTTCCAGTTGTTTCTTTGTCTTGTGATTGTTGCCATGAAATGATTCCACCAAGTTGGTTTTCTTTTACATATTCAGCTTTATAAGTCACTGATTTTTCATTTTCGTAAGTAAAGAATTCACCAGTTGTTTCGCTGTACATAAATGGTGCTTTCGCTACGTCATCCCAATACTCTTTCAATCCAGATGTATTACCAAGTAACGTTTCAATATCTCGATATGGCCATACACCACTGGCACGTCCACCGTCACCTACTTTTAATGGATTTTTGTTTTTCGCTCCATAACTTGGTGTTTGATCGGCATCTTGACTTGATAATTCTGCTTTTTGGAATAATCCCGGTGCCTCTTCATTATCCCCTTTTGCCACTTCGTTCCATCCACGAGTATAGAATGCTGCTCCAATAACGATTTTTTCTGAAGCCGCACCTTTCTCACGTAGGTATTCTACTGTTTGATCTACTGAGAAGCCTTCATCATAATTAGGATCAGCTGGATTCCCGTAAAGTGCTGAATGGTGACCACTTGTATCTGACCATGCACCAGTTAAGTCATAAGTCATGATGTTTGCGAAATCGACAACATCAAATAGTCGTTTCACGTCGATACCTGAATCTAATTTACCTTGAGCTGCTGGCAATGCAACAGATAGTTCATATGTTTTTCCTAATTCTTCGCCTTGTTTATCAATTGTTTCGCGAATTTCATCTAATAATTTTATGTAATTTTCTTTATCTTCAGGTTTTGCATTTGGTGTTCCTTCGTCATTTACGTTATCCACTAGATCTGGTTGACGTACATCTGCCGGGAATTCCCAGTCAACATCGACAAAGTCCATATTTGTATATTTAATAAATTTTGCTACATTATCTACAAGGTTCTTACGTTTCGTAGGGTTTGCTGCTACTTCAGAGAAATCTCCTGATTTAGACCAACCACCTAATGAAACACCAATTTTCATGTTTGGATTTTTTCCACGTAAATCTTGAATCGCATTTAAGATACCAGAACTAGCAGAGTTCCATTGTACGCCCGGTAATCCTACAGGTGCGCCTGTCGCTGCGTCTGCATCAGTAAAGACTAGTTCGCCATTACTATCAAAATCTAAAAAGGCAAAATTCAAGTGAGTCAATTGATCTGCTGGGATATCTTTTGGATAAAAGTTACCTTCGCCGCCCCAAATCGACCAGTCACCATAGTACATTACGTTTCTATAAGTTGCTTGTTGTTCTGTTTGTTGGATTTCTTCTGCATTGACGATAGACAATTCCCCAATTGTCGGAAGCGCCGTTGAGACAACAGAAGAAAATAACATCGCTGCCAACCCAATTTTTTTAATACTTTTCATTTTTAAATTCTCCCCTTTTTACACTATTCACTTTTCAAAAAACAATTATGTAACAAAATAAACACGAAAATATGTTATTCATCCCCCCTCTATTTCTCTAAAATAGTGAGTTAAACTCAGTGAAACTTTTGTTGCTAACAGAATATTATCACCTGAAAATGGCTTTTTCAACCGTTCTCCTAAAATTATTTAAAAAACAAATTAAATCACCTTGGTTATTTACCTGTTTTATAATCGTTATTATTAAAAATCTTTATATCACTTGCTTTTCACCTCTTTTTCTCAATTGCTAGAAAAATTAAATATCCCTCATTATTTTAATTAAAAAATAACAATTCGAGAAAATATAATAACAAAAAGGCGTAGAGGACAAGAAATTAAATTGATTTTTGTTTCTAATCTTAAAAATCAAATAAACGAAGTTCCAGAAGTAACTCCTTCATAAAAAGCCGAGAAACTCAAAATTTGAAAAACAATTTTTGGGTTTCTCGGCTTATTTCTCGGAGCTGGACACTTCTGTCCCCACCGCATTTAATCAGCTACGACACCATGAAGGTATAAATCGATCAGTCGTTCCACACTAAATGGGTTTTCAAGTGAATTAGAAGATTCGGTGATATATGGTGCTAACAGAAGAAAAAAGTGCTTTGCAGCAATTTCTGTCGTAACATGAGCGCGCATCAAAGATTGATTTGTCGAAAAAATCACTTCAAATGGTTCACGATAACTTTTTTTCCACAAGGTAAAAAGATGATTTCGTGTCTCGGCAGAAAGGTTTGATTTTAAATCATGGTGCATCATAAATAGGTCTAAAAGATGGGTATCGATCAGATACTTCGTCATTTTAGTCAAAGATTGTTTAAAATCAAGTTTGTTCTCTTCTAAGATTGCTCTTAAGTCTGTACCTACAGTACTCAAATGCTCTTCTAAGACTGCACAATATAACTTTTCTTTATCGCTAAAGTAATGATAAAGATTTGGTTGCGTGATTCCAGCATTTTTAGCAATCTCACGTGTTGAAGTTCCTTGATAACCTTTTGACATAAACAAACGATTGGCTTCTTTTAAAATTTTCTCTTGTGTATCCTTATTGTATCGATGGACCAACTTTTACACCCTCTGACTTATTTTTTTTCTCGAAAGACACCATCTTCTATCATAAATACTTTATCACATCTGTCAATAAGTCGGGTATCATGAGTGACCATTATGATTGCTTTATTTTTTTCCTTGGATTCTTTTGCTAAAATATCTACAACTTCTACTGCTTTTTCTGAATCCAAACTAGCTGTTGGCTCATCTGCCAAAATAATCGAAGGATCGTTATATAGCGCTCGAGCAATTGCCACTCTTTGTCGTTCACCACCCGAAAGATCTTCTGGATACTTATTAAGGAGTTTATCCACCCCAAGTTGTTGGAATAGTTCTTTTGCCTCCTCTTGTCGATTTTCATGCTTGATCTTATCGACCAGTACTAATTGTTTTTTGACGGTCAAAAATGGAACTAGATTGGAAGCTTGAAGAATAAATCCGATTTCCTTAAACCGTAATTTTACTCGTTTTTTCTCCGGTTGTTCACTGAAATCTTCTCCATTGATCTTGACGGTTCCTTTATTTGGTGTCTGTAAACCGCCTGCAATCGTTAAGAAGGTACTCTTTCCAGAACCAGATGGTCCAATGATTGCGACAAACTCCCCTTTATCGACACTGACATTTGTTTTTTTCAATGCTTGGATGGTTTGATCACCATCTTTAAAACTTTTTTCAACATCTATAAATTCAATTGCTTTCATTTCCCATTCTCCTTTCTATCCGATTGCTTTTAATGGATCAATTTTTACGATCGTTCTAACAGAGAAAAGTGCCCCTAAAATAGCAACGATCAACATCATTACACTAATCACACCGAAAAACAACCAGTTACTTTGGAATGGTACAGCATCTGGTAGAACAAGTGAGGTAACGAACGTTCCAAACAATCCAAGAGCGACACCGAAAAATGAAAGTAAGAACGTTTGTGCAACTACTGAACGTGCAATAAATCCACCAGTAACGCCTTGGGCTTTAAGTACACCAAAAATATTGATTTTTTGCATGGTCAATACATAAATGAAAATGCCGATCACGATTGCTGCAATCACAATCAAAAAGCCGATCATGAAACCAAACGTCAATACTTGTGCATTGTACCCTGGTAGTTCATTGATGAATGTCGAAATACTGATTTTCTCTAGATCATCCGGTAAGCTATCCACATCTCCTCGCACGACCACTGCATTGATACGAGCATTATCAGTTGCATCTTGTTTCTCAAATCGTATCTCTTGGTACGCATTGATCGTTGTATAGACGACAGGAGAGACATTGAATTTGGCATTCTCAGTAAATCCAGTCAATTTAAATGTCTTGTCGCTTCCTGATAATTTGATCGTATCTCCAATGTCTAAGCCATATTCTTCTTTTAAACTAATATCACCGACTGCTTCATCATTTGACTGGAATTCTTCTCCTTCCACGATATTCGGCATGATGAATTGGTTTTGATCGATTCCAAAAAAACTAACATTGACTTTATCAGCATCTGGACGATCTGGACTCGTGACTACTCCAGGTGTTTGAGCTAAATAAGCGACTTGATCACCTTTCACTTCTTCTGCCATCTTTTTCGTGATCATCGACATCCCTAAGTTTGTATTGGCGTCTTTTGATAAAACAATGGTATCTGCCTCCCATTTATCTACAGCAGTTCGATTGTCTTGTGCCAACCCATAGGCTAATCCTGTCAAAAAAAAGACAAGGTACGCAATTAGAAACATGACGCCTGTCACTAAGGCATAGCGTAATTTTGAATGAATGATTTCATTTAATGCTAAAAACATAAAATTCCCCCTAAAAATTTATCAACTGATAAATATATCTTATCACTTGATAAATTTTTAGAGGAATAATCTGCTCAGAATAATCAATAAAAGAAAAAACAATTGAGTTGATCATATTCAATAAGGAATATGTCAGTCGTTTATTTCTAAGTTTCATCAAAAAATTGAGGTTAAAATCCCGATTCTATTAACTTTGGCAATAGATATTCTTTCGCTTGTAAGATCTGACTTTCATAATCCTTATCCTGACCACTCCACATTTCAATCAAGAATGGCCCTTCGTAATTTACACGTTTCAATGTTTTAAATAAGCCAGAAAAATCCACACAACCTTGACCAAACGGAACGTCTCTGAACTTACCCTTACTACTAGCTGTTACTGGTTGCGTATCTTTTAGGTGGATCGAAGTAATATATTCGATGCCTTGTTCAAGTTCAATCGCCACATTATTTTCTGGCCACGCTGATAGATTTCCTAAGTCAGGATACACTTGTAAATAAGGAGAAGGGAGTTGTTTTTTTATCTCTATGAATTTACGAATGGAATTCATAAATGGGTCATCCATGACTTCAATCGACAAGATTATCCCAAACTGTGCTGCCTCTTTGATACTGGCACGCAATCCTCTGATAAACGCTTCTCTTGTCTCTATTGATTTTTTTTCATAGTATACATCGTATCCCGCCACTTGTATGATCCTGATACCTAACCGATACGCAAGCTGTATCGCCTTTTTCATCATAGATAAGGCTTTTTCTTGTTTTTTGACATCTACTGAGCCGAATGGAAAACGGCGATGCCCACTTAAACAAAGCGAATGGATAGCAATCCCTGAAACCGCTATCGCTTCTTTTAACTCAGCGATTTGTTCATTCGTCCAATCTAAACGAGCCAATCGTTCCTCGCTTTCGTCAATCGATATTTCCAGAAAATCAAACCCCAATTCTTTTACTGCATCTAACCGCTCTTGCCACGACCATCCGCTAGGCAGTGCCTTTTCATAAAGTCCGATTCTCATCATCTCATTCTCCCCACAGTCGCTTGATCTCCTTTTGGAATGCTTGGGCTTGTATGATAGGATCTGCACACGCCGTCAATCCTCGACCGACAATAAAATGAAAGATCGGCATCCCTTGGAACAAGGCTAACGTTGAAATTGACAGCCCACCAGTTACCGAGACTTGAAAACCTAAATCGATCAATTGTTGGACGAGCTTCAGATCCTTTTCTCCCCAAACTTCTCCAGCTAACAAGGCATCCCTACTTTGATGATAGACGACCTGAGAAATCCCAATTTCTCGCCATTTTTTTGCTTGTTCCATCGTCCATTCTCCGTATAGTTCTACTTGAAGTGCTTTGACTTTCTTTTGTGCAGCTTGCATGGTAGCTAGAGAGGCACAGCAGATCACTGTCATGAAATCTGCCCCAGCCTGCGCTACATTACCAGCCACAGTTTCTCCTGCGTCGGCACATTTTGTATCCGCAACGATCGTTTTTTCTGGAAACATTTTTCTCATACATTCGATTGGTTTGCTTCCTTCTTGAAGACAAAGAATGGTGCCTACTTCAATCACATCGACGATTTCTCCAATTTTTTTCACATCTGCCAATGCAGACGCTAACGTGTTATGATCCAGTGCAATTTGTAATTTTGGTCGTTTCATCTAATTCTCCTTTGATTTCAATTCTTTGTACATTGTTGTTTCTTTGAATTTCTCACAGATCTCAGTAGGTGACATCACATTTTTGATCCCCACGACCGTCACACCTCGCTCAATTGCTTGCATGAACATCGGCATAAAATTGAGTGGCGTAAAGACGACATCATATTGACTTGCCGAACTTTTACCTTCAGAGATCGGGCAATGATGGATTTTACTCACTGTAATATTTAATTCTCTCATTGCCTTTTCTACACTACGCATCATCATTAAACTTGTACCAGAACCATTGGCACACGAAACTAAAATTCTCATTTACTTTCCCTCCTATTAATTACTGTCTCCAAACTTTTCTTTATATTTTTGATAATCCTCCACAATCAAAAAATATCCTTCTGGATTTTTTCGATATTGTAGTTGCGGAATTAGCAACAAACCGACGACCACTAGTGCAACACCTGCATAACCAAAAAATTTCATCAAAACAGTAAAGACTGGCCAAGCAGTCGCCCAATCAAACATACCAATGTACCCTCCGTAACTAGATAACCCGATCCATGTCGCAAAGAGTGCAGAACCACCGACTTGGATCAGCCCAGATAAGAAAGGGAACAAACATGCTGCCTTGAACCCACCCCGATTATTAGAGAACACAGCGATGACCGCATTATCAAAAAATAGTGGGATAAATCCAGCGATCACGATCGTTGGTGATCGGAAGACGATCAATAAGATGATCATCAAGAATTGTCCTAATGCACCAAATAAAAACCCGATCGTGACTGCATTTGGTGATCCAAAGCCAAAAGTTGCAGCCACATCGATCCCTGGCACAGCTCCTGGTAAAATAGTATTTGAGATTCCTTGGAAAGATTGTGTCAACTCGTCCACAAAGGTCCGGACACCAAGCTGTAAAATGGCTAAATACACAGCAAAGTTCAAAGAAGTGGTCAGTACGTAGAATAGAAAACTTTGTCCTGCCACCATAAATTCTGCCTCAATCAAGTACTCCTGTCCTAATACTAATAAGATGATGCCAAAGAAGAACAGCATCAATAAAGAAGTCGCCACCATGTTTTCGTTGAAAATGGATAAGAAACCCGGAAGCTCCATATCTTCAAGCTTTTTATCGGCTTTTCTATTCCCATTTTTTTTACGACTACTCTTTTGCCACCACTTCGCTAAGGTAGAAAATAGGTACACCCCAAACATCTGTTGGTGCGCAATCGCAAAACCAGCTCCGTCTGTCAATTCTTGTGTCACACCAACAGTTAAATTAGAAGCAACTGCCCAGTAACACCCTAAAATGATCCCCATAAATACTAATACTTCTACTCTTCCTAATTCAGGAAAACAGAAAAGTAAGATCCAAAAAGCTGTAGCTGCTTGCTGGATCTGGACATTTCCTGTCGTAAAAACAGCTCGCAACTTCGTATATTTTTGGAAACGAACTAACAGGATATTCAATACAAATGCAATCAATAATAAAATCATCACATCACTGAACGTTCGTCCAAAAGTATCCATCAATCCTGCATCTACAGCATTTTGACCAAAATAGGGATCAGTCACCATCGCCTCAAGATCAAAACGATCCTTTAAACCAACTAAGATCGGTCGGAAATTGTTTACTAATCCACCTGAACCAACAACTAAAATCAGATAACCTACAGTGGCTTTCAAAAATCCAGCTATACATTCGTATAATGGTCGGCCAAGAAGTATATACCCTAATAAAACGATCGAACCGATCAAATAAGCCGGCTGCGTTAAAATATTTGTCGCAAAATACGTCCATATCTCCATCAAGATAGCTCCCATATTTTTCCGTTACCAAAAACCAGAACAACTCCTCAAACGATGCGAGATATCATGGTTTTCATGTAAACGGACTCCCTCCCTTGCCTCGTATTTTTTAGTTGATAATTTATCTTTTATGTCTATTTGCTTTGTACCGAATGGTCCTCACTGGCCATACCTAGCAAGCAAAAGACTACCTCTACCTTATAGTGGCTCGTATTTCTCCATGACCATTTGATAATCTTCGATTGTTTCTGTCGCTAGTAATTCTTCGATCAACCCATCTTGCATCAGTAATTCTGATAATGATTGAATATTTTCTAAGTGTTGCTTTGGCTCTTTAGCTGCTAAGGTGAAGAAAAGGCTGGCAGACTTTGACCCTTCCTCAAAAGGAACTGGTGCGTTCATTTTGGTAAATGAAATCGTCGTATCGAAAACACGGGAGCCACCTTGCATGGCATGAGGCATCGCAACGTGCGGGGCGATCAGGATATATGCCCCATGTTGTTCGACATTGCGGATCATTTCTTCTACATATACATGATCAATGATTCTTTTTTCTAATAAGTGACGACTGCTCTCCTCGATTGCTACTCGCCAATCATTTATCGTAGTTTCTACATAATTGACTAAGTCATTCTCATAGAAATATCTCAACATATTTACAAACAGTATCAAGCAGTCAACCCGTTGTTTGACAATAGCGCATTCTTATCAAGAGATGACTTTGTCTTACGTTCACTTGCTTTGATACGTTCTCCCTCCTCGCTCTTGCTTTTGTTAAAAAATTCTCAGCTCAGCTGATTTATTGTTATATATCTCTTGGGCTCCTACAAAAATGATGGAAACGGCGTATCATTTTCCTGGGTGAAGACATCATGGAAGCCACGATCGAAATTGAATGCCAAGTCTTTTCTATTATCTGGGTACGTATACTTCCCACCCACTTGCCAAATATAAGGGGAAAACTGATAAGCCAATCGATCTTTTTTCATGCGCCATAATTGAGTGATCTCGCTAGGATCAGCCATAAAATTGGACCAAATATCATAATGGACTGGGATCACGACTTGAGCTCTTAACGATTCTGCCATTCTCAACAAATCACTGGCGGTCATCTTATCAGTGATGCCACGCGGATTTTCACCATATGCACCTAGACAAACATCGATTTGATGTTCATTGCCATGTTTGGCAAAAAGGTTGGAATAATGCGAATCCCCTGCGTGATAGATGTTCCCTCCTGATGTTTTGAAAAGATAATTGACAGCGATCGTATCCATTTCTTGTGGCAACTGATCTTTTAATTGCACATTAGGATCATCATGTGTGATCAATGCCGTCCGATCAAAGGCTTCCAGCGCAACGATCTCTACTTCATTGATCAAAGCGATATCGCCGGGTTTGACTACTTGGGTCTTTTTTTTTGGTATCCCCCAAGAGAGCCATGTTTCCACTACTGCTTTGGGGCCAATAAATAGTGCCTCCGGACAATTTTGATGAACAGCTGCGGCAGTGTGAATATCCAGATGATCGGAATGGATATGTGTCACCACTAATGCATCCACATTTTTGATCGCAAATGGATCGATCACAAAAGGTTGCGTTCGTAAATTCGGTTGCATCTTTTCTGTACCGCTCATACGCATCATCTGGTGGCCTTTTTTCATCTGTCCATTCCCGTGTGTTCGTTTTCCTGTCCCACACCATAAGTCACAAAGGATATTTGTACCTTCATGTGACTTCAGCCATATACCTGTACATCCTAGCCACCATATAGATACGCTTTTTTCTTTTACTTGTTCCATTTCGATTTCTTCGTTCAGATAGGTTCCCCATTCTGGAAAAGTCGAACGTAACCAACTTTCCTTTGTTACTTCTGTTATATTCATGTGCCATCCTCCTCTTTATTAGGTATATATAAATGATAAAGCGCTATCAAAGTGATTGGAATAGCTTTATATGACTGTTATTACTTTATGTGATCGTTTCCATTTTTTTATGCTCGTTTAGCTATAATTAGTCATATAGAGAAACAAATTGATTGAAAAGGAAGGATAACAATGAAAAATTCTCTGTTGACGATTAAAAAAAGACGTAATGAAATTCTTGATCTATTACAAAGGTACACAAAAATGACCACGATTGAACTGTCTGAAAAGCTTCACGTATCACTCAGCACTATTCGTCGAGACCTTAGATTATTAGAAGAAAAAAATGAGATTATTCGTGAATATGGCTATTGCCTCTTCAACTATGACAATCAAACAAATTTCGATCTTTCAGGACCAACGTGGATCAAACATCAAATTGCTCGTTGTGCTAGTCAATATATTGGAGACTATGCCACCGTATTTATCAATTCAAGTTCCACTGCCTTAGCTACACTCGATTATTTAGAATCGAATTACGTCACCGTCGTAACGAATAATTTAAAGGTCATTTCTTTGTGTCAGACAAGGAAATTATACGTATATACTCACTGGTGGCGAATTACGCGTACCGAAAGAAGTCTTGGTAGGAGATATTGCCGCTCGCACATTAGCAGATATGAATGCAGATGTCTGTATTATTGGATGTAGCGGAGTAGATTTAGAGAATGGTGTGACGACAAAAATTTTAAACGAATCTAAAATCAACGAATGGATGATCAAAAAGAGTATCAAATGTCGTATTCTTGTTGCAGACCATCGTAAGATTGGCCGGACTTCACAGTTTAAGATTGCCGATATTTCTGCCTTTGATTATTTGATCACCGATCAGCATTGTTCACCTAAACTTGCCAAAAAAATCGAACAATTAGGTGTCACTGTTATTCGAGTAAGTTTATAAAAGAAAGTAAATTTCATCAAAGTTGCTAACAGATAAAAAACAGCTATGATTCGATTTTCTTCTTTTAGTCGAGTATTCAAAGCGTGACTATACTCTTGCATAGCGGTAACTCTCCGTTCAGTTAAATAAAATAAAACAGATTATTTGCCTGTTTTAAAAACAAGGCGTAGTATGAAAATGTAAACGCTGACAAATTCGATATTATTTATTGATCGATACTACGAAAGAAGGTTTGTTTTATGGAAATGATTTATCAAGCTGGCTCACAAGAAGGTCAAATCAGTTTTATCAATACAGAAGACTTAGAAATGGCGGCAGCTCAAGTGATTCCTACTGGCGGATACGGCTATATCAGTAGTGGCGCTGGAGATCTCTTTACGTATCAAGAAAACGTGCAATCATTCAATCATCAATTGATTATTCCTCATGTTTTAAAAGACGTGGAAATTCCAGATACAACGACTTACTTTGACCAAGAAACATTAACTGCGCCAATCATCATGGCGCCTATTGCAGCTCATGGTTTAGCTCATACACATGCAGAAAAAGCTTCAGCTAAAGGAGTTGCCGATTTTCATACGATTTATACGGCGAGTTCTTACGCTTCCTGTACATTAGAAGAAATCCGTGAGGCCGGTGGTCCAGATGCACCACAATGGTTCCAGTTTTACATGAGTAAAGATAATGGGATCAATTTAGATATTCTAGAGATGGCCAAACGTAATGGCGCAAAAGCAATCGTTTTGACAGCTGATGCAACCGTTGGTGGGAATCGAGAAACAGACCTTCGCAATGGCTTCACTTTTCCATTGCCAATGCCGATCGTTCAAGCCTATCAATCAGGGATCGGACAAACGATGGACGCAGTTTATAAATCCTCCAAACAAAAGTTAAGTCCAAAAGATGTGGAATTTATTGCCGCTCATTCTGACTTACCCGTTTATGTAAAAGGTGTGCAATCAGAAGACGATGTTTATCGTTCATTAGATGCGGGGGCAAATGGCATCTGGGTATCGAATCATGGCGGTCGTCAATTAGATGGTGGGCCAGCAGCCTTTGATTCTTTGAAATATGTAGCAGAAGCCGTCGACAAACGTGTCCCTATCGTCTTTGATAGTGGTGTTCGTCGTGGTCAGCATGTCTTTAAAGCCATTGCTTCTGGTGCCGATCTAGTCGCGATCGGTCGTCCTGCCATTTACGGTTTAGCTCTCGGTGGAAGTACAGGCATCCAACAAGTATTCGACTTCTTCAAAAAAGAATTAGAAATGGTCATGCAATTAGCTGGGACGCAAACCATCGAAGATATCAAAAATGTGACATTACGGGAAAATCGTTTCTTCTAAATTGAGAAAATCTCAAATAAAACAAGCGCAGTTTCCATAATTATTTCGCACTTTTGAATCCAAATAAACGAACATCAAAAAAAGCCTTTAAAAATAAGCAAGAAGACCCAAAAATTTGAATAAATTTCGGGTCTTCTTGCTTATTTTTCAGAGCTGTATGCTATTTATTGCACTCTGTATCCTACCTGTTTGGATGGATTTTCTAAATGTACGCTTCACCTTTTGCAAACAAAGTTGCTTCGCCACTGATCATCACGCGTTCACCTAACCACTTGCAAGTCAAGAACCCACCTCTGGCAGAAAGTTGTTGAGCAACCAAGTCGTCCTTTCCAAGCTTTTGTGCCCAGTAAGGAATCAAATTCGCATGAGCCGAGCCACACACTGGATCTTCATTGATCGTTAGTTTTGGGAAAAAGGTCCTAGAAACAAAATCTTCTTTCTTTCCTTTGGCTGTGACAATCACGCCGACGCCTTCTTCTAATTCCCTCATTGCAGTATAATCAGGCGTCAGCTTTGCCACTGTCTCTTCGTCTTCTAATACAAAAAATAAGTCCCTTGCCAGATAAGCCTCTTTTATTCTTGTGCCGATTGCTTGTTCGTATGCTGGTAATATAGCAATTGGTTGCGGTAAAATACTTGGAAAATCCATCGCATATTTTTGCTCTTTTTTTGTGACAACTAGGTTCCCACTTTGCGTTGAAAATGAAATCATGGATTCACTGATACCATAGAAGTGGAACAATACAAATGCGGTTGCCAAGGTCGCATGACCACATAAGTCGATTTCACGATCAGGGGTAAACCAACGTAATTCATAACCTTTCTCTTTTCTAACGGTAAAGGCTGTTTCGGATAGGTTATTTTCGATGGCGATTTTTTGCATGGTATCATCAGGTAGCCATTCATCTAACACAAAGACCGCAGCAGGATTTCCTTTAAACACTTCATTGGTGAAGGCGTCAACTACATAATAGGGTAAATTCATTTATAAACTACTCCTTTACTTTTTGATAAATATATTCGGCACAACATAAATCTTCCACTGCTAAGCCAACCGCATCAAAGATCGTGATCGCTTGTTCGTCTGTACGCCCTGTTTTCTGATGGGTGACTAATTCACCTAGAGAACCGAGGATGTTTGTCTGATCAATTTTCCCTTCTGACAAGGGAATCAAATAGTCGCCACTTTCCCTTTTGACCGCTTGGTAATCATCTACATACAATTGTCCAGATGCCATCAAATCACTCGTTAATTCACGAATCTCTGGTGTAAATGTACCGATTGCATTGATATGCGTGCCTGGTTTAACCTCTTTTTTTGATAAAAAAGCATGTTTACTAGGTGTTAAAGTACAGACAATATCTGCTTCTATAGTCGCTTCAGCCAATGTCGAGCAATCAATAAAACGCAGTTTTGGATAATTAGTTTGCTGTTCTAGGATAAATTGTTTTCGTCGTGTTTCATCTAAATCATAGACATATACACGGTGAATCTTTCGGACACAGGTAATTGCGGCTAGATGTGAAACTGCTTGTTGTCCAGTTCCGATCAATGTGAGTGTATCTGCTGATGGCTTTGCTAGATAATCTGTGGCTAATGCTGAAACTGCTGCTGTTCGTATCCAAGTCACGGCATTCGCATCGATCATTGCGACGGGTTGCCCTTTTTTTGAATCGAAGAGCATGATTTCACCCAAATGTGATGGTAGCTTTTGTTTGTGATTGCTTGGAAAAGCCGTGATGATTTTTGAACCAAAGTACCGGTTTCTTCCCAAATAAGCGGGCATCATCGCAAATACATTTTGTTTCTCGCCATCTGGTAATTGTTGGACCATTCGATTCTCTTGAGAAATCTTTCCGACTTGAAAATCTTTAAAACACTGTTCCATTACGTTGATTGCTTCTGTAAAACTAAAATGGGTGATTACTTTATGACTATCGATGATTTGCATATTTCCCCTCCTTTTTTCTATCCTAGCGCCCGAAAACAATACATTCAATGATATAATTGTATGGAATACAATTTTTGAAAGAAGGAACGAGTATGTCGATCAACTCTTATGAGAATTATCCACTGACTTGGCGTCCAGATAAAAAAAAGTTACATCGCCCAATCTACCAATCACTTATCACGCAGCTAGAAGCTGATATCTTATCAAATAAATTACAAAAAAATACAAGGTTACCTTCCCAAAGAGAACTAGCTGATTTTTTAGACATCAATTTCACAACAGTTGGTCAAGCTTATAAGTTGGGTCTAGAAAAAGGGTTACTCTATACAAGTATCGGGAGTGGGACATTTGTTTCCCCAAATGCGTTTACCTCCATCACTATTTCTTCTGATCAAGTACCTGATCATGTCATTGATTTTGGGTTAGTCAGTTCATTTGATGAATGCAACGAAATGATCACTCCTTTTATTCAAGCTGTTTCACAAAATCATGCGACTAACGGACTTCTTAGCTACCGTGAACCATTAGGGACAACCTATCAATTGACGATTGCCAAAAAATGGTTGGAAACACAAGGTGTCTATGCTTCAAGGGAACAGATTGCTATTGTTTCAGGTGTCCAAAACGGCTTGGCGATCACGCTAGCTGCTTTGTTTTCTCCAGGAGATCGTTTGGCAGTCGATCGCTATACTTATTCGAATTTCATTGAGCTTGCTCACCTTTACCATATGGAAATCGTGCCGATTGATTTTGATGCGGAGGGTATGCTTCCAGAATTACTTGAACAAGAATGTCGGAAAAAAGCAATCCACGGTATTTTTCTGATGCCTTCATGTAACAATCCTATTGGGTTTCAACTATCTGCAAAACGGAGGCAACAGCTAAAAGAAGTCATTACAAAGCAACAATTGATCGTGATCGAAGACGACATCCATTCTTTTTTGACTACCTATAATCAAAAAACACCCATTCCCTCATTCCAGCAGTTACTTCCTGAACAAACCATTTATCTTGCCGGAATGACCAAGTTTATCTGTGCAGGCATGCGTGTTGCCTTTCTAGTATTTCCCGATAAGTACAAACAAAACATCCAACAGGCGATTTTCAATATCAATGTCAAAACCTCAAGTTTAGATGCTGAGATTGTCACGCAAATCCTATGTTCAGAAACCGCACAGGACATACTCGAAACAAAATCCAGCTATACAAAACAAGCAAATGAACGATTCGATACACTTTTCAACTTGCCTCGACCGACCAATCCACTTCCTTTTTATCGAAATCTCCCTGTTCGAAATGATCTGTCTCCGAAAACGATCGAACAAGCTTTTTTAAATAAAGGGATTCGTGTCTATCATTCACATCGTTTTACGACACAACCGCAACATGATCCTTTTATTCGAATTGCTTTATCCTCTAATCCTTTGGAAGTATTAACGAAAGGACTTGGAATCGTCAAGAAAGAAATCGTGTACTTTCAACGATGACTTATCATATAAAATCAAAATGATCCAACTCATTCTTTTTGTTTTTAACTGCTCGAATCCCCATCGAGGAGGAGCCTATTTTTAATCATAGGCTCCTCTTTTTTCTATTGTCATATAAATAAAATTTATCATAACTACCTATTTTGACTATAGCCTTGAGCGAATCCTATACTTCGTATGTATTAAAACTTAGGAGGAATCATTCATGCTAACAGGGTTAAACTTATTAAATAATCCATTTTTAAATAAAGGAACTGCTTTTACAAAAGAAGAACGTAAAAAATACGGGATTGCCGGAATGCTTCCTAGCACAGTCCAAACATTAGAACAACAATCTGTGCAAGCATATGGCCAATACCTAAGCAAACAAACTGATTTAGAAAAACGTATTTTCTTAATGAACTTATTCAATACAAACCGCACACTTTTCTATAAATTGATGGGACAACATTTAGTAGAATTTATGCCGGTAGTATATGATCCAGTAGTTGCAGATGCAATCGAACAATACAATGAAATTTTCTTAAAACCACAAGATGCTGCATTTCTTTCGATCGATGAACCAGAATTGATCAAAGAAAGTTTGAAAAATGCCGCAGCTGGTCGTGATATTCGTTTGATCGTTGTTACAGATGCAGAAGGTATCCTTGGAATGGGTGACTGGGGAGTTAATGGTGTTGACATCGCAATTGGAAAACTAATGGTTTATACAGCAGCTGCTGGTATCAATCCAGCGCAAGTATTACCTGTATCGATCGATGCTGGTACAAACAATGAAGAGTTATTGAATAATCCGTTATATCTAGGAAACAAACATGCGCGTGTCGAAGGTGATTCTTACTATGAATTCATCGACCAATTCGTTTCATCTGCTACAGAACTATTCCCTGAATTATTGTTACACTGGGAAGACTTTGGTCGTGGCAATGCCGCAACGATCTTAGAAAAATATGAAGACAAAATCACGACATTCAATGATGACATCCAAGGAACAGGGATCGTCGTACTAGCTGGTGTACTCGGCGGATTGAATATTTCTGGTGAATCCTTGAAAGATCAAACGATCCTAACATTCGGAGCTGGAACAGCTGGAGTCGGCATTGCGAATATCTTATTAGATGAAATGATCCGTCAAGGTGTACCAGAAGAAGAAGCACGTAAACACTTCTATCAAGTGGATAAACAAGGACTATTATTCGAAGATACTGAAGGATTGACACCTGGACAAATTCCTTTTGCACGTAAACGTTCAGAATTTACCAATAGTGAAGAATTGACTAATTTAGAAGCTGTTGTCAAAGCAATTCACCCAACGATCATGATTGGTACATCTACTCAACCAGGGGCATTCACAGAAGAAATCGTCAAAGAAATGGCTAGCCATACACCACGACCAATCATCATGCCTTTGTCTAACCCAACAAAATTAGCAGAAGCAAAAGCAAAAGATTTGATTGAATGGACAGATGGAAAAGCATTAGTCGGAACAGGTATCCCTGCGGATGATGTGGAATACAATGGCGTGACTTATCAAATCGGACAAGCAAACAACGCATTGATGTATCCAGGTTTAGGACTTGGTTTGATTGCTTCAACAGCTACTCGTGTCAACGCTGAGATCATCTCACAAGCAAGTCGTGCATTAGGTGGTATCGTTGATGTCACAAAACCAGGGGCAGCTATTTTACCACCAGTTGCAAGAATCACTGAATTCTCACAAACGATTGCTGAAACAGTCGCTCAATCAGTCGTGGATCAACAATTGAACCGTGAAGAAATCACTGACATCAAAGCAGCTGTCGAAGCAGCTAAATGGGTGCCTGAATATCAAGATTTAGAAGCTTAATTCACGCTAGTCTCTTTCACAATAATTCGTTACTAAACAGTTCTGAGCAAAACGAGACTTAAAGTAAAAAATACGCATGGTAAACATCGAAGCCTTGGATCATTCGTTCACCGAGAAATAGGAAAACCAACTATTTTTCAACGAATTGATCCAAGGGGTGTTTTTTGCCAAGAAATACTGGAGCCAGTTGAGGAATAGCTTTAGATTATTTTCCAACTCATAGGGAACTCCTCTTACGTTAATCAAGGAAAGGATCTGTAAGAATGTTACATCAAGAACAAACGACTTCTACAGTCGTTAAGACAAACAAAGAAGGTTTTTGGGAAACAAAAATCAGTGGGGTCAGTTTACCTATCTATTTGATCATGGTTCTCGTTTTGATCGTTGCGATGGCATTAGGTAAATTACCAACAAATATGATCGGTCCTATCGCCGTGCTCGTCATTTTTGGGAATCTATTCCATTTTATTGGGACAAAAATCCCAATCGTCAAAAGTTATTTAGGTGGTGGTTCTGTTTTTGCGATCTTCGCTTCCGCAGCTATCGCAACCTTTGGTATTTTACCTGATTATGTCGTGAAATCAACTGAAAACTTTGTCAATAATATGGGCTTTTTAGACTTTTATATCGCTGCTTTGATTACCGGAAGTATTCTAGGAATGAACCGCAAATTATTGATGAAGGCTTCCGTTCGTTTTATCCCTGTTGCACTTATTTCTATGGTTGTTTCATTTTTTGCAGTTGGACTTGTGGGAATGTTGATTGGGAATGGCTTCGCTAATTCCGTATTATACATCTCTTTACCTGCCATGGCTGGTGGTGTAGGTGCTGGCGCTGTTCCACTATCAACTATTTATGCAAACGTCTTAGGAACAGATGCTTCTGCTATTATTTCACGTTTGATCCCTGCAACTGCAATGACAAATGTGCTAGCCATTATCGGAGCCGCTTTAGTGGCTCGTGCTGGACAATCCATGCCAAAATTGAATGGTAATGGGAAACTGATGGAAAAAGGCGATCTAGGTGACGGCAAACCACGCAATGTGAAACCTTCTATCCCTCAATTAGGTGTTGGTTTAATGGTCTCGATCACATTCTTTATTCTTGGCCAAATCTGTAATTTCTTTGTACCAAAAGTTCATGCTTATGCTTTCATGATCATTATTGTGGTCATCTGTAAAATCACCAATGTTCTTCCTGAATACTACGAAGATGCAGCAATCATGTTCAATAACTTGATTGTTAAAAACTTAACGGCAGCTGTTTTAGCAGGTATCGGGATTGCTTTATTGAACTTGAATGTTTTAGCTTCTGCTTTAACATGGCAATTCGTCGTACTCTGCTTAACAAGTGTCATCGTCATCTCCCTTGTCTCTGCATTTGTTGGTCGTCTATTTGGACTTTATCCGATCGAATCAACGATTACAGCAGGACTATGTAACAATTCAATGGGTGGTACAGGAAATGTTGCCGTCTTATCCGCATCAAACCGCATGGAATTGATTGCTTTTGCTCAAATGGGCAATCGTTTGGGTGGAGCGATCGTCTTGATCATTTCAGGATTTTTGATGCAACTATTTTCTTAATTCGAATAAATGTAAAAAAACTTCTCGATCATTATTCGAGAAGTTTTTTTGCGATGACCTTCATCATTCATTTAGAAAATCTTTTTTGAAATTGCTTTTGCCATTTGGTTGAATGATAGTCGATACGTTCATAAAAACGATGTGCCTCGTTGCGATGTTCGCCAGAGTTTAGTCGAACACCAAAGTAGCCACGTTCTTTTCCTTGCTTCTCAACACTCTCCATCAATCGTCTGCCAATTCCTTGATGTTGCGCTTTTGAAGAAACTGCTAATGCTAAAATATTGAACAACGTTGGACTTAACAATGTTGCATACTTTTGGGCATGGACATATCCTATTCCTCGTCCCTTCTTCCTCATAAACATCAATGACATAGATCTCTGGCTGTGCCAAGATACATTTTAATTGCTTCGTTGTTTCCGAAAGTGGCATCTCATACCCTATTTCTTCCTTATTTAGCTTGTTTATAGTTTCTGCATCCTCCACACGAGCAGTTCTGATCATTTTGTTCTTCCTTTCTTCTCTAAGGTTAAGTACTATGCTAAAGATAGTATGGATTTTTCTATCGAAATGAACCATGGTCAATTCCTTGATCAAAAGAATGATAAAAAAAGAGAAACCTTGTCATTTCAAGGTTTCTCCACTATTTTAATACTATTCTTCTTCTTCCGCCATGAATGTATTGAAGACCTCTTCGATCATATCCCATTCAGCATCTGTTTCGATTTGTTCTAATTCGCCTTCTGTTCCGTCTTCGTTTTCAACGTAGGCATAGGCTTGTAATTCTACATCTTCATCTTCCGGTACGCCGGCTGGATAAAGCAATACGTAGTTACGACCAAATTCTTCTTGTCCATCGACTGTTAACAAGATTTCGTATAATGTTTCATTTCCTTGATCATCGACCAATGTGATATGTTCATGTCCTTCATGATCATGTGTATGATTGTGTTCTGCCATTAGAACCCCTCTTTTCATTTTTTAAAATAGTTGTTTTCCCGAACCATCTAAATAATTTTGTAAAATCATCACCGCAGCAAGCTTATCGATGACTTTTTTTCTTTTTGCTCTTGACGTATTTGCCTGTTCGACCAACATGCGTTCTGCTTGGACGGTAGTCAGTCGTTCATCTTGATAGTCGACTGGTAGAGAAAACATTTCTTTGATCTTTTCTCCGTAAACCATTGAGCTTTCTGCTCTCGGACCGATTGAATTATTCATGTTTTTCGGCAAGCCTACAACAAAACGATCTACTTCGTACTGTTTGACCAGTTCTGCCAATCGTTCAAATCCAAATTCTTCTTTATCTTCATCGATACGAATGATCTCTACGCCTTGTGCAGTCCAGCCAAAAGGATCACTAACAGCGACACCTACAGTCTTTGAGCCGACATCCAAGCCCATCACTCTCATAGATTCACTCCATGATTTGAGAGATAGTCTTTGACGATCACTTCCATGATTTCATCGCGTTCATGACGACGGATCAGATTCCTTGCATCACGATAACGAGGAATGTAGGCCGGGTCTCCAGAAAGCAAGTAGCCCACAATCTGGTTGATTGGATTGTAGCCTTTTTCTTCCAAAGCCCGATAAACGATCGCTAATGTTTCGCTGACTTCTTTTTTACGACTATCATCAAAACCAAAACGTACGGTTTCATCTGTAAAACCCATGATTCTACACCTCTTTCCGCAGGGTAGTCAAATTACCCTCTACACCCTTTATTTTACTCGAAATGTGGTAAAACTACAAATAAATATTCCAACTTCGCTGGAAATATAAAAATAATAATGATTTCTTATTTGATTGTATCGATTCCAACATTTATGAGTACACTTTCTTACAGTATACGTGATATTTAATCAAAAATAAGTCTTTTCTCTGTTTTTTCAAAAAATTCACAAAATATTCAAATAACGAACGCCTATGGATCATGTTTTCTTAGCTTGCCCCGTTTGATAGTTGATCGTATAACCGTCTTGCACATTATAGATAAACACATTGAACGAGATTTGGTTATCTTCAATGCTTTGGGCTTCTAACTGAACACCTCGTGCTACTAGTTCTTCCCCTTCAAAATGTGGTGTTACCCGATAGCGAACGTGATGATTGGTTTCTTTGATGTATGCGGCAATATCATTTTCATGTGCCAGCATATGAGGGGTATTCAACGAACGAGTCCCTGTCATCAAATTTTTGATGTTATTGTTTTGACCAGTTAGCTGAAAACCTATCAAGTGGCTTCGATTGTAAAGCCATTGTCCGTCACTCAATTTTTTTTGTTTCCAACCTGTAGGATCGATATAAAGAGACTCACGTTTTTCTTTAGGGAACATCTCTTTTCCTAACATGGCATTAGCTTGACCTACACGATTCAGTCGATCGATATCGGAATAACTTTCCCATGTTCCTTTATCTAAGCTCAGTTCTTCTTTTGTAAAAGTTGGCTTATTTTGATTGATTGCGATTTCTTGGTGCGTGCCGTCGTATTCTGGAACATTCGCCACTTGTGAGACTTGAGGTTTTGAATCAAATAAACCTGTCAGTTGTTGAACGAGATCAGAGTCTTTTTGCGTCGTTGAAATCCCTAATGCACCAGCTAAAAGAGCAACTGCGACTCCTATGATTGTTTTGGTTGTTTTTTTGCTCATGTATCTACTCCTTTATTCAGTCGAACTTCATAAATCTTAACATACGTTCCCCTTTTTTAAAATAAAGAAGTATTTAAATTCTTTCAACAATTCCTTCTTCAAAAATTATATACGCATGTTTAGTCTATTTCCTAAAATAAACAACCTAAATTTCCACGTGAAAGGAAATCTAGGTTGTTACTAAAACTTCATCACTCGATTCGATTGATCTTCTTATCTATTCTATCACCAAGTAAATACGTTTTCCGATAGGACAATTAGGCGCTCAACATCGATTCTTATTTCAAGTTTCTTTTACAAAGTTTGCTCTGTTCATTGCCTGTTCAATCATCGCGACTGTTGCTTCTGGGTCTTCTACTCCAATGATGAGACGATTGAATTCTTCATCTTTTAGTGTGATAACGACTGCGTTTTCTTTTCTTTTGAGGTCATAAAATACCTTGTTTGAATCTTGGACGAATGTTCCGGCAAAATAATGTCCATAGGCATCAACTCCCATTCTTTTTTCGCCAAATTTCGGTGTATCTTCCCAGACATCGGCATCCACAGTTGCGCCTAATACATTGGATAATGGTGTGGATATTTCATTTTTCAATGCCCACAGTTTTCGTACGCCCTCCATACTGATGATCAATCGATCATTTTGGATTTCAACTTTAGCCATTTTCTACTTCCCCCTGTCCGTAAGATCCGCTCGACGCATGACTCGATCAGCAATGATCGTTTCAATCGAACCTTCGTTTTTCTCTTCCAAAGCGGTGATTACCTTCTGTGCGACTTTCTTTACTTCGTTGTCATCTGCCGTACGTTCTAATAATGCGATGATCAATAAATCAATCAATAACCCATTATCGGTCACTCCATCTTCAGCTATATAGTTAAAGCAAGTCGTAAATAAACCAGCTTTACTATAATAAGCAGAGTATAAACTTCCTCGAAGCAAGCCAGTCGCTTTTACCAATTGACTGATCGACGTCCCTGCATACCCATTTTTGGCAAATATTTTTGCCGATTCTAGTAAAACTTTCTCTTCATTAAATTCTCTCGTTCTTCCCATAACTTAATTATGCCACATTATTGAACGATTGGTCAACAATTAACCAAAAAGCTTGATTTAGCCTAACTGTTGACTTAACACTTGGATCTCTTCTGCATTGCTCTCACTTGGATCTTATTTTACCTTTCACTGCTTATTTTTTTGATTCAAGTTTTCTTTTTATACGTTTTCCAATTTGTTTGTAGTAAAATAAATACAAGAAAACAACTATTGGAGAAAATGCCATGCCAGAAAGAGATTTAGATTTATTGCTTAATACCTGTTTATTGGCGGGAAAAATAATGACGGAAAGTAATGCAGAGATGTACCGTGTAGAAGATACGATGAGTCGGATCGCTTCTGCTTCTGGAAATTATCGCTTAGTTAGCTACGTGACCCAAACAGGACTATTTATCGGATTTGATCGGACTTCGACGATCCGCATGGAACAAATCACCAATCGAACGATCAATTTAGAAAGAGTAGTCAAGGTCAATAATCTTTCAAGAAAATATGTTGCCAATGAATTGACTTTGGAAGAACTATATAGCGCATTACAAGAAGTCGAGAAAGATCGTCGGATGTTCCCAGTATGGCTACAAATCATCAGCGCTGCTATCATTAGCGGGACGATCATGATTTTATTTGGTGGCGAATTGAAAGATTTACCGATCACATTGCCGATTGGTGGAGTGGGCTACATTGTTTATCTTTGCAGTTTGCGTTTTTTTAGAATCAAGTTTTTAGCTGAATTCCTTTCCTCTTTGATTATCGGCATTGCCGCTATTTTAAGTGTGCGTTTAGGAATCGGTCTCAATCAGGATTTGATCATCATTGGTTGTGTCATGCCGTTGGTTCCTGGTGTTCAAATCACCAACGCGATTCGTGATCTATTAGCGGGGCACTACGTTTCTGGTGTTTCTCGTGGAGCAGAAGCGATGATGACTGCGGCGATGATTGGTTTTGCAATCGCCTTTATCTTTCAAATCTTCTACTAAGAAAGGACTTTAGCCATGTGGCATGTATTGATTCAATTTTCTTTTAGCTTTTTAGCGACCGCTGCCTTTGCAATCATCACTAATGTGCCAAGGAAAGCCTTAGTTTGGTGTGGTTTAGCTGGTGCCGTAGGTTGGATGATCTATTGGTTGTGTCTAGCTATGGGTGGCGGTGCAGCTTTAGGTTCATTACTAGGTTCATTAGGCGTTGCGTTTGCTAGTGATCTTTTTTCTAAACAACTAAAAATGCCCGTCACGATTTTCAATATCCCCGGTATGGTACCACTGGTTCCTGGAGGCTTAGCCTATCAAGCTGTTCGCAGTTTAGTTACAGGTGCTTATCAAGATGCGGCATTTTTCACTGTTCAAGCGATCATGATTGCTGGAGCGATTGCCTTAGGTCTAGTGATATCAGAAGTATTCAACCACAATATCCGTAGTTTTAAACTGAAACGTGAAGCGATTGTATTGAAGAGAAGAAAGAAAAAATGAGCGTTTCTCGCTTTAATCTTTTTTGTACAGAGCAATCATACTGTGGGATTCTTGCAAGCTTTAATAAAAAAAGTGATAAGAGAGGAAATTCTTACGAGTTTCATCTCTTATCACTTTTTTATTTGTGTTATACATGACTACAACTTTATTTCGTTCATTTAAAATGCACGATACACATATTGATTTTCAGGAGCAGTGATTTTTTCTACTTTCGTCACTACGACTGAAGGAATCTCTCGCTTGAAAGGTTGATAAAAATCGGTTTGGATCGTTCCTTCGACTTTGTACCAGTCATCATTTTTCACAGTCATTCCTTCTGGCAGATGCGTCAACAATCCAAAAACCCCGGAATCAGCAACACAGTGGATGATCCCAAATCGAAAGAGAAAGGTATCAGTAGCCTTGTCATTTTTCGACTGATAGATAAAGCCTTCATAAGAGACTTTCTTACCAATGAATTCGCTTGGATAGTTGTAGATCAATTCCATGATCTCTAAATAATTATCGTCTGTGATCGCAATCGTTTGTTCATCTTCGTATTTGTCTTTTAACTCATTCATTTGATCTTGATAGTCGGATTTATTGAAATAAATACTCGTATCTGGTTTCAAATATTGCGTTTGCACTTGTGGATCACCGACAGATTCTTTGCTTAGTGGAAAGTTGAACCCTTTCGCTTCCACGATCGTTGTGTTTAAACTAACTGTCGGAAACAGTGTTCCTACAACGATCGGCAAGGCTAATAAGAGATAAGCAATCCAACGCTGATACGGTTTTGATAATCCGTGATCATGAGAATCATGGGACTCATGGACTCCTTTTTTTCCATCTGCTTTTACCCAAAGATACAACTGAACTAAGGCTAGTAAGGCAGATAAAACCATGGATAATACTGCCAAATAACGATAATGGACATTGATGTATTGATCTAAACGCCCTGAAACTTGAAGATACATCATCATTTCAAAATAACCAGATAAAATCAAAAATCGCAGCATGATTCTCCTCCTAAATAAATAGTGTAAAGCCGATAACACTTAAGGCAATCAGCCCGATCAATGAAACGATGAAGCGTGTGTTGAAGTAACGTTTCATCATCAATAGGTTTTTGATATCCACCATTGGTCCAAAAACTAAGAAAGCAACAACTGGCGCTGTTCCAAAAAGACTTAACAAAGAGGAACCAATAAACGCATCCGCCTCGGAACAAAGAGACATCGTGAATGCCAATACTAGCATGATCAAAATGGCTAATAGCTTTGTCGAACCTAACGTCAACATCACTCTCGTAGGTAAATAGGTTTGCATCCCTGCAGCAATCAAACCGCCAATGATCAAATAGCGGCCCGTATCGAAGAACTCATCAATCGAGTGAGTCAAGACATGGAGGATTCGATATCCCCATTTCTGTGGTGCGATTGCTTCCACTTCCTCATGCTCATGTGTATGGGAGTTAGGCTCAACCATCGCTGAATCAAATGAAGACTTCAAGATTGTGCCTTTTTGGATATAGGCCAACCAGACACCTACGATCAGTGCGACAATAAAACTTCCTAACATGCGCAGTCCCGCCATTTTCCAAGTATTGCCAAATGCAATAAAAGTTGAAAAGATCACGACTGGATTAATGATTGGCGCAGTGAGCATAAACGCAAATGCTGTGTGGACAGGAACCCCTTTTTTTACAAACTGATGAACGATTGGAACGATCCCACATTCACATGAAGGAAAGAAAAAACCTAAAATAGACCCAACAATAATCGATAAAAAGCGATTTTTAGGTAACCATCGTTTGACACGTTCGGGGGTCAAAAATACTTGTAAAGCACCTGAGATGATACATCCCAATAAAACAAACGGCAAGGCTTCGATAACGATCGATAAAAAAATCGTTCCCATCTGCGATACCGAATTTGGAATAAACGAAAACATATAATTTCTCCTTGTCATTTGAACTTCATTCGCCCATCAATATACGCTTTTCTTCAATAAAATACAAGAAAGCTTAAATTTTTTTCATAAGTTTAAGAAATCAAAAAAAGCTTTTTTATTGACATCTCCGTCATAAGGATTTACTTTTAGCACAGCTAAGATGAAGATTCAGGTAAAAAGAAGAGAGTCATTTGCCTATTTTCTATCTGTATACGACTGAATACTTTTTCACCATCGAATTAGCGATGTGCTAAAAGTAACCTTAAGGAGTTATCACCATGAAAGAAACCCATGATTTAACTGAAGTCTTAAAAACTATCCAAGAAGAACCGACTGTCGTGCTTGCGATTTCCACCCCCAATTGTAGTGTTTGTCATGCAGTAGTGCCAAAATTGGAACAATTATTGACTCATTATAATTTCCCAGCGTATCATTTAGATGCCTTCGAGATGCCGGAAGTAGCTGGCACATTCCAAACATTTACTGCACCAGTGATCTTGCTCTTCCATTTTGGAAAAGAAGTCGAGCGACAAGCCCGCTTTATTCAATTTGAACAACTGACAAAGCGTTTAGATCAATTAAATGAATCAAGTGATCAAATCGGCTACGATACTTTATTTGATCACTAGAAAAAAGAGCGACAAGTCATTTTCTACAAACAATGACTTGTCGCTCTTTTTATTTAAACATCCATCAAATAACGAGCTGTGATCGACTGTTCACAAGTAACGATTTTTTCTGGTGTTCCTTCATAAAGGATCTCGCCACCACGAATTCCCCCATCGATCCCTACATCGATCAACCAATCTGCCGCCTTCATGATTTCCAGGTTATGTTCAATGACGATGACCGTATTGCCTTTATTGACCAACCGCTCGATGATTTCTAAGATACTCTTGATATCTGCCATGTGTAAACCGGTTGTTGGTTCGTCCATAATGTAGATATTGCCTTTTTTACTTAATTCTTTCGCCAGTTTCAACCGTTGACATTCTCCTCCTGACAATGTATTTAACGGTTGTCCCAACGTCATATATCCTAGCCCTACTTCTAAAATTTGTTTCAATTTTCGTTGAATCGATTTTTCTTCAAAAAATGCCACCGCTTCAGTCACACTCATCGCTAATACTTCATCGATCGATTTCTCTTTTAATTTGTACTGATAAACTTCTTCTTTGAATCGTTTACCGCCACAGGCTTGGCAAAGGACCTCTACAGAATCCATAAAAGATAATTCCATTTTGATATGACCATGTCCTTTACAAGTTTCACATGCCCCTTCTGAATTATAAGAGAACAGTCCGGCAGAAACATTATTTTCCAACGAGAAGACCTTGCGGATATCGTTCATGATCCCTGAATAAGTCGCTGGGTTAGAACGAATATTCCCTGCAACAGCTGACTGATCGATATTGATTGCTTCCGGGTAATCCTTCGCAAACACACCATTCACTAAACTGCTCTTTCCTGAACCAGCTACTCCGGTCACTACTGTAAAAACACCTAATGGTACTCTGAGAGAAGTATTTTTAAGATTATGCAATGTCGATTTTGAAGTTTCAATAAACTTGTCTGTTTTTCTTGGCTCCTGTTTGAAATCTGTCATTTGTCCAAAAGCTTTTCCTGTCAATGTATCTGAAGCCAGTAATCCTTCGTAACTACCTTCATAGGTGATATACCCACCATTTTTTCCTGCTTTTGGTCCAACGTCAATGATATGATCTGCTGCTTTGATGACATCTGGATCATGTTCTACAACAATGACCGTGTTTCCTTTATCACGCAATTTGATCAATAGTTCGTTTAACCGATGAACATCTCGTGGATGTAACCCAATACTAGGCTCATCGAAGATATAAATGACGTCATTCAAACTAGAAGATAAGTGCTTGACCATTTTCACTCGTTGGCTTTCTCCTCCAGATAAAGTCGCTGTCTCGCGATCTAAAGAAACGTAATCTAACCCAATATTGATCAGATCTTGTAGTCGTGATTGGAGATTTTTCAACACTGGTTGGATCATTTCATCTGTGATCCCCGGTAAGATTTCTAATAGTTCATCCAGTTGCATCGCTAAGAAATCTGCGATTGAATATCCGTTGATCTTGCAGCCCAAAACCTTTTGATTGAATCGTTTTCCCTGACATTCTGGACATCTTTGTTCATCCATGAACGCTGCGATTTTTTTCTGGGTCGCGGCAGAGCTCTCATTGCCCCCTTTGATATTGGAACGATTGAAACGTGCCACTAATCCCTCATAGGTCGAACTCATCCCTTCCATATACAACGAATCGATTTTTTCTCCTGAAGCATACAAGAACTTTTCCATTTCTTCTGTTGAATAATCCTTTAATGGCTTATCATTGTCAAAAAAACCTGTGTTCGTGAAAGACTTCAATAACCAAGATCCGACTTTGTAGCCTGGAAGTATAATCGCTCCTTCATTCAACGATTTTTCTAAATCTAACGCTTTGTCTAGATTCAATCCAACGATTCGACCAATCCCTTCACACGCTGGGCACATGCCGTGAGGATCATTGAATGAGAAATTCCAAGCGGGGCCTAAATGGGGAATGCCAATACGAGAGAAAAGCAAGCGGATCAGTGGGTTGATATCTGTGATCGTTCCTAGTGTTGAACGCGAATTCCCACCTAAACGGCTTTGATCTACAACGACTGCCATAGATAAATTGTCGATGGCATCTGCTTCTGGCTGACTATACTTAGGTAAGAAATTCTGCACAAATTTAGAGAAATTTTCATTGAGTTGTCTTCCCGCTTCTTGGGCAATCGTATCAAAAACGATGGAAGATTTTCCCGAACCGGAGACACCTGTAAAAATCGTGATCTTTCTTTTTGGGATTTGTAAATCAAACCCTTTTAGATTGTTCTGTCTGGCATTATGTATCCTGATATATTCCTGCATTGCTGATCCTCCCGTATTCCCTCGATTTTTTTGGTGAAGTATTATTATAACACAGAAACAATGTATCACTATAATAAATTTCGAAGCTTTCAGTTGTTCACCTATCAGCCTCCTAATTGAAGAGACGCCAATGAAGGAAAATATCACTTATTTTTATCTATTTCTAAAAAAGATCATAAAAAAACAAACTATTTTTTCTAGTGAATAGAAAAATAGTTTGTCATTGATGGTTTAACTTTTCTTTATTTCCGGTTATTCGTTGTCGTCATGCTCATGCAAGGACGCATCGGAATGCAAGAAGTAGATCAACGTTTGTAACTCGTTCGTCAAATCGACATTTTGGATCAATACTTCGGATGGTGCATTTAGTCGAGCAGATGTAAAGTTTAATATCCCTTTGACACCAGCTTCTGTCAAACGATTCACTACTTCTTGTGCTTTTTCGGCAGGTATCGTTAAGATTGCCACTTCGATTTGTTGGATCTTGATTTGTTCGATCATGTCATCCATTGGATAAACGGGGATACCATCAACGATCCGACCCACGATTTCTGGGTTCACGTCAAAAGCGCAGCTGACACGGATACTATTACTTTGGTGAAACTTATATTTCAACAAAGCACTTCCTAGATTACCGACCCCGATCAATGCAACGTTCGTCAATTGGTCATCATTCAAGGTTTTTGCAAAGAAATGCATCAAGTCCTCTACATCATAACCGTAACCACGTTTTCCTAGTTCGCCGAAATAGGAAAAATCACGACGGATCGTCGCACTATCTACTTGGACTGCTTCACTTAGTTCAGTTGATGAAACTTTTTTCTTACCTGCGTTATTCAAGATTCTTAAATAACGATAATATAAAGGCAGGCGTTTTGCGGTTGCCTTTGGAATTACATGGTCTTTCACTTCATTACCTCCACTGTATTTCTTCTCGATTTATACATCATATCAGTACTTACACAAAAAAATCAATTTCGTTGCTTGTATATTGTGAATTTTTATTCTTATTCTCATTTTCCTAGCTTCTCAGAACCTCGCAGTAACTATGAATTTGTGGTAGACTACAATAGAAAAAGTCCATGAAATTCTAGGATAATTCACAAAGTAGAAAAGAGGATTCGATGATACTATTACAAGCCAATCAAATCGCTCGCCATTTTGGCGCTGAGATTTTATTTGAAAATATCCACTTAGAGATCCAAACGGGCGCACGTATCGCTTTAGTCGGACGTAACGGCGCCGGTAAATCGACATTATTAAAAATCATTGCTGGCATTGAAGCCCCAGATGTAGGTAATATCGCAAAAAATAAAACAGCTACCCTTGGTTATTTGGCCCAAGATACAGGATTAGATTCCACTGAAACCGTCTGGAATGAGATGCTAAAAGCATTTGAAGAAGTGCGCTTGATGGAACAGCGGATGCGTGACCTTGAAGTATTTATCAGTGAAGGCACTCCTGACACGCCGGCTTATCAAGCCTTCTTGAAAGAATATGATAAATTGCAGCATGATTTTTCTGATAAGAACGGCTATAGTTATGAAAATGAAATTCGCTCTGTATTGCATGGATTCAAATTTGATCCGTCGTTTTACGAGCAACGAATCGATACGTTATCTGGTGGTCAAAAAACAAGATTAGCTTTAGCTAGGATGCTTTTACAACATCCAGATATCTTGATCCTGGATGAGCCAACCAACCACTTGGACATCGAAACACTTGCTTGGTTGGAAAACTATTTGCAAAGTTATACTGGTGCCCTTCTGATTGTCTCCCATGACCGTTATTTCTTGGATAAAGTGGCGACTGAGGTATATGAACTAAGTCGGAAAAAGATGCGTCACTATAAAGGAAATTATTCCAAATATTTAGATATGAAAGCTGAACAATTAGCTTCTGATTGGAAAGCCTATGAAAAACAACAAACAGAAATCAATAAACTCGAAGATTTTGTTGCCAGAAATCTTGTCCGTGCGTCAACGACAAAACGTGCCCAAAGTCGTCGAAAGGCATTAGAAAAAATGGAACGGTTAGACCGTCCACAAGGAGATGAGAAACAAGCTCATTTTCTCTTCAACGTGGCGAAACCTTCGGGAAATGTTGTGTTGCAAGTAGAAGATGCCGCTATTGGCTATGACGGCACCATCTTATCTGAACCAATCAACTTGGATATCCGTCGTCAAGAAGCAATCGCATTAGTGGGACCAAATGGAATCGGTAAATCCACTTTACTAAAATCGATCATCCAACAGCTGCCTTTCATCCGTGGAAAAGAAACACTTGGTACGAATGTCAGCATTGGTTATTACGATCAAGGACAAGCGGAACTGCACACTAATAAAACGATTCTAGCTGAATTGTGGGATGAACATCCAACCGTTCCAGAAAAAGATATCCGTTCGATTTTAGGCGCTTTTTTATTTTCTGGTGAAGACGTTGAAAAAACGATCCCCTTGTTAAGTGGTGGAGAGAAGGCACGTGTCGCGTTAGCTAAGCTAGCAATGAATCAAGAGAACTTTTTGATTTTAGATGAGCCAACCAACCACTTAGATATCGACAATAAAGAAGTGTTGGAAAATGCATTGATCGACTATGAAGGAACATTGCTCTTTGTCTCTCATGACCGCTACTTCATCAATCGTATCGCCACTAAAGTCATTGAACTCTCAGAAAACGGAAGCAAAGTCTACTTGGGGGACTATGATTATTATTTAGAAAAGAAAAAAGAAGAAGAAGAAATTGCAGAACTGTTAGCAGCTGAACAACCTGAGGTCAGCACGCCTTCAACAAACAAATCCACTTACTTCCAAAGCAAAGAGCAACAAAAGATCATGCGGAGCTTGCAACGTAAGATCACGCAAATCGAAGAAGATATGGCTCAACTAGAAGAAACAGTGGATGAACTCGAACAACAGATGGTTTCTCCTGCTGTATTAGATGATCATGTCAAATTGAATGAATTAAATCAAGCGCTTGATGAAGCACATCAACTACAAGGAGAAAAGTTGTCTGAATGGGAAAACTTGAGTCTTGAGTTAGAAGAAATCGAAAATAATCAATAGACTCGCTCCTGTCATCCTTTTTAAACAAAACCGCTGAAAGCTGGCTTTATATCCTGCTTTCAGCGGTTTTACTTTAGACTTGTTGATATAAATCGAAAACATGTTTCAATTCGACAGTTACTGGAGAATGGTCTGGATTTGTTTCCATCAGATCTTCCATGAACACCCACCACTTTTGATTGATTGCTGTTTCTGGTACATGGCGCCATTTTTCTTCATCTTCAATCTCTAGATACCCAAAAAGAGTATTTGTTTCTGGATCAAGAAAAATCGAATAAGAGCGCGCACCATGTTCAGCCAACATGTCACGCATCTCCGGCCACAATTCATGGTGTCTTTTGAGGTACTCTGCTTCGTATCCTGGGTACAACTTCATTTTTACTGCTTTTTTGATCATTTTTATTCCCCTTTCACTGATTGTTCGATCTGCTCGACCCTAGCAATTATCATTTGGTTCTTACTTCTTTATTTTCCAATTTAAAGCAAGCGTTTACAATAGCAAAAAATAAGGATAATGGTGGCAGATTCACAGGAATTCATCATAGGACAAAAAAGCGACCGCGGTGGGTGGCCGCGGTCTAGGAGTTTATTTTTACTTGAGGAGTAAAAATGAAAAAGTATAGGGTTGTTGGTTGGTATGTATATAGAATAGAAGAAAAGTTTGAAGAATTTTCACTATAATATTTGTCTTTTGTTAGGATAATTCATTAAGAAAAAGTAAAATGCCAAGTCCTTTAGTTACTTAGTAACAAGATAATCATTCCATAGGATAAACTTTACACCTTGTTTTCCCCTTATCTAAGGTAGTTAAAGTAATCGGTTCGTCTACTTCTTACTTTCTTGCTTGCTTTTGCTTGTTGCTTTAAGAAACTTATTTTTTTTCGATTTCTGAAATTAAGTTTTCTTAGTTGGTTCCGAATAAAGACGAATCTTCTTCTATTATTCATTGATTTTTGTTTCTTTTGATAAATGGTTACTTTCCTATTCGCGATGATAATAGCCTTCTTATTTTTTTGTCTGGCGCTATTCTTGCTCGCATCTAGCACTGATGATAACTGTTTTTTTTGACTCTGATCATCTTTTGATGACGCTGTTCCTAATTCTTGGGGCTCTTTGTTTTTTTCTAGGATGGTCATTTTTCTATTTTGAACCATCACCGTTTCAAATACACCCACTCGTCTAGCATCCTGTTCTTGTTTCAGACGATTATTTTTTTCTAATACGCTCTCTGATGACAGGTTAGTCAATGAATCTTCTTGAACATTCGTTGATGGAATAGCGGCTTCTTGCTTGTCCATGTCTTTCAAATATTCTTGGATCATCGGATCAAGCATAAAAAAGCTAGGTTTCGCTCGGTGGCTCACTTCTTCTCTTACCTCATCCTTCAGCAGTCGATTGTACTTTGGATTCTTTAAGCAGAACTGAAGGATTCCCTTTCGTATATCAACGGTTTCTTCTAATGACTGAACTAATCTCGTAAGCACACTAGCATCGACATTTGCATCGATTGTTCGATTTTTCTGTTGCTGAAATTGCTCAAGTTTTTCTTTATCGATACTTAACCATAAATGTATATAATCCGATAAATAGAAATTTTTATCGTAATACTTAGTTATTTGATTAGTCAACTCATTTTGTCCACTGTCTTTGCAGTTGATTGCAATTTTTTCTGCTTGTTGGAGGCGAATGATGGCAGCTTCCTTACTTGACCAAGCCCCGTCAGGTATCTGGTGTTTTAGAATTTTCTCTACTTCTTCTTTGACCGTTTTGTCAAACTCATTAAAAGAAGTTTGTTGATTTCCAATCGTCAAGGTTGGTTCCTGATTTTGACTAAAGATATTCCTGATACGTTGGCTGATTCCCATAATATTCCTCCTTGTTTCTGTTGATAAAATGAGTATACAGTTTGTAAATCGATTCGTTCGCCTTTCTTTTCTTATACATGCAAAAAAAAGACTTGACGTTTTTATTGAACTTAACCTCTTCAAAAACAAGGCGCCATCCACAAAAATTTGAAACACAAATTCCGTGGATGACGCCTTATTTTTCGAGGTTAAATACTTCTGTATCGGTCTCTTGTTTTTCTTTTAATTTGGCGTATCCATCATGAATTACCTCACGCTTTTTTGCTCAGCTATATACTTCTTGCCTCGTTCTTCTCGTATATCCATATATCGCCAAACTTAGAAAGAATAGAATATAAATGACCAAGATGAGTATTTCCCTACTGTTAGCTCCCCATGTTTGTCCGGATTGAAGGTTTTTGATAATCGTCAAGACCCAATATTGCGGAGTAATCATCGATACGTTCTGCATCAATTCTGGCATCACCTCATGGGGGATCAAAGCACCCGATAGTAAACTTGTGACGGTAATCAAAATACTTTGCAAAGCCGCTGCCACACTTGTACTTGGTGCAAGCACACCAATCGCGATCGACCAACCTACCGCTAATAAACTAAATAGACTTAGTAGGCCAATCAAATCAAAAGCGCTTAACCCTGGGTCGATGTTGAATAGACTTGTCATGACGATAACTGCTAACATTACTTGGATCAGCATAGCGAATGTCGCAAAAATCGTTGTCCCGATAAAATACGTACTTTTAGCTACCGAAGTCGTCATCAAACGCGTATAAATTTTATTTCGTCGTTCTTGTTGAATCGTCGTCGTTCCAAAATTATCTGCTTGGAAAAGAAACATCATCAACAAAAAGCCAACGATTTGCACTGACATTCGTTCGCTCGTTGTGCTTTGATCTACTTGCTTGATCTCGATTTCTGTCGATTCTTTCAAGCGTTCCAGCGATTCGTCCTCCCCTTCAGCTTCTGCTAACAGATGGATACTAGAAACTTCTGCCAATGCGCGTTGGGTCAATCGGTCGATATTCTCCAACAGCTCCCCTTTTTGGAATGTTCGGGGAGAGAGTTTCGTATTTTCAGAAACATTTTCTTGATAACCTTTAGGGATTGTGATGACTGCCACCGCCTGTTGTCGGGAAAGAACCTGATCGATTTCTTCTACTGAACCAATTTCCTGAACGCTGACTCGTTTTTCCAAACTTTCAATAAGCAATTCACTATAGGATGAGCGGTCCTGATCAACTACCCCTATCGTCAGTAGATTCGTTTCTTGATCTCCATAAGCAAAAAGATAAAGGACGACACTCAAGAAAGGAATTCCTAAAAGAAACAAGATTTGCAATGGTCGATTTCTCCAAAGAACCAACCGTTCTCTAACGATCCAAAAGATATCTCTCATTAGAATACCTCCCTTTTATCTAAAATGACGACTGACGACATGAGTAAAACAAACATTAATCCAAAATTCCCATAGATACCTAACCATTGCAAGGAATTGTTGGTCCACAAACTTTCTCTTACAGATGCTAAAACCCAACCTAATGGTGACAATCCCATCATTGTTTCATTCGTTGGAAAATAGGCACCACCTAAAAATCCAGTGAGTTGAATAAATATCTGGGTAATGCCAGAACCAATTCTTTTTTCATCACGGTCTCCAATGGTTTCTAAAAATAAACCGAGTGCGAGAAAACTGCCCATAAGTGCGATTAAGTTTAGGTAAGAAAAGCCAAATCTTAAATACCATGGAACATCAAATAAAAATTGAGAGATGAGCATCAAGACCAACACTACCAACATGCCAAATATGAAGTGTCCAGAAAATGTCGAAAAAATGATTGTTTTACGGCTAAGTGGCGTGACTAATTCTCTTTGCACAGTTCCATGCTGTCGTGCTTCTCGAAACATGCTCAGACCAATTTCAGAAAAATATAAAACAAATAGACTAATCATAGCAATCGCATAGTATTGGTAGGAAGATGCGCTTTCTCGTTGATTTTCTTGATCGACGACAATCGCCTCTGTAAACTGCTCTGCTGAAACTAGGCCAGTAGTTGGTGGCAAGTGCTGTTCCATAATGAAACTTTGTCGTTTGATTTCCTGTACGATTTCTACTAGATAGCTTTGTAAGATTGTTTTTTCTACATTGGTCAATTCCCGACTCTGCACTTCGATGCGATCGGAAAAATGTAAGTAAGCATCAGCTTCTTGTTGTCTTATATTCGCTAATCCTTCCTTTTCATTTGTCACTTCTTCAAAATGAATAGCACCTTCTGCAAAAGAACTTACTTGTTGGAATATTTCACGAACTTCTTGATCGTCTACCTGATATTGTACCGTCAATGGCTCTATATCAGAGGTTATGTCATTATTGAATACACCTTGGAGGACGGCCCCTAGAATAAACATCAACGTGATCGGAAAAGCGAGATAATAAATGTAATTGGATTTTTCACGAAAATTTTGTATCAGGGTCCGGATAATTATTCTTTCATTCATACTCACTCCTCCTAATCACGTAGATTACGTCCAGTCAAACTAAGAAAAACTGTTTCTAAATCTGGAGCTTGTTGCAGTACATCGACTACGCTAACTTCTTGCTTGATCAGTATCATTAATATTTGATTCAACAATTTGCTCTCAAGCACCGTCACGATCTGTACTTGCTGTTTGTCGAGTGAAACATTGATGATCCCGTTAATATTATTGATTTCTTCTAAATCCAGTGCCTCTGGATTCTCCACAGTGATTTGCAGATTGATTTTATCCGTGACGAGATTCACCAATTCTTCTTCACTACCGATAGCAATCACTTGACCTTTATCAATAATGACGATTTCATCCGCCAAACGTGCGACTTCTTCCATATAGTGACTCGTATAGATGATCGTCGTACCGTTTTCTTTCATTTTTTCAATGGCATCTAAAATATAATTTCTAGATTGTGGATCGATCCCCACTGTCGGTTCATCCATGATCAGTAAAGCAGGTTGATGGGCAATCGCCATTGCAATATTCAATCGTCGTTGCATTCCTCCAGAAAAAGCACTCGGTCGCTCTTTTCTTCGTTCATACAAATCAACCGTTCTCAATGCCTTTTCTACATTCTTTTTTAGTTCTTCCCCTCTGAGTCCATATAGCCCACAAAAAAAGCGGACATTTTCTTCAGCAGACAAATCATAATAAATCGCTAACTCTTGCGGAACAACGCCTAATTTTCGCCTAAGTTCTCTTTTTCGCTCGCTCATCTCTTCTGAAAACAACTGAACCGTTCCAGATGTCTTATTCAATAAACCAGTAATCATATTGATAACGGTTGACTTTCCTGCTCCATTTGGACCTAGTAACCCTAAAATCGTTCCTTCTGGTACTTCAAATGACACACCATCCACAGCAATTTTCTGTCCAAATTTTTTTGTCAATTTTTGCACACTGAGTATATTCATTCAATCACTCCTTTTCTTTATTTTATAAAAAAAAGAGAAACTGTAATAGTACAGTTTCTCATGATTTACGAATTAGAAATCTCATGTTCTTCATCAAAAGGTAATATCGTGGTGATGTGAAAACCATCCGTTCCATCGATCAACAATTTGCCGCTCAATACGGCTGTTCGTTCTTCCATTCCTACGATCCCCAGACCTTTACGATAGTCTATTGCACTTTTTCCATTGTTCTTCGATTCAAATCGTAAAAATTTTTGATACACATGTAAACGCACCGTAACCGTTGAAGCTTCACTATATTTCAACGTATTCGTCAAAAACTCTTTCAAATTCGCCGCTAATACTTGCCAATGAAAACGACTGATTTTATCTAAGGAACCGCTATATTGGAAATCCACGATAATCTGGTGAATCTCGGAGAAACGTTGGAGTTCAGCCTTTACTTTATTGATGTTCAAGGTTTCATTCTTTGGTCGCTCGTCATGTAACACGTTGCGCACTTCGTTGATCGACTTTCTTAAGCGACCAGCAGATTGACTCAATAATTGATGCGCTTGTTCCGGTTGTTCTCGATTGATGACCTTTGCCGCCTCTATTTGGATCAAGCAACTCGTTAAGTCGTGCCCAAGATGGTCATGGATTTCATGAATGATCCGTTGTCTTTCTACTAACGTTGCTTCTTTTTGCATCGCTTCAGCATTCAAAGTGCTTTGTGCAAAGAGTTTTGATAATTTGTTTCGTTCAATCCGTAAAAAATCGGAAGAAGTAGTTAACTCTTCTTGTTGTTTCATCATTTTTTCCGCAGACCAAACGATACTGATCATACCACTTACCCACAGTACAAAGAGAAAATAAAGTGAATCAGAGAGAAAAAAGCTGCCAACACTATAATTGATCAAGGCTACGACTAAAAGTAACCATGATTTTTGGAAGCAAAAATAACCTTGCAGCAAGGAAAGTGACAATAGAAAAATCGCTTGTTCGACAAAAATCAAACTCAATAGAACACTGATCAATTGCAAAGCAACAAACCCAGGCCGATGTTTCTGAAAACTTTCGCCTAAGAAAAAAAATGTCAACCATACCATACTTAAACTAATGACAAACATCAAAATGGTAGCGGATGTTTGATAGATCATCAACCCGATCAAACCAATGATCGATAGCAAGTTGATCGATAATTTGATTGTTTGCATCTACGTCATAACCTCACCTGTGAGAACATAGATCGCTAATTGCGTACGATGATCCAAGTTCAATTTTTTTAAAATCATTGAAAGATTGTTATGGACAGTTCCTTCACTTAAAAATAGTGTTTGCGCAATCACTTTATTTGTCATTCCTTTTGCGACGAGGTAGGCTATTTCTTGCTCTCGTTCCGTCAGTAAGGAGAGATCTGCTTCTTGATCATTCTTGTTACCTAATTGTTGCGTTGCCTTCACGAGGATTTCTTTCGAAAGGATCGTTTGTCCCTGTAACACACTCTTGATTGCTTGGATCACCGCTTCAGGAGGAGTTGTTTTCAGCAAGTAACCACTTGCACCGTTGCGTATCCCTTCCTCTATGTAACGATCTTCATCAAACGTAGTTAAAATGATGACAGGTATCTGATATTCTTCCGTAATCTGTTGCGTAGCAGTGACGCCATCCATTCCCGGCATTCGGACATCCATCAATACAAGATCGACTTGATTTTTTTCGCAAAAAGCAATAGCTGAACGCCCATCATGACAAATACCCACTACTTGAAAATCGTTTGTACTTTCTAAAATGATTTTTAAGCCGCTTGTAATCAGTGCACTATCATCTACTAATAAAATGTTTGTCATAGTGATTCTCCATTTTTTTATTTTGAGCAAGTAGGAGTAACAAGCAATCAAATCAAAAAGTGTTGGCTTCTACTTACAAAGTAGTCTTTGCATGTGTTATCTTTTTTTGATGAGTTCATTTCTTTTGCCTCTCGTACTTGATCTTTTCTTATAGTATACTCGAAAGAATCAGCAAATAGAAGTTTGAGCCCGTAGGCGACGATTGTCTGTCGAATGACTACTCACTGATCTTCCCTATTCTTTTTTAATCAACGAAAAAAAGATTGAGACAATCATGTTAGTTCTCAGAAATAGTCCAAAACCTAAAAATCCGAAAAACAAATTCTAGATTCATAGAAATATTTCTTGACACTATACACAATTAGCTCAATCTTTATGTCACCGCTTAATTATTTTTCTTACGCTTCAGCCAGCTAGATAAAGCTGTACCTACCGAGCCAAAACCAAGTAATGCGAATGTACTAGCTACTTCGCCAGTTTTCGGTAGATTGCTGTCTCTGCCATTATTTTTTGTTGATGCAACATTTGTCGCTACACTGCCACTACCACCATTTGGAGTCGTGCCGGTTTGATTGTTGCCTGACTGATTGTTGCCAGAAGGAGCGCTGATGTTATTCCCACCATTTCCAGTATTCCCAGTGCCTCCCGACTGTGCTGTAGTAAGCATAATGGGTTCAGACTCTTCCCCTGCTAAAAAGTTGTCGCTCTCATCTGAAATTGTAGTGATCCAATAGGTAGTGTTGGCACTTAATCCTACAAAAACCCCATCTACCGCTGCTACACCATCCGCATAAGCTACTACTCGTGCAAGCGGAGTGGCTTGTGGATCTGTGTCGTAAATCAGGTAGGTCACATCTTGCAGCAATTCTTCCGCATGGTCATGTACCAGTGCTCGCCTGGTGTATTTGGGGTGTCGTCATGGTGTAGAAGTGCAGTATCCGCAATCGTGATCACTTCATGGGTATTGTTTTGTTTTGCTAATTCCTCATCTATTCTCAGAAATGCACCGGCTGCTTTCGTGATTGCTTCGACATCAAAGAGATCTGTGACCAGATACTCATGATTCCCAATAGTCGGTAAGCCGGTAACCTCATAGTTGGAAAGGTTAACCGTGCCCCAATCAATGGTCCAGTTCGCTCCTTCGATCGTATTCGTTCCAGCAGCACTATTCGTATATTGGAAGCTTGCTTATTGCCAAATCACCTCATCTCCAGGTGCCACCCCAGTTAACGTCGGCATATCGAAATGATCAATTTCAGTCGTTCCATTGAATGAACGAGCAAAAACTGTCCCTTTTTCTAGAATGATCTCAGCCGGAGTCACTTCAATCATTGCTTTATTCCAATTCTGTCCAGGTTCTAATGTAGTGATACGACTGATTGGTGTAGCAGTCACTTCATAAATCCCAACACTAGAAATTTCCAAGATCAAATCCATACCATCGGCTGAAATGCTTACCCCATCCGCATTTGTCTCAAAAAGATAATCATCTGGATTTCCACCTCGTCCGAATAAAGAAAAGACATCAGTAAGTGGAATCTTTGTTTCTGCTCCACCATATGGCACTTGAAGCGTTTCTCCTAACGCATTGATCGGTAAAGTATCCATCTCGTTACCTAGTCCTAGCTTCGGATAATTTGTCGCAGTATCCCACACCCAAGTACTACCGAAATCCCAACCATTTGATTCATAAGTCGCTTGCGTGCGCAATTCAATGACATCTTTGATCACTTGACCACCAACTGGAACCCCGCCGTATAAAGCTTCAGAGTTATTATAGTAGTAATTATTGATATTCGTTCCACCTAAACCGAAATGATCGACATCGGATTCTCCAGTGACATCCCCCATCCCATAACTGTTTTTGATTGTTAAAGAGCCGGCATTACCGACAAAACCGCCAACAGCTTCAATGCCAGTTACATGTCCTGTACTATAGTTGCGTGCTACTTCAATCGCATATGGATGAACGGACCCGAACATTCGTTCTCCCAATAACATCGCCTGTCGCATAGGAATCGACTACTGTACTGTAGAAGTCGTGTCCACCAATCAAACCTCCCACGTTTTCACTTTCCGGGCTGTCAATGTTCCCAGTAGCATACGAGCGGCTGACTTTACCCCAGCTATTCAGACCAATTAGTCCTCCAGTATTGGTTGTATTCGCTGTGACATTTCCTGTGGCATAACTATCTACAACTGTATTTCCATTTACTCCGATCAGCCCCCCAACAGCTTGAGGATACATGTAAGGATTGGCATTAACTGTTATCGTTGCTGAAGAAGATGAGCGCGCAATCGTAGTACCTGCGACAGTATTCGCCATATAACCAACTAGTCCACCAATGTTATTCCCACTTGCTTCAATACTTCCACCAATAACAGTAGAATCAGTGACGGTCGTTGGTCCTTTAGATAGGTCATTGATTTGACCAATCAATCCCCCAACATTATTTCCGTAGAGCCCTCCCACAACCCGAGGATTTTCTAATGTGATCTCGGAAATCTTTGCACCGTCTGTCACACCGAAGAACCCACGATTATGCAGATCCCCAAGTTGTACCCCAGTATTCACTATCATATTACGGATCACTGTTCCAGGTTCAGCTGTAAAACTTCCAGTAAATTTTGTTGCTAAAGTTGTCCCATATCCAACAGGTATCCAATCTGAAGTGAGTGTAATATCATTCATCAATTGGTAATGCGCCGTGAGATCATTTCGCATTTCATTCAATTCAGCTTCAGTGGTGATTTGGAAGGGCGAGGTGAGAGAACCATCACCTGCTCCAGAAAAGTACGATTCAATGATCGTTTCGTTTTGCGCTTCCATTTCTTCCATCACTGTCTGTTGCACTTCAACCAGTTGATCGGTTGTCTCGAGTGTTACATGGTCGTCTTCTTCAGTTACCACCACATGACGATCATCCTCCAGAACCACGACTTCCTCGGAAGACACTTTTTCATTTATGATTTCATCATCAAAGCTTTCTTTTTCTTCGTCTATTGGCTCTTCTTCAATAACTGTATGTCTTACTGGATCAATATCTTCTAGAACGTTTGCAAAAGTCGGTACTGTTTGCGTTAACACCATTGAACTTAAAAATATATTTGCAATAAGTTTTTCTTGTTCAGTTTAATCATAAATATGTCCGCCCTTCGCTCTCTAACCATATTTTAATTTACATACAAATTATCTCATAAAAAATTTGATAAATGAACTTTTTTTACTATCTAATCAGCACCTATAATTAGAGAACTCCAATTATATTATAACTAAATGTTTTTTTATTTATGATATGAAAGTTCATGTTTACTTCATGAAACTTCTTGTTATTACTTTTTTACCAATAAGGAAACACAAGATATTAAAACATTGTTATGCAAAAAAAATCTTTTTTATTTTCCACTAAAATAAAAGTATGTCCCTCTCTGAATCGAGAGAACTTTCAATATCTTCTTAACGGCTTCCAGTTTAATTACTAATTTGTCGATCTCTTACTTCGTTTCATAGAATGATAATTATAATGTTTCCTAAAAATAGAAAAAACAACCGCCAACTTGCACATTGTAAATTTTACTCCTCATAAAATGATAAGGTTAATCATTGTTAATTCAGGCAATCAAAAGCGAAGGTGTCCGATAACCACCATGAATGATGATTCGATCAATCATAAAACAAATATTTTTTTTGTTATTTTATTTTGATAGTATTTTCGGATCTTTTAACTGACAAAAATAAGAAAAAAAGAAAAACAACCAGAAAATACACGGATGTATTTTCTGATTGCTTTCTTTTTCTTAGCAATTGATTTACGCAGATACAGATAAACAACTAACTATTTTTTAGATATTCAAAATATGAGCCCATTGAAAAGGACGTAATCGCTTAAATTGATAGTGTCATTTTTCTAACTCTAAGTAACTGACCTTTTTGTCTTGATATGAAACAATCCAAACAATGATAGCTTTCGGTATGTTTACCGTTGCTTTAGTTGGTTTGGGTGTTACGATGCTGAAAAATGACAAAGAGAAGTAACCGTCACTTTAGCGAGCCGATGGTTTACTTCTCTTTGAGTTAACTATTACACTTGCCACTAGTTTTTAGCGGTGCTGTCAAAAGGGAACTGTTGACGCAGTTCCTTTTTTCGTTTTTATTATAGCACAACTCCAGCTTCTTCTTCAATTCTGATTCCTGATTCAGTGTATTTTAAGTGAACATACAAATTTTTCAAAAAAACATCCGTGTTTATCTAAAGTTCAAGGACTCTATCTAGGGCGATATGCAATACTTTTTGGGACAGTAAAGTTGAATGACGGTGGCGACTTCAAAAAGGTGGTGGTGCTTATGGAGATAAGTACTGAAATCGAAGAAAGGAGAAGCCTTTTGTCTGTTGAAACAGCGTTAGGGCTAATGATCAGTTTCGGTTCATTTACCGCTACTTTGATCTTTGGCATCCTAGCCTTGACCAACAAAAATGACAAAAAGAAATAGCCGTCACTTTTTCCCGGAGACGACTATTTCCAACTTAGAATAAAATTCTGTCACCGGGTTTAGCGGTGCTGTCAAAAGGGAACTGTTGACGCAGTTCCTTTTTTCGTTTTTATTATAGCACAACTTCGGCTTCTTCTTCAATTCTGATTGATATATAAGAAGGATTTATGGAGACAACTAATTGGCTGGACCAATAGATTCCGACTTAAAAAATGATTACTCAAAATTTATGACAAGCTTTTTATCCAATCCTTGTGCTAGTTCGATCACTAACTCAATACTAGGATTCATTTCACCTGTTTCAACTCGTGAAATGGTTGATTGAGGTTTCCCAATTTTTTGCGCTAATTGTTTTTGTGTTAATCCAGCACTTTTCCTTAATTCTACTAGTTTTAACGCAACATCTAATTTATCTTCTTCAATTTCCATTAGATGCACAAATTCTTCACTTTTTTCCGCTCTTTTTTTTATATAATTTTGTACTTGACTCATCATATCCACCTCTCGTTCTTACTTAAAAAATTGTCTCGCAACTTTCTACCTTTTTCTAACTCTCGTCTGGAAAGCTTATTTGCTTTCTTTCGAAACCCATGAGTAATAAAATATTCATTCCCTTTTCTTTGAAAATATATCCCTCTTAAAGCATTACTACTTATACTTGCTCGCACTTCATGTAGATTGCTCTCCAGTTTTTTTACCCACTTTTGCCGCATGGCTGTATGTATATCTGTTTTTTCAATTTTATCAATGATTGATAAAATTTTTGCAGCCTCCTTGTCACTCAATGAATCAAGGAAACTTTCAAAATCATCGTCCCACTTAAATTTAGGATGATTCAACTTATTTCCTTGTAATCATATCATTATATAGCGAATTAGCTATATTTTTCTACTATTTGTTAAAAACTTTTTTCTTTAGGCAAATCAAAATTGCATGTTTATTTTTCCCTTCTTTTCATGGTTGATTTATCCTTTACACAATCAATTACGCTAATTAAAGACTATTATTTTAATCTATATTGCTATCCTTAAATCAAAACAAAAAAAAACGCCTAAAAAGGCGCTTTTGGTAGAAAATTGGAAAACTGAGCTTTTAGAAGTACGTAAACAAAGGCTTTTGACCCCCGAGTTTTCCCCATTTTTATCGAGTTTTAGCTCTATTTTCGATACATCTTAAACTCTAAGAATAAATCATTATAGATTCCTAAGTATTCTGAACCGAGATTTTCGTAAACTTCAAGATGCGAAATCGTTTCATCAGATGGATAAAATTGTTCATCTTCGGAGATTTCCTTTGGTAACAATGCTTTGGCTGCTTTATTTGGTGTAGAGTAGCCGATATATTCTGCATTTTGAGCAGCATTCTCCGGATCGAGCATGAAGTTGATAAAATCATAGGCGCCTTCTTGGTTTTTAGCTGTTTTTGGCATGACGATGTTATCAAACCAAAGATTTGAGCCTTCTGTTGGGATCACATAATGTAAATGTTCATTTTCATACATCATATCTGCTGCTTCACCTGAGAAAGTCACAGCTGCTGATGCCTCTTCGTTGATCATATACATTTTGATCTCATCTGCAACGATTGCTTTGACATTTGGCGTCATTTTATTCAATTTTTGTGCTGCTTCGTTCAGTTCGGTCATGTCTTTGCTGTTCAAAGAATACCCTAAACTATTCAAAGATAAGCCCATCACTTCTCTTGCTCCATCAATCAACATCAAGCTGTCTTTTAATTCTGGTTTCCAAAGGTCATCCCAATGCTTGATTTCTTCTTCGTCGAACACTTTATCGTTATACACGATACCCAGTGTTCCCCAGAAATAAGGAATCGAATATTTATTATCAGGATCGAAATCCAAATCCAAGAAGCGATCATCGATATTGTTCAGGCCTTTGATCTTACTATGATCTAAAGGCATGACAAGTTTTTCTTCAATCATTTTTTGGATCATGTATTCACTAGGAATAGCAATATCATAATTGGTTCCGCCCTGTTGGATCTTGGTAAACATGGCTTCATTCGAGTCAAATGTTTCGTAATTGACTTTATAACCGGATTCTTGTTCAAACTTCGTGATCAAACTAGGATCGATGTAGTCTCCCCAGTTATAAATGGTCACGATTTTCGCTCCACTCATTCCGCTCGCTTTTTCTAATTGTCTAACACTGACAAGCAATACACCAATGATCAAGATAATACCGATCAGCAAAGATTGTAATTTTTTCATCGTAAACGAGCCACCTCCTCACGGTTGCGGCGATTTTTTTTCAATCGTTTTGGTCGGTTTTCTTTACTGATAAAGTAGTAGCCGATCACTAACACCATCGAGAACAGGAAGACAAGTGCGCTCAACGCATTGATCTCTAAGCTGATTCCTTGTCGTGCTCTTGAATAGATCTCAACGGATAAAGTAGTAAAGCCGTTTCCTGTTACAAAGAAAGTGACCGCAAAATCATCTAAAGAGTATGTGAACGCCATGAAATAACCGGCAATGATTCCTGGAGATAAAAACGGTAAAATGATATTTTTTACGACTTGGAAATTATTCGCTCCTAAATCTCTCGCAGCATCCACCATCGAATCGTTCATTTCTTGCAATTTTGGTAAGACCATTAAAACAACGATAGGGATACTAAAAGCGATATGGGAAAGCAAGACACTCTGAAAGCCTAACCCAAAGCCGATTAGCGTAAAGAAAATCAAAAAACTCGCACCGATGATCACATCGGGAGAAACAAGTAAAATATTGTTCATGCTCAATAGCGCCGTTCGTGCTTGACGTTTTTTCGTGTAATAGATCCCCATCGCGCCAAATGTCCCGATGATCGTTGCAATCAAAGCCGATAAGAACGCCAGCATAAATGTATTCAATACGATGATGATCAGTCGTGTATCCTCAAATACCGCTTGATAATTCTCCCAAGTAAAGCCGGTAAAGCTGTTCATCGTTCCGCCTTCATTGAAGGAATAAAAAATCAAATAAAAAATCGGTAAATACAATAATAGAAAGACAACTGTTAGATAGAGATACGACCATTTGAATTTTTTTCTCATGAGCGACCTCCTTTTTTCTTCTCACCAGTTAGTAACATCACAACGAACATAGCGATGATCAAAATCACGCCGATCGTTGAACCCATGCCCCAATTTTGCGTCACTAAGAAATGCTGTTCGATCGCTGTACCTAGCGTGATCACTCGATTTCCACCAATCAAACGTGTCAACATAAAAAGTGATAGTGAAGGAATGAAAACTGCTTGTACCCCACTTTTCACGCCGTTCAATGACAAAGGAAAAATCACTCGGCGAAATGTTTCAAAATTACTTGCTCCTAGATCTTTACTAGCACTCAATAATGAAGGATTCATTTCTTCTAAAGCATTAAAAATCGGCATGATCATGAAAGGAATCTCGATATATGTCGCTACGAATAAGAAGCTAAAATCAGTAAATAAAATCTGTTGTGGGCCAATGCCGACAAACTCGAAAAAGTGGTTGACACTTCCATGGATACTGAAAATCCCGATAAAGGCATATGCCTTCAACAATAAATTGACCCATGTCGGTAAAATGATCAACATCAACCATAATTGCTTATGTTTCAATTTCGTTAAAAAATAAGCTGTTGGATAGCTAATCAACAATGTGAATAATGTAATCAAGAACGCATACCATACCGAATTGATCGTCATGGCGATGTAAGTTCCTGAAGTAAAGTACGCAGCATAATTGCTTAATGTAAACTGACCACTCATATCAAAAAAAGATTGATAGATGATCATCAAAACAGGCGCAATCACAAATAATCCAAGCCACAAAACATAAGGGATGGAATAGATCCTACGCATTGTTCTCATATTCTCTCCCCCTATTCTTCGTAGCTTTCCAAACGTGCATCGAAGTCTTCTTCTGACTCATTGAAACGCATAACGTGGATGTCTTCTGGTTCAAAGGCTAAGCCGACTTGACTCCCTTCGCGCGCTTTTTTCGTTGAGTGGACCATCCATTCATTTTGTTGCTCATCATAGCAAATGATCTCATAATGGACACCACGAAATAGCTGAGTGTCAACTGTCACGACTAATTTCCCTTTATCCGGTGTTGTGATCGTTAAATCCTCTGGACGAAGTACGACTTCAACTGGTTCATTGACGCGCATCCCACCATCGACACACTCAAATTGTTTGCCAACAAACTCAACCAAGTTATCTTCAATCATCACGCCATTGACGATATTGCTTTCACCAACAAAATCTGCCACAAAATGATTGATTGGTTCATCATAAATATCCACAGGAGTACCACTTTGGACGATTTTCCCTTTGTTCATCACAAAAATCTCATCACTCATTGCTAACGCTTCTTCTTGATCATGCGTCACAAAAATAAAGGTGATCCCTAAACGTTGTTGTAGTTCGCGCAACTCATATTGCATATCAGTACGTAACTTTAGATCCAAGGCTGATAACGGTTCATCCAATAACAAGACTTTCGGCTCATTGACGATAGCTCGCGCGATGGCCACCCGTTGGCGTTGTCCCCCTGACATCTCGCTGATCTCCCGCGTTTCATATCCAGGTAATTGCACCATACGTAATGCGTCTTTGACTTTTTTTTCGATTTCTGATTTAGGCATTTTTTTGATTTTCAATCCAAATGCAACATTATCAAATACATTCATATGAGGAAATAAGGCGTAATCTTGGAAAACCGTATTGACTTGGCGCTTATTTGCCGGTAGATCGTTTAGGCGCTTTCCTTCAAAATAAATATCTCCTTCGGTTGCTTCCGTAAATCCTGCAATGATTCGTAAAATCGTTGTTTTCCCACAACCAGAAGGCCCCAACAATGTATAAAATTTCCCTTGTTCGATCTCAAAACTAACATTCTTCAAAATTGTTTCATCATCATAGCTTTTTACGACCTGATCGAATGATATGATTGGTTTTCCCACTTTTTCTGCCCCCTATATTACAAGTATGATTCGGTTGCGACGATCAATACCTTAGTTTGTTTGTTTTGATGATTGCGTAATTGATGATGTGTCGTTGCCTGATAGTACATCGATTGACCTTTTTTTGCTACATACTCTCGCTCACCCAAGCTTAGCGCGATCTCCCCTTCTAAGACAAAGATAAATGTCTCTGAGAGTGAAGGTTCAAAGGTTTTATATTCACCAGCTGTATCGAATGTCAATAAAACTGGTTCCATTTCTTTTTCGTTGGAATCTGTCACTAACCATTCCAGTTCATACCCATTTTCCTCATCATAATAGACCGTTCGATCTTCTTTCGTATAAACGATTTGAAGGTTAGGTGTTTCTTGATGAAAAAAAGCTTCTGGGGTAACTCCTAATACTTCAAGGATTGAGAAAAATGTTTCCATCGATGGCGAACTTAAATCCCGCTCAAGTTGTGAGATATAGCCCTTTGATAAATCTGTCCGCTCCCCTAATTCTTCTTGTGTCAAGTTTTTTTGGATACGCAGATTTCGTAACTTCTCACCAATTTCCATTTGTCACTGTCCCCCTATGCGAAGTTTTCTAATAGTAAACTCCAAGTTTACTACCACCTGTATTAGTATACAAATTTCCGCTGAAAAAACAACCCTTTTGCTTGAATTTCCTTTGTACTTTTTCGGTTATCTCGACTTTTTTTTAGAAGAAATTAATCAGCAAACTACTAGAAAATGAAACGCTTTATGGTATGATTAAGGAAAATTTCGAAAGGAGTATCTTCTATCTAATGAATACATTCAAACAGTTTCAAGTAAACAACGAGCCTACTTTTCATACAAGCATCGTTGACAAAGAATTTCCTGAGCTGACTAATAATGAAGTTTGGGTAAAAATCGCTTACTCAGATGTCAATTATAAAGATGCGTTAGCTTGTAGTGAACATGGCCAAGTGATTCGTCATTATCCAATGACTCCCGGAATTGATTTTTCTGGTGTCGTCATGAAAAGCTTGGACAAACGATTTCAACCAGGAGATCAAGTTCTAGCAACCGGCTATGGGTTGGGTGTTAGTCAACCTGGTGGCTATAGCGATTACCAGAAAGTAACTGGAGATTGGCTCATCCCTCTTCCAGAAACGATGAACCTACGTCAGGCAATGGTTTTAGGCACCGCTGGTTTGACTGCTGCACTTTGCGTGAATGCTTTACTTACCCAAGGAATGAAAGCAGAGGACAAAGTGATCGTCACTGGTGCCTCTGGCGGAGTTGGTAGTGTGGCAATTGCCATGTTGCATAAAATGGGCTTTCAGCAAATCACCGCATTTTCTCGTAAAGAAGAAGCAAAGACTTGGCTACAGAAACTAGGGGCGACTCAAGTCGTTCATCCAGAAGCCTTTCTACCAGAAAAAAATAAACCGTTAGATAAACAACAAGTCGATTATGTGATCGATACTGTTGGGGGCGAACAGCTCACACGATTATTGCCTTTGATTGCTTATGATGGCGCAGCTGCTCTCTGTGGCAATGCGGGTGGCATCAAATTGACAACAACAGTGTTACCTTTTATTTTACGTAATATCCAGTTGATCGGTATCGATTCAGTCAATGTCCCACATGAGAAACGCTTGAATATCTGGCAACAACTAGCAGACCTATCTGTAACAGATCATTTAGTCGTCAATGAGATCACCTTAGATCAATTGGAAGAAACGACCCAAAAAATCCTTGATGGGACACACCAAGGAAGAACACTTGTCACTGTAGGTGAAACAATATGAAGGTATTGATCACAGCCGGTGGCACAAGCGAACGAATCGACCAAGTCCGCTCGATCACAAACCATTCGACTGGACGATTAGGTCAAGCCATCGCAGAAGTCTTTCTGGCTCACGAGACGGTGAGAATCGACTACGTGACGACACGTTCTGCTGTAAAGCCTACTGCTTCTGAGCATTTGAAGATCCATCTCATCGAATCTACTCAAGACTTATTGACTACATTAGAACGATTGATGCAAGAAAATACCTATGATGCCATTATCCATAGCATGGCAGTTAGTGATTTCACACCGGCTTTCAGTCTTTCTGAACAACAGTTTGCTGAGCGCTTGAGTAAAGAGGCATTGACCCCTGATTCACTGCCGGCATGGTTTGCAGAAACAGAACGAACCGCTAGTAAAGAAGCCAAGATTTCATCTGATACGGACTATCTCTTTTTGACATTGAAGAAAACACCAAAGATTATTCGTTCTTTACGCCAATGGCAACCAAATGCTGTCATCGTTGGTTTTAAATTATTAGTCGATGTCTCGAAAGAACACTTATTGGAAGTAGCTAAAAATAGCTTGATCACCAATCAAACCGACTATATTTTAGCAAATGACTTGACCCAAGTCAGTGAAACACAACATCATGGATACTTATTATCAAAAAATGGAGAGGTCATAGAAGCCGATATCAAGCAAGAGATTGCAAAATGTATCGTCACTGCGATTTTAAAATAAGGAGGAATTAACGATGAAAAAAATCCTATTAGGCGTATCGGGCAGTATCTCTGCTTATAAAAGTGCAGATATCACAAATCAACTAGTCAAACTCGGTTATCAAGTCGATGTCATCATGACAAAAAGTAGTACCAAATTTATTACACCTTTAACATTGCAATCCCTTTCAAAACGTGCTGTCCATACAGACGTTATGCAAGAAAACGATCCTTCAGTGATCAACCATATCGAGCTAGCCAAACAAGCAGACTTGTTTTTGATTGCACCAGCCACTGCAAATATTATCGGCAAGTTAGCGAATGGTCTAGCGGATGATCTCTTATCGACTGTTGCCATGGCACTTTTACCGGAAACACCAAAATTGATTGCACCGGCGATGAATACTAATATGTACCAACATCCGATCAATCAAAGAAATTTAATGACGCTAAAAGAAATCGGTTATCAAGAGATTGAACCTAGAGAATCCCTCTTAGCTTGTGGCGATTACGGAAAAGGTGCTTTAGCGGATAACCAAATCATTATCGACCAAGTCACACTTCTGCTGAATCAGAGGTCGGTCTAGTATTTAAGGAGTTATGATGAAAAATACCAAAAACTTTACTTTAACTGCTATGTTTTTAGCAATTATGATCTTACTCGCTGTCACGCCTCTCGGATTTATTCCGATTGGGCCGATCAACGCAACAACGATGCATATCCCTGTCATCGTCGCTTCAATTATTTTAGGTCCTCGGCTAGGTGCCTTTCTCGGTGGCACATTTGGTTTGATCAGTCTGATTCGCAGTACGTTCATACCAACACCGTTGTCTTTTGTTTTCTCACCGTTTATTCCGGTGATCGGCACAGATCAAGGAAGCTGGAAAGCCTTGATCATTGCCTTGATACCTAGAATCCTGATCGGTGTTGTTCCTTATTTCGTGTATAAAGGAATACAGCGATTGACAAAAAACAAAGTTAGTCCGCTCTCATTGTTTCTCGCAGGGATCGCTGGTTCTCTGACCAATACGATCTTAGTGATGAACTTGATCTATTTTCTATTCCAACAAGATTATGCACAGGTTCTTGGGACAAATATCAATGCAGTCTATTCAGCAGTTTTAGCGGTCATCTTTACTAGTGGCGTACCAGAAGCAATCGTCGCTGGTTTAGTCACAGCTGCGGTATCTACCGTTTTACTACGAATGATTCGTTAATGATCGGATTAAAAAACCAAAAAAGAGTGATGCGGTATGGTAGCTCTTTTTTGGTTTTTTTGTTGATAAGTGTTTAGTCCTGAATTTTTTATCTTTTGGTGTTACCATGATTGATACATATATGTAGCGAAAGGATGAAGAAAATGAATATTTTTGTAGTAGGAGCAAACGGACAAATTGGGCGTCATTTGATCCAAAAACTCGGAACAACCGAACATCAAGTTTACGCGGGTGTGCGAGATGTTGCCAACCAAGCGATTTATGATGAAGAAAATATCGCTTATGTTCCCTTTGATTTAACTTGGTCTTCAGAAAAAATGGCGGAAGCCTTTCAAGAGATTGAACTCGTCATCTTTGCTGCTGGTTCTCAAGGACAAAATCTTTTACAAGTTGATTTAGACGGCGCAATCAAAACAATGATTGCAGCAGAGCAAGCAAATATCTCTCGTTATTTGATGATCAGTGCAGCTTTTGCGGATAACCGTGAGAAATGGCCTGAGTCAATGACTGATTATTATATTACCAAATATTATGCAGACGAATGGTTGAAAAATCAGACATCATTAGATTATGTCATACTACAACCTGTAGCTTTGACGAACGACGAGGAGGTCACTTCGATCCAATTGACCAAACCAGACGAAAAACCAGCTCAATCGATTACAAGAAAAACGGTAGCAGAAGTTTTAGCAGCGTTAGTGGATCAACCAAACATTTCAAAAACAACTGTTGTTCTATCTGAAGGATCGGATACAGTATCGGATGCCATCAAACAACTTGTTGAGGAGGCTTAATCATGCGTGGAATCTCTATGAAACATCCCGGTTCAGCAGACGTTTTGACTGAAGTGGATGTCCCTAGACCTATTCCAAAAGCTGGGGAGTTATTGTTAAAAGTCCACACCGCTGCGGTCAATCGTACGGATATCATGCGTCGCGAAAATACTGCACTTCAAGCGCCTTACCCGATCTTAGGTGTAGAGGTTGCTGGTGAAGTCATTGAAAACGCAAGTGACCGTTCTGAGTTTTCAACTGGAACGAGAGTCTATGGTCTAGTGAATTTAGGTGGCTATGCAGAATATGCCGTAATCCCAGCAGATCGAGCAATCCTCTTGCCCGATTCCCTTGACTACGTATCAGCCGCTGGTATCGCTGAAGTTTTCTTGACTGCCTATCAAACCTTGTATTGGTTAGGAAAACTCCAAAAAAATGAGACTGTCTTGATCCATGCTGGTGCAAGTGGCGTTGGTACTGCAGCGATCCAATTAGCCAAACAATATTCGCAAGCACGCATCATCGTTACCGCAGGTTCAGCTGAAAAGTTAGCCTTTTGCCAAGAATTAGGCGCAGATGAAGTAATCAACTATAAAACGCAAGATTTCGCGGAGGAAGTAAAAAAGATAACTGATGGGCATGGCGTTGATGTCATCTTAGATTTCATCGGTGCTTCTTATTGGGAAAAAAATCTGGCATCGATTGCTGTAGATGGTCGCTGGGTCTTGATTGGCACACTAGGAGGCACAACAGTCGAGTCTCTTGATTTAAGCGTTTTGCTGCAAAAAAGAATCCAATTGATTGGTACGCTATTGACACCAAGAAGTGATGAATACAAAGCAAAACTGACTCAAGAGTTTATGAAAAACATCGATCCTTATTTTGAAACCGGAGCGATCCGTCCAATCATTGATCGAACCTTTACATTATCAGAAGCAAAAGAAGCCCATGAATATATGGAAGCCAACAAAAACGTTGGAAAAATCATTTTGACAGTCAGTGAAACTTAAAAAGAGAAACCTAGGGCATGCGCCTTAGGTTCTCTTTTTATATCATTTCTATTATTGTGCAGAGACAAATTTTGCTGCTTGTTGTCCTGCTTGACGTCCAAAAATAATGATTTCCGCTACAGAGTTTCCGCCGATGCGGTTTTCACCGTGTAAGCCACCAGTGACTTCACCTGCTGCGTAAAGTCCAGTGATCGGTTGTCCGTCTTTATCCACAACTTCTGTGTTCGTATTGATTTTGATTCCACCCATCGTATAGTGGATACCAGGTGCGATTTTGATCGCATAGTAGTTTGGTTTAGACAGATCATGCTCCATGGCTGTCGTACGACCAAATGCTGTATCGTCTTGATTGGCAACTTCTTCGTTCCAAGTTGTTACTGTTTGTGCTAATGTTTCTGCTGGTAAGTTGATTTTCTCTGCCAATTCTTCAATCGTCTCACCTGCAGTTACATAACCTTTTTCATCATAAAACTCAATGGCTGTTGCGCGATCGCGTACCCCTTGGTCAAAAATCAAATAAGCAGATTTTTCTGGCAATGCAGTGATTGCATCTGATACTTTGTCTCGTGTATTCATTTCGTTGACGAAACGCTCGCCATCTTGATCGACTAAGATCGCTCCTTCACCACGTACCACTTCTCCGATCAAGAATCCTTCATCTTGTTGAACCGTTGGATGGATCTGGATCTTATCCATATCGACCGTTTGACCGCCTAATTTTTCAATCATCTTGATACCATCGCCTGTTGATCCCACTTGATTCGTCGTTACATATCCTTCCAGATCTGGACGGTAAGTTTGGATGTATTGCTCACTCGCACCGAATCCACCAGTTGTAACAACTACAGCCTTACCAGTGATCTCTTTTGGTTCTTCCCCTTGGACTTGGACCGTTACTTGGTTAACTGTATCTCCCGTTTTTTGGATATCTGTCACTTCAGTATTTACAAAAATCGGGATTTGGCGTTCGTGGACATTTCGTAATAACCCATCGACTAAATAGCCACCAATAGCAGAACCATCAGAAGGGCGATGTGTTCGTCTTTCGCTCATTCCACCAGTGATCGTCAAGTTATCTAATTTAATGCCATTTTCATCTAACCACTCGATTGCAGCAGCCGAATGATCGACAAAATAGCGTAACATTTCTTTATCATTTGTGCCATTCGCACCTGCTAATGTTTCTTCATAAAAGGCGTCGTTCGAATCAGTGATACCTTCTTCTTCTTGGAATTTTGTTTCAGATGCGTTCATTCCACTTGAAGATTTTAATGTATTTCCACCAGCAACTGGCATTTTTTCAAAAATGACTGGATTCAAGCCTGCATCTTTTGCTTCGATTGCAGCTGCCATACCAGCTCCTCCTCCGCCGACGATGATCAAATCATATTCTTCTTTCATATCAGCTGGATTTGTGTAAGTTTGAGCAGACGCTCCGGATGATACTTCTGTTGATTCTTTTGTGGAAGAGCTACTGGATGCAGATTCTTTTTCATCAGGCGTACAGGCACCTAAGGCAAAAATTGCTGTAACTGTCAGTAACCCTTTAATTGTTTTCTTCATAGTTGTCCTCCTAAAATTTAACACTTACCCCATCATAAGTGATAGCATTCACAAATTCAACCAACAATTTACATTTTCCGTACTACTGGTATCTCACTCTTTTATAAATAACCATTAATATTCCAAATTTTTCAAGTTTTCGTTAGTAACTATCGAAAAACAGTCGAGTTTCTTGAATAAATAGTCAGGCAAAAAAAAATTTTTTTTTTGATCCAAACAGAAGATTTGGGCTTTTTTCATTAGACAAGTATAATCGATATGAAACACGAAGGAGTTCATTTATGAAATTTATCAAACATTTTTTTTCAAAAGGGAGTAAGTCTGCTGGGAAGGTCACTCATGCGATTTACATCATTTTACGTATCATTGTGGTGGTCATGCTCGTCGACCAATTGATTGACCGGAACATGGGGAATATCATGCTCTTATTATTAACTTTATTATTGTTTGAAATCCCCTATTTACTAGAAAAATTACTAAAGATCCAAATCCCTAACACACTGGAAATCATCATCTTATCCTTTATTTTCAGTGCCACTGTCTTGGGTGAATTAAGTGACTTTTATGGCTACTTTTCACTATGGGACACAGCGTTACACGCACTAAGCGGCTTCCTAGCAGGTGGTGTCGGTTTTTCTCTTGTCTATCTTTTGAACAAAAACACGAAAACAATGAATCTGACGCCATTACTAGTCGCTCTAGTCTCTTTCTGTTTTTCCATGACCGTAGGGGTTTTTTGGGAATTTATCGAATTCTCTGCGGATCAAGTCTTGCAGATGGACATGCAAAAAGATAACTATGTTGATCAGATCAACAGTGTCAAATTAAGTGAGGATGGCAACACCGTATATAAGATCAAAGATATCCAACAAACAACCGTCACATATAAAGATGAGCATGGCAAAACCAAAGAGTATGTCATGGCAGATGGGTACTTGGACATCGGGATCTTAGATACGATGAAAGATTTATTCGTCAATTTTATCGGAGCCCTTGTCTTCAGCGTTTTCGGCTATCTTTATACACGAAACGATTATCGGAAATTTACGTTCATCCGGAACTTCATCCCTAGAAAAAAAGGTGTGACCACACGGATGGATACTGCTGGAAACAAAAAAGAGTAGCTGGAGAAAAAGTAAAATTGATTTTAGTTTTGACCTCAAGCCCAAATAACCGGCTGAACCATAAGCGATAATAGTCAGAAAAAAGGTGAAATCCACAGAAATTCAAAGAGTAATTTTTGGGGATTACACCTTATTTCTCGTGACCAAACACTTCTGTCCCACCTTTTTTTGTTTTGTAGGATCAATAGCCATGATCTTTTGAAGTTCTGTTTTTTTGTCTGTTGTAAACCAGTCACAAAAACAATGATTGACATATTTATCTAATGAATGGCCTAAATCATTCGAACGATCAGGATAAATTGCTAGATTTGGCAGAAATACCTGCTTGGAATCCTAATAAGCTATTTTACGCTGGAAATGGACAAGTAATGAACGTGAGGTTCTTTTCCATGCGAAATTTTTGTAGTATTTTAGCAAAACACCTTGCATTTTTTGGTGATTCAACTATCTCGAGTATCTAATTGACTCTTATAACTAAATCATCTGGACGATTTGTTGTTTTTTTATTAACAGGATTATACACACAAACCTCTTTCTAAGTTGACCTATTATTTCTTGATATTTAAATAACGTTGGTATATGAACTAATAACTTTAATACCTTAGTGAAGGATTTTCCACTTAGCGATCAACCTAATAATTCTCTAACATTGAAGCAATTTGAAGCGTTAGGAAAAAAATGAAATTCCTTTTTGTTTCTATCCTTAAAATCGTGTATACGGTATTCGCAAGCCAACTCCGTCAAAAATAAGCCGTGAAACCCAAAAATTTGAAGAACAATTTTCGGGTTTCACGGCTTATTTCTCGGAGCTGAATACTTCTGTCATCACCTATTTTTTAGGCGCCTTTTTTAATTTTCGATGATAAAATATCTATCACCATTTCATAATCGGGATTTTCGCTACCATCAAATTTCTCAGGGATGAACGTGAAACCTAAACTTTGATAAAGTTTGATTGCTGGATGACTCCATGTCTGTGTGTGTAAATAAATTGGACTTTGTGTCGTTATTTGCTGAAAACAACGGAGCACTTCGATCGTCAAACTTCTGGCAATCCCTTTTCCTTGATGTTCTGGCTTGACCGCTAACCAATGAAAAAGCGGATATTCTTTCTCACGAAGCTTCCACCAAGCAGTGCATGTGGCAATGCGTTCACCTTGTTCGTTGACCACAAAATACATGCGCTTTGCCAGTTCTTCTGGATAAGGGGCAAAAGCTTGGTCAAAGTAAACCAGTGCTTCCTCCACAGAGTCAAATTCACCGACTGCTGTTTCAATGATTGCCCAATCCTGCTCTGCGCCTGGTTGATACTTTTCAAAGCGATACTGCTGATTCAAGGGATAAGAAGGCAATTCTTCATTGAGTGGGCGTGTCATCCAAATCTCTGCATAGGGCAATTGCTTATCTAACATCACGCCACCTACTTTCCTTTAGCTTCTTTTTTCACCAATGATCCGTACTTCTGTTTCTAATGCGACATCAAACTTCTCTTTGATCACCTCTTGGATATGGGCAATCAACTCTGTATAATCAGTTGCTGTTGCATGGTCGATATTGACGATAAAGCCGGCATGTTTTTCCGAAATCTGTGCGCCGCCCCATTTCAAACCTTGTAAGCCTGCTTCTTGGATCAGTTGTCCTGTGAAGTGTCCTTCAGGTCGTTTGAAGACACTACCGCATGAAGGGTATTCCAATGGTTGTTTTGCTTCACGCAATTCCGTCAATTCGTCCATCCGACCTTTGATCATCTCATGATCACCAGGTGTTAATTGGAAACGAGCTTCTAAGACGATGGCCTCCATCTTCTGTAATTCACTGTGGCGATAAGAAAAGGCCATTTCTTCATTTGACAGAGTTTGGATCGTCCCATCACTTAATAATAAATCGACTTCTGCAAACACGTCTTTGATCTCCCCACCGTAAGCTCCTGCATTCATGTAGACTGCACCGCCGATACTTCCAGGAATCCCACAGGCAAATTCGAATCCTGTCAAAGATTCTGCTAAGGCTGCATACGTCGTATCGATCAGTTTCGCACCTGCTTCTGCAATCACCATCGTGCCTTCAACGCTGATTTGGTTCATCTCTGTCAACATGATGACCACGCCGCGTATCCCACCATCTTGGACGATCAAGTTACTTGCATTTCCTAATACCAACCATGGCACTTGGTTTTCTCGACAATAGTCAACTACCTGTTTGACTTCTGATTTGGTTTTGGGAAAAGCTAAAACATCTACCGGTCCACCGGTTTTGGTAAATGTATAATGACTTAACGGTTCATCAAGCAACAGATTCAACTCTGGATTTTTTTTAACGATATCTTCTTTATTCACTGAGGACTTTCCTTTCTTTTCAAACGTCCCCATCATTCTATCACGCTTAAAACAATCTTGCCAGTTTTGCTCAAAGCTGATGACGATAAAGATTATTCAACATCTCCTCACAAAGTGCATGGCTCTCATAAATGTTGGTTTGTTTTAACTTTTCATTATTTGGCGTCGGTTGTTGGATTTCTTCAAAAAATCGTTCAACCATTGGCACAAAACCACGTTTGCTCAGCGTGGTTTCCCAATCACCAAATTTCTTTATTTCCACCGTATCTGGTTTACGGATGACTAATTCTGTCAGATCACTCAATTCATAGGTTCCTTGTTTGCTCGTTACTTGATAGGTTTCAGTATTTGCACCACTTCCAAGATCCATCGTCACAATTGCCATTTGGTTCGCAGTTTCAAGTTGCAACATCGCTACTTCCATAGATCCTTCCTTTTCTCGGATATGAGAAGTTGTTTTGATCACTGGTTCGTCTAATAAATAAACAGCCGTGTCCACCAGATGCAAGAACAGATCGTAAATGACAAAAGCAGTTGCTTCTTTTGCCGCAATGCGATTTTTTTGTAACTGGATCAACCGTTTTTCTGGAATCGCTTTTAATTCTTCGACCATTGGGGCGAATCGTCGGTTGAAGCCCACCATTAAAATCACTTGATGTTGTTCTGCCAATTCTTGTAACTCTTGGATTTCTTTTAGGTCGACACTTAAAGGCTTGTCGATATAAACATGGATATTATGTTCCAAACATTTTTTAGCTAATTGAAAATGAACGCTTGTTGCCGCATGGATCATACATGCTTCGATCTCCTCTTCAATTAAGTCATCCAAAGACTCATACAAATGAGCAAATCCATAGGTTTTCTTCAGACGATCTTTCGTTACCTGATTACGTGTCGCAAAATAAAAATCAACCATTCCTTGTTTCCCTGCATATGTGGGTAAATATGCTTTTTCGGCAATGTTACCTACTCCTACTACGCCAATTTTCATGGTTTCCCTCCTGCTATCTGTTATTACTCTTATCTTACACTATTTTTAATAAAAATGAGGTACAATATAATCGCACAGACTTGATAGAAAAAGGAGCGTGTTTTTTTGAAACTGATTTCGTGGAATGTCAATGGTTTAAGAGCCATCGTCAACAAAAATTTTCTAGAAACATTTAAGGAATTTGATGCAGATTTCTTCTGTCTTCAAGAAACAAAGTTACAAGAAGGTCAAATCGACTTGGATTTACCAGGTTACCATCAATATTGGAATTATGCAGTCAAAAAAGGCTATTCAGGTACAGCGATCTTCGCCAAAGAACCTGCATTGAACGTTTCTTATGGAATGGGCATTGATGTCCATGATCAAGAAGGCCGATTGATCACGTTAGAATATCCTGAATTTTACTTAGTCACTTGCTATACACCAAATTCACAAAATGAATTGAAACGTCTCGATTACCGTTTAGAATGGGAATCTGCTTTTTATGATTATTTAGAAGAGTTGAAAAAACAAAAACCGGTAATTGTTTGTGGGGATCTAAATGTTGCCCATGAGAACATCGATTTGAAAAATTGGAAAACGAATCAAAAAAGTGCCGGTTTCTCTATCGAAGAACGAAACGCATTGTCTCATTTACTTGATAATGGTTTTGTAGATACTTTCCGTTACTTCTATCCAGAGTTAGAGGGTGTCTATTCTTGGTGGAGTTATCGTTTCAATGCTCGAAAAAACAATGCAGGTTGGCGTATCGATTATTTCTTGACGAGTGAAGATTTGACACCTCGTTTGGTTGATGCAAAAATCCATACATCGATTCTAGGTAGTGACCACTGCCCTGTCGAATTAATTATCGAATAGTTAGGATAGCAACGGAAGAAATTGGGTTGTCCCGATTTTCTTCCTTTGATCCTTCACTGGCACCATATTTACTTGATACATAGTCTGAAAAAGCTATTTCTTTTCATACAAATCTATGTTATGGTTTATTTTTTAAAGGAGGCTTATTTGAAAATGAATTTTATCGCGATGGACTTTGAAACTGCGAACCACCAATCTCATAGTGCGTGTTCCTTAGCCCTTGTCAAAGTGGAGAACAGTCAGATTGTCGATGAATTTTATACCTTGATCCAACCGGAAACGCCATTTTTCTGGCGGAACATCCAGATCCATGGTATCCGACCCGAAGATGTCCAACAGGCACCTAAATTTCCAGATGTTTGGCAGAAAATCGAAAAGTATTTCCAAAAAAACCGATTAGTCGTTGCGCATAACGCCGCATTTGATACAAAAGTATTAGCTGGTTGTTTAGATTATTATCAGTTGCCTCAACCGAACTATCTCTCATTGTGTACCGTCAAAACAAGTCGCCGCTTGTTTCCAGAAATGCCAAATCATCGCTTGAATACAGTTTGTGAAAATTTGGATATCACGTTGAAAAATCACCATGATGCGTTAGAAGATAGTCGAGCATGTGCGGAAATCTTGTTATATCAGGAAAAATATTTTGGGACAGACCCATTGAAAAAATTAGTCACAGTGAAATAGTTCAACTAGCTAAAATAAGCTAATTCTTGCATTTCTATTGGTTGATTCCCTCGTACGAAAGAATCAAAGATGATGATAAATAAAGAACCTGAAAAGTGGACAACTATTTTTCAGGTTCTTTGTTTTTGAAATCAGTTTATTTTATGCTCGATCGTTCGTTTCATCTTGATTATCGCCAATGATTGACCTTGTCTTCTCGAAGAGTCAACACTTTGGGTTTCCTCTTGAAACCCCATTTTTTGATAAAGATTTATGGCTCGTTGATTGCCCGCCAATACGTCAAGAACCAACGTACTAAATCGCGCATTTTCTGTAGCCCAAATGATTGCCTCCTCTAAAAGAATCTTACCTAACCCCATTCCCCAATATTCTTTCAAGATACTGATCCCTATTTCGCCATGACGGGGCAAGTCAGGTTTGGGAGCAACAGAAACAACACCTACCACCTGTTTTTTGACACAGGCTAAAAATAATAAATGTTCTGCACTTTCTTTTATTCGAGACAATTCAGTTGCAAGTACCTCTTTACTTTTATTGAGTGAACGCTCCTCAACAACAAAATAATCCGTTTCTTGTCTCGCTTGGCGTAGCATCACTAACAATCCTTCAGCATCTGATTTCTCCGCTTCTTTTAACGTCAGTTCAACATCATTAGCCATGAGAATTCGCCCATGCTTCATAGATACGTTTTTCAAACTCTTGACTATTCGGTCCGTATGATTGGAATTTCACATATCTTTTTTCTAATTCTGTATCACTTTTCTCAATAATCAGTTCCAAATAATCTTCAGGTAAAGCATCTTCTAATAGATTTCCCCACTCAATGACTGAAAGTCCATCACCTTCAAAATATTCATCTAATCCCAAATCAGCACCGCTAGCAGCGACACGATAGATATCCATATGGTACAAAGGCATTTTTCCTTGTGTATATTCCCGAATGATCGTATAGGTCGGACTCTTGATCATTTGAACGATGCCTAATCCTTTTGCAATTCCTTTTGTCAAAGTCGTTTTACCAGCACCTAGATCGCCAGTTAACACTAGATTATCTCCCGGATGAGCGACTTTTCCAATGATTTCTGCTAATTGGTCTGTCATCGCCACACTTGTTAATTCAATCATCATCATTTCTCCTCATTCTTTTTTGTCAGTATAACGTGTAATCCAACAAAAAAAAAGAAAAGAGTCAGGAATCCTCAGCTCCCTAGCCCTTTTCTTTTTAGATCTACTGTTCGATTAATCTAATAATGTTTGTGCACCTGTAATGATTGCTAATTTGTAGACATCTTCTTCATTAGCACCACGAGAAAGGTCACTTACTGGTTTGTTCAATCCTTGTAAGATTGGTCCGATTGCTTCAAAGTTACCAAAACGTTGAGCGATCTTGTAGCCAATGTTTCCTGATTGTAATTCAGGGAAGACAAAGACTGTTGCTTGACCTGCCACTTTAGAATCAGGGGCTTTTAATTGAGCGACTGCTGGAACGTAAGAAGCATCAAATTGTAATTCGCCATCGATCGTATATTGAGGCGCTAATTCTTTCGCGATTCTTGTTGCTTCAACCACTTTATCTACTTCAGGAGCTGCTGCAGAACCTTTTGTTGAAAAGCTCATCAATGCGATTTTTGGATCGATATCGAATAGTTCAGCTGTTTTTGCTGATTCCACAGCAATTTCAGCTAATTCTTGTGCGTTTGGATTCACGTTGATCGCACAGTCAGAAAAGACATACTTTTCTTGATCTCTACCGCGAACCATGATCATAGCACCACTTGTACGACTTACACCTGGTTTTGTTTTGATGATTTGTAGTGCTGGACGTACTGTATCTCCGGTTGAATGGATCGCTCCAGAAACCATACCATCAGCAATGCCCATATATGTAAGCATTGTTCCAAAGTAATTGACATCTTTTAAGATTTTTTCTGCTTGTTCTTTTGTTGCTTTTCCATTACGGCGTTCAACAAAAGCTTCGACCATTTCATCCCATTTTTCATAATCATTTGGATTGATGATCGTGAAGTTAGATGTTTGGATACCACGTGCATTTGCTGCTGCTTCAATTTCTTCTTTGCTGCCGATCAAAATCGGTTCAACTAATTCTTCTGCTTTTAAACGTGCTGCTGCTCCTAAAATTCTTGCATCCGTTGCTTCTGGAAACACGATTTTGATGCCGCGACGTACAATTTTAAATCTTAAACTATCAAACAATTCCACAAGATGACCCCCAGTTATTTTTATTAACTACCATGATACACTATTATCAAAAAAAAGAACAGTTTTAAATTTCTGTATCAGTCAAATAATGGATAATAATTAAGTTTTTCACATAATCCGGAAAAACTGCACTATAACAGGAAAGCGCTGTATCATTACACTGTTTTAGGCAGTTGCCAATCAATCGGTGTTTCACCCAGAGCAAGCAACGCATCATTCGTTTTTGAAAATGGTTTTGAACCAAAAAAGCCACGATGCGCCGATAATGGGCTTGGATGTGGGGCTGTTATTATAATGTGTCGACTTTTATCGATCATTTTCATTTTTTCTTGTGCAGGTTTCCCCCAAAGAATAAATACGATCGGTTTGTCTCGTTCATTCAGCTTTTCAATGATCGCATCCGTCAATTGTTCCCAGCCTTTTCCGCGATGAGAATAAGCTTGCCCTTCTCTGACAGTTAGTACAGTATTCAACAGCAGCACACCTTGTTTGGCCCAAGTCACTAAATTCCCATGAGAAACTGGTTCGATCCCTAAGTCATTCTTCAATTCCTTGTAGATATTGACCAGAGACGGTGGTGTTTTTACTCCTGGTTGTACGGAAAAAGAAAGACCATGCGCTTGATTTACTCCATGATAAGGGTCTTGTCCTAGAATCACGACTTTGACTTCTTCATAGGGAGTCAGCTCTAACGCTTCATAAACATGATACATATCCGGATGGATTTTTTGAGTTGCGTACTCATTTTTTAAAAATATTCTCAACTGCTGATAGTAATCTTTTTCAAATTCATCAGCTAATACTTCTTGCCAACTATTGTGGATGATTTTCTTCAAATTTCCCACCTCCTATTTTCCAGAATAACTCACAAATTATTTGTTAACAAGTCAAAATCTTCCATCTTATCTCGCATTAGTATGTTAAACTAGGAAGGAGAAAAGGAAAGGAACGGTAATCACATGATCAAATTAATTGCCTCTGATATGGACGGCACTTTACTCGATGCACATATGAGTATCTCAACAGAAAATACTGAAGCAATCCGCATGGCAAATGAGCTGGGTATTGAATTTATGGTCGCTACTGGACGTAACGCACAAGAAGCACGAGCAGCCTTAGATGAAGCAGGAATCGATTGTGCGATGATCACTTTGAATGGCGCGCAAGTTTTTGACAGATCCGGTAAGTCGCTTTTTACAGTACCAATTCCAAGTCCCCAAGCCATGACAGTTATGGATATTTTAGATGCAAATGGTATTTATTACGAGGTAGCGACAAACCAAGGATTGTATTCGGAAAGCCAACCAAAAAGAATCGAAAGCTTTGCTTCTTCCATTGCGACCCATATGCCCCATTTGACTTACAAAATGGCGATCGCCATGGCTTCAGCTAATCTTGAACTCTTACACATCACTTATGTTGACAGCATTCGCGAATTACTACTTGATGATAAACTTGAAGTCCTAAAAATCATCTGTTTCCATACTGAAGGTCCACGTATTTTAGGCCCTGTAGGGAAAGAAATCAGTAATTTAGGCGAACTGGCAGTGACCTCTTCTGGTCAAAATAATCTTGAAGTCAACCATAAAAATGCTCAAAAAGGAATCGCAGTTGCTCATGTCGCTCATGAACGAGGGATCACTTTAGATGAAGTCATGACGATCGGTGATAATTTCAATGATGTCAGCATGTTGCAAACCGCCGGCGTTAGTTTCGCTATGGGAAATGCAGAGATCGAAGTCAAAGATTACGCTAAATACTTAACAGACACGAACCTTGAATCGGGTGTTGGCAAAGCCATCTTACGCGCAATCAACGAAAATCTATAGTTGTTTGAAGAAAGAGGGGAACAAATATGTCAGAATTTTTCATTCAGGAAAAACAGCTGAGTCGTGCGACCCGGACAATCGTCAAAGACGAAAAAGGCAAATCACTTTTTTTGATGGTCGGCCGCTGGGGAACGAAAGGAGATGCTTTATCTCTTTATGCCATGAATGGAGATCTAGTCGCTCATATCAAACAAATCAGTCTGACATTTGGGACACGCTTTGAACTTTATAAAGATTTCGAAAAAGTCGGTACGATGCAAAAGATTTTCAATTGGCCAGGAGATTTTTATTATATTCGCCGATTACATTGGACTGTTCAAGGAGATATCTATAATCATCGTTATCAGATCCAGCATTTCAATGAACCAATCATGGAAATGGACAAAGCAACCCTCTTTACCGGTGATTATTATGTCCTTGATATCCCTTGTGAAGAAAATGCGCCTATCTGTATCTGTATCGCTGCTGTCCTTGATTACTGGCTCTATCGAAAAAACAAAGACAAAGAAACACCTCTTTCTTATCGCTTTGATGTCAACTAAAAATAAGGTTGTGACAGAAATGTCCAGCTCCGAGAAATAAGCCAGAAAACTCCGAAAATTGTCTTTCAAATTTTCGGAGTTTTCTGGCTTATTTTTAAAGGAGTTACTTCTGGAACACCGTTTATTCAGGTTTAAAGGGATCAGACAATCGATGTCACAGCTTCGTTTTTTCTTTTACACCTGTTTTCTTCTATAGAAAAGAAGTGTCACTACATAGACAAGCACTGCACCTACCATGATCCACAAATTATTTCTTTCCCCATTTGTTTGAGGGAAAAGCTGTTGATTTTGTGATTGTACATTCTTAGTCGAAGGATCATCATTATTGGTATTTGATTCAACAGCTAGCGCTACTTTATTTTCACGTCTATCGTTCATTTGCATCGTACCTGATCCATCGCTTTCAACTGTTCCTTCTCCACTGATAACAGGCTCGTCAGACTCGTTTGTTGATGAAACACTACTAGCACTACTTGTTGTGGTACTTGTATCTGATTGCTTTCCATTTTTACCTGGATAGGTACTGCTTTCACTCGTACTTGGCTCTGTACTGCTTTCACTCGTACTTGGCTCTGTACTGCTTTCACTTGTGCTTGGTTCTGTACTGCTTTCGCTCGTACTTGGTTCTGTACTGCTTTCACTCGTACTTGGTTCTGTACTGCTTTCACTCGTACTTGGTTCTGTACTGCTACTTGTTGTATCTGTCGTGTCATCATGCGTATTTGGTACAGCAAAAATTTCATTTGGGTCCCAACGATTTGTTGTAGCATTCAAGATCACATTTTTCCCTATGATCGTTCCATCTTGACTTTGATTGACTGTAATATCCGCACAAGGTGCAATAATCGTTCCTTGGAAAGGCGCATTGATTTCTAATTTTTCTGTTAGATTACCAAAATTCCAAGAAATATTGGCATCAGAAAAATCTTCTGTTTGATGATTGGAACGTTTATTATATTGGATCTGGGATTGTACCGAAAAATTAGTCGGTGCATCGACAACATTGATTATAAGCACTTTTCCCTCAGGATTGTTGATTCGTAAGGGGGTATTCTTTGCCAGAACAGAAGCAGCAACATTGATGACATAGGGCTGGTCCCCAACCAGATCTGTACAGTCAATCACACGATTATTCATATCAGGGAAATCATCTGGCGTATATGTTTTTAATGGATCTAATGACATCAACATATTTGATGTCAGCATTAAATTTTCAAACTCTTTGTTGAAATCAATATATTGAGCATCTTCTCGATCTTGATAGAACTCATCCACTGATAAATGATCCAATCTTGTTCCATTGACAATTATTTTATCGTTTTCCGTCGTGATCACATTGTTTGGTCCCACAATAAATTTATTCGATCGTTTAACAGAAGCCGCAGTTTCTGCTGAGCTAATGATTGTCTCAACGGATTGTGCATAATTGATCTCTTTATTTAAATCCCCTGTACTGATCGATGTACCGAAGTTATTCGTTGCTGATAAAACACTCGTTGCTACATTCCCCTCTGTATGCGCATTGATGGTCGTTTTTTCTTTTGCGAACACATGGAACTGAGAAGCAATCCCTAATACCCCATAATCACCAGTCAAATCATCATAAACACTTCCTGGATCTTGTGGAAGAAATGTCTCAGCAATTACTTGGATTGGAAAAAATAAATGGAGAAGCAAAACAGACATTAGGGAAAGATTCACAACTTTATTTTTGAACATTTTTTCATCTCTTTTCATCAATATATGAAATTTCATAACATAAAAACATTCGTAATTATATTCCTAAAAATCGATAAAATACATATTTTTCTGAAATTATATAGAAAAATTACATTAATTTCATACATTCTTCATTTAACATAACGTATAGTATTTATATTCTTTCACAATTATTTTTGAATTATGTGATATTCCTCACTTTTTTATTAATAAAAAAAGACACACCTTTTCAGGTATGCCTGCATTTTGTTAATCTGGTAAGCTTGATTGAGCAATAAAAACTCACTAGACGATTTTCTTTTGCATATGATCATACAGATGTCCACTAATCGTTCGTTCCCCGATTACTTTGAACCCATGGCGCTCGTACAATTTTCTAGCTTGCGGGTTTTGCTTATCGCAACTTAGTCCAATGACATCGCGGTTTTGTTTTTTGACGATTGGTGGCAATGCTTCTAACAAAGAGGAACCGATTCCTTGTCCTCTAAATTCTTCTGAAACACAGATAGAATCTAAATACCATTCATCAGGGAATGTTTCTCTATCCGTAAACATTTTTACTTGCTCATAAATGCCATGCTTTTGTAAGATTTTTTCTAACGGCTGGTCGATGATTGGTTCTTCTTCGTCTGTATAACCGTAAACGATTCCTGCTACCTTGCCTTCTCGCTCATCAACGATCCCTCTTGTATAGCTGTAACGATAGTCTGGGTCTGTAATGGCTTCTTCCAAGACTTCTAATGTTTTTTCTTCACCGTACTTTAAAAGAAACGGTAAGTCCATATCTTTCAATATAACTAAAATAAGCGGAGCGATAGCTGCCGCATCTTCTTTTTTTGCATTACGAATCATTTCTGACACTCCTTTTTTTCATTTTACCATAATGAAATCTCAGAGCAAAACAGCTAATTCAAATAATCTTCAATTTTTTGTGTCACGAAATAACCATTCGAAACGATTGTTTTTGCTTCAAAACGACAGTAGGGGCAAACAATCGGCATCTCTTTTTTTACGTGTTCGACGATATGATTTACTTCTTCATAAGTGAATTTTTTTCCACAGTTTGGACAAACCATTTTTTGCATGATTCCCTCAATCCCTTCTTTGTTTTACACTTTTAGATTACTCTTATCTATAAAAAAAGAGAAGTGAAACCACTTCTCTTTCAAGCACTGATCAATACATCTTCTAAATGATTCGTTCCATCGACGGCTACAGAATAATACAATTGACCACTTTTTGTCGTGATTTCCCAACTTTTTGCTTTCCCGTGATGTTTTCCGACTTTATGGACTGCTTCTTTCATTGCTGCCTGTGGATGTTTCACTTGATGGATCGTTTTCAAGTGAAAGAATTGCCCTGGTTCGTTTCGGCTTTCATCAACAACCATCGTCTTTCCTGAGATTGGATTCACTGTGATCACTCGATTGGGAGTATAAAAAATATATTCATACATCTTTTTATTACTTTGTTCTTCGTCTAATTGGTTGAACTGGATACGACTGACTTTCTCTTCATGGTACTCATCTCGCAAAATAGACACTGCCTTTTGCAATGAGATTTGATATTCTTGGTCACTGATGTCATCAAAAGAAAAGTTTGCATCCAATAGTCCTAACGAAGCCGCTAAGCTAACAATGATAGCAATCGATGCTGCAATGATTATTTTTTTCATTCCACTCTCTCCCCGTTTTTTTTTTAGAATAACAAGAAATAGGAAAGAAAAAAATCGAATGAACGGAAGAAAAAGTGACAAATTTGTTACCTTTATTCGTGTAACTCCAACGGCAATCCGTCCGGATCAAAAAAGAAAGTCATTTTTTCGCCTGTAAAGGTATCGATACGGACTGGTTCAGTTTCAATCCCCAATCCTTGTAGTTCCGCGACTGTTTCTTCGATATGTTCCACTTTGAATGCTAAGTGCCTCAAACCACAAGCTTCTGGATAGCTCGGTCTTTTAGGTGCGTCTTTGATGCCAAAAATCTCAAGCTCCATATCTCCTAGTTTTAAATCTAGCTTATAATCGCCACGGTCTTCTCGATAATTTTCACGAATAACTTCAAAACCTAGCAAATCAACATAAAAAGCACGTGACTTTTGGTAATCCGACACAATGATCGCAACATGGTGAACGGTTGTTAAATTCATTCTCACACTTCCAATCTTTTTGTTTCCTTTATCTTATCAATACTTTTAGACATAGCATAGATTTTTCTCCCGCTGCACAAAAAAAGAGAGACCACATCAAATGGCCTCCTACTTTTCATCGTTTGAAAGTAAATGTTTCTCAGAAAACAATCAAATCGAATAATAACATATATTTTTTTAAAATGAAAGACTAGAAATAAATTTTAAAAGGAATACAATAATTTGTGTCTCTAAAATAAACAGACACTATATATTGTGTTTCAAGGAGTTTTTTATTATGAGTAATTATTTCAGATTTTTGATTCATCAATTGAAAGGTTGGCCTCAACAAAATTATTATCTATTCTATTTTAGCCTAGGTTGCCAAGTCATGACACTTGTGAATCAGCCAATCACTTGGTTATCGATCATTACCTTTATCGGGACAAATCTAGGGGTGTTATGTATTTTATCAATCAATGCCGCTAAATCAGTCAACGGTATTCTAGGAATTCTCTCTGCTATTTGTTTTATCGTCGTTGGCTTTTCTGCCAAAAACTATTTAAGTATCGGCGAACAAATTGCTTACATGGTCACATTGGATATCCCAGTTTTATTAAGTAAAGAATGGAATCATAATATGGCTTCTAAAATTCGAGAATTTAGTGGAAAAAGTTGGTTGATTGCATTAACCGGGACTGTTTTCGTTTACTTGATTTCAGGTTATTTGATTGGTACGTATACAGACGACCCTCGTCCTTGGATCGATGCCATTGCTTTTTCGATCAGTCTTTCTGCCGGCATCATTAGCTTCCTTCGCTACAACAATCAGTATTATTGGTGGCTAGCTTCTGGTCTTGCACAAATGGTCTTATGGTATGTTTCCTATACCCATGGGTCTGCTAGTTTAGCTATGTTTATCAATAGCTCTGTTTACTTGATCAATGACTTATTAGCCTTTACTGTCTCTCCTTGGTACAACAAAAAAGAAAGAGCGCGCATGCAGCGCATGGAAGCAGAATATTTTTCGCACCATGTTTCTTGATGGAAAACAATAAATAAACTTGTACTAGAAATTGGTTTGTTTTTCAAACCTCTTACTAAAGCGAGAAAGTCACCCAAAATAGGATGGGACTTTTCTCGCTTATTTCTAGGTATCGTCATACCAAGATTCTCTCAGCGGTTCGAGTCAACTAAATCAAATCCTTGAGCAACATTCTAATGTCTTCATCCATCGTTTGTATCACTGATTCCAATTCTTGGAATTTTTTTAATGCAAGCTGTTGTTCTGAAGTAAATACATAGTCTGCTTGTTCATATTCTTGGATCAAAGAGGCGACTGATTGTTTTTTGATTTTCTTTGCAAGTTCTTGCCATTCAGTTTCTGTCACAGTTTTTGTTGTAGCTTGCTGTTTTTCTTCGCGTTCTTTGCGTAAAATCTTTAGAAAACCATTTCTCATCACCCGAGGGATACTATCGAAAAAACCAGTTGTAAATCCATAACGCTGATATTGTTGCCAAACAAAATAATAAATTTGCGGTTGGATAAAACGCTGTTCTTTTGCTAATCGATCGACGTCTACAGCTTCATTCTTCGATCCTTCTCGCAGATTAGCGATAAACTCTGCAAAAAAAGCGACAGATGGTTGGCTTGTCTCAGCCATTGAAACAGATGACCAATCTTTTCGAAGAAATAGTTGATAATTAGTCAAGAACGCTTCAACATCTTTAGTCAAATCTTCTGAAAAATCCTCAAATAATGATTTTTTCTCAAGGATTTTTTTCGGCTTTTCTTTTGCCTGATAGCTCACTTGTTGGATGTACTTTTCCATTGCTTGATAGTCTGCCAGATAAATCGGTAACTGGGCATGACGAAATTCAGTGAGTCGTTTAGTCAGCTTTTTATCTGGTAAAATCGGTTGTTTCAGCCGGCGATTATGATACAACATTAGACAATATTCTTGCCAGAGTCGTTCAGGAAAGGCAATATTTTGTTGTTTCAGCCAGAGGATCTCATCCAGCGCTAGATCCACTTTAGTCATTCCCTGATTGATCGACGCTGCAACTGTTGGACTAACGTGCAAGTGTTCTGCAAAATGATTGATCCCTAGTTTTAATTCCTTACCTGTTTTAGGGGAACGAACGATGTATTGGACTTTCAGTTCACGGCCACATTCACAATAAAGTTTCTGTTGCCTACGTGATGTGCGATAAAATGGATTGATCTTAAAGTCAGAAAAAATCCAATCCGTTGCTGCTAAATAGTTTTCTTCCAAAAACCGTGAGTGGATCAAGTAACGACGATGTTGATCCATGACAATTCGTTGTTGTTTCGTCAATCGTTCATAGATTTCCCATCGTTGGCTACTTGTATATTGTTTGGAGATTTTTATTGGGTAGTGTTGCTTGATTTCTTTTGGGAACCATTCATCAAAAATTGCTTGCCAACTTTCATTCATACCTTTCACCTGCCTTTCTAAATTAAGAGAGTAAAAATAAATACGTTCAAAGAGCAACAAAAAAGCCGAAAATAATGTGAGCTATTTTCGGCTTTTCGCTTTTTTCATACGTGAAGCTGAGGTTGTGACAGGAGTGTCTTGCACTTGCTGCGCTTCAGCTAACTATCAGTGAGTTGTTCCTGCGTTACCTGAAATATCTTCTTTGTTGTTGACTGCTGCTTCTACCGCATAAGTCAATGAAGCCGCAATATCATCAAGTGACATTGCCGGTGTCCCTACAGGGCGATCGATGACTTGATCTGGTGAGAATGGTACATGGATAAAGCCTCCACGAATCGTTGGGAACTCTGTTTCGATCAAGTGTAACAATCGATACATGATGTCGTTGCAAACAAACGTACCAGCTGTATAAGAAATATAGGCTGGTAAACCATGTTCATGGACATTTTTTGTCATTGCTTTGATTGGTAATGAAGTAAAGTAAGCAGCTGGGCCGTCTGCTTCTAACGGCGTATCAAATGGCTGGTTACCTTCATTATCTGCAATACGTGCTTCAGCTAGATTGATTGCTACGCGTTCAAAAGAAATCGCTGAACGTCCACCCGCTTGACCAACACAAATCACGATTTCAGGTTGATGTTCTTGGATTGCTTCTTTTACGACTTGACCACTTTTACCAAAAACAGTGGGAACTTCTAATTTGATGATTTCTGCACCGGCAATCTCAGACGGCATTTTTTTGACTGCTTCATAGGCAGGATTTACTTTATCTCCACCAAATGGATCAAAACCAGTTACGAGTACTTTCATTTTTCATTCCTCCATTATTCTATAAAATGATGCGCTCAATTCATCCTTCAAAGATTTAACTAAACATTAAAATTTGATTGTTTCTCACTCGTGTATTTAGTACTTTCAGTAAGTCATTCCTATTAGAAGGACTCAGTGTCTATCTATTTTAACAAAAAACAGTCAATAATGAAATGCTTAGCTGTTCAGAAAAAGAATCAATCTTCTCCATATTTTATGGAAATCATTGATTCTTTTTCGCTCAAGATACTATTTAAATAAAATCATATAGATGATTTGGAAAACCAGCATGAATACAGCAACAAATAGTTGATTCTTGATCACGCCGTATTTATCTTTCATTTCTAACATCGCCACTGGTACTACGTTAAAGTTAGCAGCCATCGGTGTCAACAACGTTCCACAGAAACCGCATGTCAACGCGACCATACCGATCAATGCTGGATTAGCCCCTTGACTAAAGACAAAAGGTGCACCGATTCCGACTGTCATGACGGTGATTGCCGCAAAAGCATTCCCCATGATCACTGTAAATAGAACCATTCCTAGCGCATAGATGATGATACCAATATTGACATTTCCTTCTGGAACGATCGTACCGACTGCACTAGAAATCACGGTACCAACACCTGCACTCGTGAAGACCGCACCCAATGAAGCTAAGAGCATCGGTAACATACTTAAAGGACCGACTGTACCTAACATGTCTGAGGCATCATCCAAGAAAGTCGTTGGTCGATTATCTCTTGAAAAGAACATCAAGATCAACATCGCTACAAATACCCCAACACCTACACCGACTAAAGCACCTAAATCAGTGAATAGTGCGAATAAAATGGCAAAGATCCCAATACTCAATGCCGGAATAAAGATTTTCATCCCTAATTTATCTGACATTTTTTCCATGTATTCTTTTGATGGCAAACGACTTGCACCTTTACTCACTCTTTTGGTGATTGCTGGGATCGTCATCGCGAAAATCAAGATTCCGTTGTAAGTTGGAGATATCCAACGTCCAGCAGCAATCACGACTCCTAAAACTGTCCAGAAAAAGGCAGAACCAAATCGATGAGGATTGCTTTTATCAAAGGCATTACGAAGGCCCGTATAGATCAAGACTAGTCCCATCAAGATATATAAGATTTCCAATAATTTTTCACTTAACAATATTTCAGAATTTGTAAAAAAGTTCAAAAAATCCATCTTATTTCTCCTTTCCTGAATAGTATTTCTTCGCTAATTTCTTTTCTTTTAGATAAAAATAGACACTCGCCACGACTAGAGCTGTGATTGCGACTGGTATTTGCACCAGTGCCAACTGTCCAAGAGTTACCTCGTAGCCTAAGTCTTTTAATGTGGATTGTACTAACAAAGCACCGGCCCCACCGATAAATAATACTTGACCAAAGAACCAACAAATATTTTCCATCGCTGAAGACATTCCTTTTAATTCCTCTTCATGTTCGGGATTGACGGTTAATCCTTTTGATTCAACGGTACCTAACGCCATTGGCATGATGATTGGACGTACAAAGCCGGCCACCCCACCAAAACTGACATTGAAAGCTGCAAAGATCATGCGGAAAACACCATAAATATCGATGATCATTCCAGCGGATACCTTCTTGAAACGTTTGATCAACGTTGCAGCAGACTCCTTCAGACCATTGCGTTCTAACGTACCAGTTGCTAACATAATAATAATAAAAATTGCCATTCCTCGGTTATTTACAAAACTTGTACCTAAAGTTTCCAGCATACCTTCAAGTCCTAATCCACCAGTAAATGCGGTCACGACTAACGCAACCATAACGATCAAGATCGAATCTAACTTGAAAGCAAAACCAAGAATAACAATCAGTACGCCTAACAGGCTAAGATAATTTTCCATCTGTTTTCCTCCTAAAAATTACATGATATTTTTTCATTATAAAATAAAATTGATTGAAAATATAGAGAATTCTTACAAAAAAAATAATATATTTTAAAAATTCTGTCAATTCCATAACAACAAATGACTTGAAGTCTTATTTATACTGCCGATTTTCTTGAACTACATAACATTTCTTTACATCTAACTAAGGGATCAAAACTGTAATGTTTGAAACAACTCATAAAAACAAATGAGACGTTTCTGAGACATTAGTCCTCTCTCCCTTAAAACCGAATAAACGACAAGAACAGAAGTAACCTCTTCGAAAAAACAAGACGCCATCCACAAGAATTTGAAGAACAATTTTTGTGGATGGTGCCTTATTTCTTGAGGCTGAATATTTCTGTCCAGACCTCGCCTCATTTGTTTCTTAATGAATAAAAGAAAAAATCAAATAAATGATCCATAGATGTAACGGATAAAACAAGTAAAAAAAGTATTTGTCGAATGCGCGTCCGGCTCCACCTAGTTTTCCATTATAAAGAATGATAAATGGGATGACGGTGACCATCATAAATTCATTATCAAACGTTAAAAATTGATACAATGATTGATAATCAGGCATTTGTGTGTAGGATAAAATTGCTAGACAAAATAAAATCAGCGTATACACAAAAATACCTAGAACCAATTTCCCTCGTTCTTTTTTCTCGCGGAAGAAATACATCAGCAACAACATTGGAACTAAATACAGACCACCTTCTGAAAAAGCAATCGTGATCATGACCAATAAAAGTGCTACTGCTACGAGCATTCCTTTTCTCCAAAGTGTTTTTCCTTTTATTATAGAAAGAAGCCACATCAAGCAAAACAGCAAAAATAATGTCAAAAAGATATTATGTGGACCTAAAAATAAATAATAGTTTGGCTGATGATTATATTCACTGATGTAATTTCCTGTTAATAAATGATAGATGATATTTCCAATCGCTACTACGAATGCAGCTATTCCTAATCGTTTCGCATACTGATATTTACTATGCGTATACTTGAAACCTTCAACTAATAAAAATACAAATAATGGCGCAACAAAACGTCCCAACCACGAGACCCAAATTGGTAACCCTAATTGCATCCCGAAATAACTGTTGATATGATCAACGACCATAAAAACAATTGCTATTCATTTCAATTGATAGCACGTCAACCCTTTCACTCTCATATATTCCCTCCATTTTTTTATGCCTCAAGGAATAAGTATAGGCAATCACTACCTATTTCGACCATCTTTCTCTCAACTTTTTCTCTTACAAAATTGTTTGTTTGGATCATCATTAAAACAAAATCTGCCTCAATGTGTCAAAATGTGACAACGTAACCATTCCTCTTCACTGAAATGAAACGAACAATCGCGGAAAAACGTTGTGAGAAAGTCACGTATCGTTTTTACTAAACAATCAGTGAATAGGCAGCATGAAAAAACACCTAAGAAATGACCTGAATCGGGTCGATCTCTTAGATGCTTTTTGAGTGATACAAAAGAATGGGTTTCAACTTTTGTGCGTTTTATAAATGCAATACTCCAGTTGCAAATAATGCCAATGCCACTACTCCAAAAATCGATACTAACGAAAGCAATAAATAATCAAGTTTTGTCTGTGGAACAGCTTGCTGTTTTTCTTTTCTTGCTTTGAGATAAAATAAGATACCTGGTAAAAATAATACAAGAACGAGCATCACTTCATTGAAAGCGACAAATAGCATTGCCCAAATTTGAAAAGCACTTGCTAATGAGCCAACCAAGAACTGGACCCATTCTTTTCTTTGATAAGATAGTTTCATTTGATACAATCCTAAGAATAACCACGTAAAGAAGATCGCTGCTGTTCCGAGGGTATAAGCAAAGTTATAGGCACTATCTGTAAACAGTAGCGAAAGCAAAAAGACATTTGTACATAAAGTCGTTAATACGATCGCATATGTGGGTGCGCCCTTTTTATTGACTTTTCCCCAACGCGCTGGCAATAAGCCGTCATCCGCCATATTGCGCATCGTTTCAATGGGTAAAATCGTCCAAGATAACCATACACCGACCAAGGAAATGATCAGTCCACCATTGATCACGACAGCTCCCCATTTACCAACCATCATCTCAAACACATAGCCCATTGCTGGTTGCGTTTGGATTGTTTGGAGTTCTTCCATCGTCATTGTACCGTAAGGCAACATCGAAACTAAAACATAGATCACGATCAATCCAAAAATTCCTAAAATCGTGGCTTTTCCGACATCTGATTTTTTCTTTGCTCGTGAACCAACCACAGATGCACCTTCAATTCCAACAAATACCCAAAGCATCACCATGATACAACTTAGTATTTGACTTGAGAAAGGAATCGGCTGTCCATTGGCATTCAAGATGATATCACTTGAAAAATTATTGATGAATTGTTGCAATGAGAACGTGCTGATAGCAACAATGATAAATAAAAATAGCGGAACTAATTTACAAATTGTCACGATTGCATTGACGTAACTGGCATTTTCGACTCCTCGATTGACGAGCCAAGCATATCCCCACAAAAATATAGTACTGACGATGACCGAGGCGACATTTTGCCCCCCATCGAATACTGGAAAGAAATAGCCCAACGCACTCATCAATAGCGTAGCAAATGCCACGTTTCCTAACCAGCAGGTCAGCCAATAGCCCCACCCACTGATGAATCCCGAAAATCGACCAAAGCCAGCTTCGGCATAGCTAAAAATACCACCTTCTAATTCTGGACGTTTCTTATTGATATTATTGATTGACAAAGAGAGCATCATCATGGACGTCCCAACTAATACCCAGCTGAACAATGCTGGGCCACCAGCCGATCCTGAGATGTCGGTCATAATACCGAAAACGCCACCTCCAATCGCTGACCCAATCACTAAGGCCGCTAGTGGGATCAATCCAATACCTTTTTTCTGTTGCTCTGTGTCCATGTACGCATCCTCCAAAATAAACCGCTTTTATGCAAAGTATAGCAAAACTTCGTTTCATTTATTTTTTTCTAAAAAATTCTAATTGAAATTTAATTGTAACTATTTTTTTCTAATTATACAAGGAAAGCGACCGCTTCTCTTCCTCTTCTTATCTACCCAAAAAACAAAAAAATGCTATACTGGATAAGAATGATTGGAGGACGATATCATGAATATCTTATATATCTCAATTTCTGGTAACACCCGAGGATTCGTCAAAAAATTAGCAGCATTTGCTGTGGAACAACATGAAAAAGATGCTTCACTTCCCTTAGTCCACCTGAAAGAGATCCATGAAAATAGCGACTTTGAAAAAGAAACTAAACCTTTCTTTGTGTTTGTGCCAACCTATCTAGAAGGAGGCAATGGCATTGACAGTGGTGACCAAGAGATTTTGACAGAAACCATGCGAGAATACTTGGAATATCAAGAAAATCATGCGCTTTGTCTTGGTGTTGTCGGTAGCGGAAATAAAAATTTTAACTATCAATATTGTTTGACAGCGAAACAATATGCTGAACAATTCGGCTTTCCTATGATAGAAGATTATGAATTACGTGGTACACCAATAGATGTTGAAAGAATCTACCATGCCTTAGTTCAACGATATAGAGCTTAATAAAAAGCGCAAAATCCTTTGATTTTGCGCTTTTTATTATTTTACACTTTCCACATCCATCACGGGTGTTTTTGCTGTTACTTCACCTGTATGTGTTAAAACAAACGTTAGGACATGTTCCATATTTGTCAGGAGAACCATCATAGCGGTTTCTTTTCCTGCCTCTTTGATCGCAGCTAGATCCACGTCCGCTATCATCGTATCTTTTGTGACAGCTTGTCCTTCACTCACTTTTATATCAAATGGCGTCCCACCTAGTTCCACAGTATTGACTCCCATGTGGATTAATAGCTCTAACCCATCAGCTGTTGTTAATCCGATGGCATGTTTCGTTGGGAAAATAGAGCTGATGATCCCAGAAGTTGGCGCATAGATATGACCATTCGTTGGTTCAACAAAATACCCTTCTCCCATCATCTTTTGAGCAAATACAGGATCACTCGCTTGTTCGATTGATTGCACTGTACCATCTGCTACTGCACATAATTGAACGGCTTGTGTTTGATTTGTTGAGTCAGTACTTGATGCTGTATAAACAGGTGCTTCTTCTGCTAATTCTTCTTTCGCTAATTGTTCTTTAGGAATCCCGAAAAAGAAAGTAGCTAAGAATCCGCCCGCATAAGCAGCTAATAATCCAAGGACGTAGCCAAACCATTTGCCATCTGAAATCAAAGGAATCAACGCTGCGCCAGAAGGTCCAATAGCAATGGCACCAATATTCCCGATCAAGCCAATCACCGCACCACCGATACCGCCTCCAATACAAGCAGTAATGAATGGACGACCTAAAGGCAATGTTACCCCATAGATCAATGGTTCACCAATCCCTAAAATCCCTACAGGTAACGCACCTTTGATCATTTCAGTCAATTCTTTGTCTTTCTTACAACGTACCCATAAAGCAAGCGCAGCACCAACTTGTCCAGCTCCTGCCATTGCTAAAATAGGCAATAATAATGTACGTCCTGTTTCATCGATCATTTGCACATGGATCGGAGTCAATATTTGATGCAAACCAAACATGACCATCGGTAAGAATAATGTACCTAATACAAATCCTGAGAAGGCACCACCCACACTAAGTACCCAATTGATCCCTCCTACCATACCATCTGAGATAAAACCAGCTAATGGCATGATCAAGAAAATCTCGATCAGCCCGATGACAATCAATGAAAGTGTTGGTGTCACAATGATGTCTACTGCATCAGGAACGATTTTGTGTAATTTCTTTTCAACGATCGAAAGCAACCAGACCGCAAAGATCACTCCGATGATCCCACCTTGTCCGGCAGCAAGTGGGGTTCCAGTAAACAGGTTCGTCAAAGGAGCTTCTGGATTCATCCCTGTCAACATGACAACCGCACCGATTACTCCACCAAGTGTTGGCGTTGCGCCAAATACTTGAGCGGCATTGATCCCAGTATAGATGACAAGATAACTAAACATCCCATTTTTAAGAATGTTCATGATGTCAATGTACTGTTGCCATGATGCGCCATCGATGGTTCCGGCTGTCACAAGGTTTGTCAATACTGCGGCAATCCCTGCAACGATCCCTGTACCAACAAAAGCTGGAATCATTGGGACAAATATATTCGAGATATCTTTTAAAATAGATTTGATTTTTGACGGTTTTTGTTTTGATTTTTGTACGTTCTTCATCTCTTGGGCACGTTCGTTGACCTTGTCTTTCCCTGATAAACCAGTTGTAACATTAGGGTTTCCAGGAATTTTTTCACCTAGTTTGACTCCTGCTTGGTCAACCATTTCTTGTGCGACTTTGTTTACTTTCCCTGGTCCGATGATGACTTGTAACTGTTCGTCCTCAACTACCCCTAACACGCCCGGTATCGCTTTCAATTTCGCTACGTCGACCAACGATTCATCAATGACCTTCATCCGAACCCGTGTCATGCAATGGACAACGCTGTCTACGTTGCCCATGCCACCAGCCCCAGCATAAATTTGTTTTGCCAGTTCTGTCAAAGTCAATTCATTTTTTGCCATTTCCTTTTCCCCCTTACAACGTTCGTTTTACAAAGCCGTCTGCCTCAGCTAGTTTTCTTTTTGCTGTCTCTTTGTCACTATTCGTCAATAACATAACGATCGCTAGTTTAACATTTTGTTCCGCTTCATAAAAGTATTTTTCTGCTGTTTCATAATCCACTTCTGTTGCTTCCATGATGATTCGCTTTGAACGTTCGACTAATTTGTCATTTGTTGGCTTGACATCGACCATTAGATTATTGAATACTTTTCCGATACCGATCATACTGATTGTAGAAATCATATTTAAAATCAATTTCTGTGCAGTTCCAGATTTTAAACGTGTCGAACCTGTTAAAAATTCTGGTCCGGCATCTACCTCAATAGGAAAATCAGCATGTTGACTGATTTCAGCTTCTTTATTACAAGAAATCGTGGCCGTCTTTGCGCCGATTGAACGAGCATAGTCTAAGCCACCAATCACATAAGGCGTGCGACCGCTTGCCGCGATACCTACGACCAAATCATTTTCCGTCAAGTTCAACTGGATCAAATCTTCTTTCCCTAACTCAAGTGAATCCTCTGCACCTTCAACTGCGACAGTCATAGCCGCTTCACCACCTGCAATCAAACCAACGACCATTTCAGGCTCTACACCAAATGTAGGAACACACTCGGCTGCATCCAGTACACCCAATCGTCCACTTGTGCCAGCGCCCATGTAGATCAAGCGTCCATTTTTTTTGAAAGAAACAATCGCGGCTTCAATCACTGGTTCAATACTTGGTAGTTCTTTTGCGATAGCTGCCGCCACTTCATGATCTTCTTGATTCATCAAGCGAGCGGCTTCAGAAACACTCATCTCATCCAAACCAAATGTCTTTTGATTTCTACGTTCCGTTGTTAATTTATCTAAATCGATCGTCATTTCTCAATTCCTTCTTTACATTTAAATTTATAAATCATTCCTGCATGGATTTGTTGGATCAATGGCAAATCAGCCGAGATCACTCGTGCCACACAATTGACTTTTTCATCTGCTGGTAAATCTTCTTTCATTAGTTGGATTTCACCCATATAGCGAAGATACGCTTCATTATCTAACGTGACCGTACCTGTTTTCCGTTCATCTGTTAGTCGAGCAGGAATAGGAGGGATTTCTCTAAATCGTGCATCTGCACTACGTACCACAGCTTTAGCTTCATCTTGTCGATTCGTATGTGTACCTAAAATGATTGGACCAAATGTTGGGTCCAACAATGTCACATGCAATAAGATACCACCTGTTTCTTTATAATACGAAAATTGTTCCTGCGTGGTCAGCGATAGCCCACCGTCACCAATATAGATCAGATCCGTTCCACATGAAGCTAAGTCTAGCGCTGCTGCCAAAGGATGTTGGTAACGATGTTCTTCCAATGTTGGAAGTCCTTTGTATAAAGGCCCTCTCAACACTTCATCTCCTGGTACAAATCCTTGAATCGTAAATCCTTGTTCTGCTAACCATTGATTTTTTCTTTGGTACCACGATTTGTCTAACCCTGTTTCTGGGCGCGGATAATAATTGTGCCAAGCTTCCATCTGAGTAAAATCAGCACCTGCTTCTTTTAATTCTTGCACATCTTGTTCAGTGATCGTGCTTGCATTCAAACTGATTTTCAATTGATGAGACCACTTCGCAATCTGTTGGTTCGACAGGTGATAATCCATCCGCAGACCTGTCACACCAATCTCTTTTAATGGCTCAAGATTTTCTAAGGAGAACCCTGCCAACTCTAATGCCTTACCCGATATATCTACCATCAACTCTAATCCGGTTGCTTTTGCTTCTTGGCCAAGTTCAGTCAAACGCCTTTTATAAGCTGAAGGATCATCTTCTGGAATATGCATGGATGTAAAGATACCAATAAATCCCTTCTCTGCCATTTCATGGATATACGTTTTCGTTTCTTCGGACAACTCTTGATTCATAAATACAGAAAAACCAAACATGTACTCTCCCCCTTACCATGTATCCGCATTCATTTATAAATTGATTATACTTCGTATGAAATAATTTTTCAACATAAATATAAAATATATTAAATTTCATTTCTTAATAGTGTAAAAAAAAACGAATCAATGAATTCATCTAAGCAACTAATCCAAAAAAGCCGAAAATAGTCCAACCTATTTTCGGCTTTTATAGATTATTCAGTTGATCAGTTCTGACAGAATCCTTTAATCAATTTATGTAAGAATAAGTTTTTTGTGTTTCTTTGACTAACCTTTGTCTAAGGCTTTTTCTTGTTCGTCTAAAGCTAGCGACACTTTGTTGCCAAATTGCCCTTTGAGGGTCTCCTTCAATCCTGTACCTGCTGAAGAAATCGTGCGTTTTGCTCTATTTGTCTCATTCTTCCCAGATTGATTTGTCGTTCTTATTTTCAATCCCTTCTCACTTTTCAGCGCGATTCCAAGTGAACGAGTTAAGCATTTCTCCATATCTTTCTGATATTTCTCCCACCATTGATCAATCGTTTCAATCATTTCAAACATCTCAAAACCTCCATTCTTTTTAATCCAATTGTGCCAGTTTCTTACGATAGACCTGCTCGTTATCTTCTAGGTCAAGCTGGATTTTCTTTCGTTGATGGCGCAATTCCGTCGACAGATCCTCTTCTAAACGAGAAATCATGATACGTCCATAGTCAAAGGCCTCTTGTGGTTCAGAAAAAGAGTGCAAAATCAATCGGAGATCTTTGTAAGTTGCTTCCGCTAGCTCATGGACTTTTCTTTCTGTTGCAATCAATGCTTCTTCTTGCTCTGATAACCCTCGTTTCGTTGCTTGATATGTTTCATAAAGCTGTATTTCCTGACTCAATTTTCCTCTCCTCCTTTTATACACCAAACAATTGATTCGCTAATTCTTTGTCACTTGTCACCATTTCATTGATTTTTCGGGTGATTTCATCGGCGAGCGTTTGAAACTGTTCCGACATCTGATCGATCTGGCGGATTTTATCTCTAAATTCCTGTGTTGGCTCATCGACAATCTCCCATTTTGTACAATTAACTTCGGCTAATGTTTC